>NZ_JAZETN010000010.1:0-156131 GCF_036864475.1 Alteromonas sp. S005 | reverse complement strand
ATTCACTAGAAGCCGTTGCTTCTTAGTGACTCACCCTGTTCGAGTGAGATGCGCATTATACGCTGGAAGTTTTCGTTGTCAACACTTTTTGAAAATTTATTTTCTGAAGCGTTTCTTCTAAACTCCCGTCTTTACTGGCCTATGTAGGTAGTAGAGACTTACTTCAGGAGGGTTGCTGTTTTGCTTTTCCCCCGAAGCGGATGCGCATTTTAGGGAAATGAGCGCTCACGTCAACACTTATTTTAAAAAAAGTGTCATATTCGTTTTGAACGCTCAAAATACCAACTATTTCCAGTATTTCAGCTTATTCCTTAACCGGAACTTGCGCCAAAGGTTAAGCGGCTTCGCTTTTATCTTACCTTTATAGTTACTATTAAAGTCATCGACTGCATCTAAAATACGTTCGCAATTACGTCCATCTCTATAGGCTTCATGATAATGGGCAAAGTCATTAACCTCTTTCATTAATGATGCAGGTCGCGTTAATGCCGTTTCAATGGCGTTTTCTACTTCGCTTACTTCTGTGACATTAAGTAAATGTTGACCAGGGTTTGTATTGCGATAAGTGACAACAGGTTTGTTCATCATCATAAACTCTAAAATTATAGAGCTGCTGTCACACAACATGACATCTGATTGCTGAAAGTCTTCGAGACGTACATTATCAATAAAGGTAACGTTACTATTTTCGTCTGCCAGCGCACGATATCTATTTAATAGTGCTTGATCGTTAAATTTAGGATGAAATGTTAAACGCCAATTCCATTTCTTTTCTTTCACTAACCTACTAATTGTGTCGACAAGTACAGGAGCAGAGGTAATGCCTTTAGAAAAAGTGGTGGCGTAGAGAATAGTGGGAACATCGTTTTCCTTCTTATATGGAGAAAAGTAGTCATCCACTTTCGCCCAACCTGTTTGGTACACTTTAAAAAACTGATGTTTAGCCTCAAGCTGCTTAAAATACTCTGTGCTACTTGGCCCCTGAGTACAGTACATATCAAACCACCCGCGAATAGAGAAGTGATCATCTGTAGCGCTACTCTTCTCCCCTCGCTTGCCAATCGGATAACCGTGAAAAACTGATACCTTTATACCTGGCAAAAAGTGATAGATGATATTTCCACACGCAAATATGGCTAAGGGGTTGTATTCAACAACATCATTAATAGAGTGAAGGCGAATTTCATCAGGCTTCAAAAGATCGGGACATTCTCCTTCCAAAAACCAGGCTACTTCGTCACCTCTAGCCCTAATGGCCTCTTGTAGTGGTCTATAAATAGGATAGGCATAGGGAAGGGCAGTGAAAAATACATAGCGCTTGGGCATTACAACGTCTCGGTGAATTCTATTAGCAAACTACATTATCATTTTTCTCTTTGTGATTTACTACCCTCCTCTTCGCGTGTTGCAACGTACGGATAGTTACCTGTTGCTTAAAGCATTACGGGTAGGCTCAGTACACCCTACTAGTACCAACTCACTGGCATTGCTGTTAGAGTTTGTGTAATTCACTTTCTGCGCAATTTATATGAGTGTGTAATGCATAAATCGATTGATAGTTTTAAAGGTGTTTCTCCTACATTAGGAAAGAATGTCTATGTTGATGGCTCGGCAAGAATCGTCGGTGATGTAGTTTTAGAAGATGATGCGAGCATTTGGCCGCTGGTCGCTGCTCGTGGCGACGTGAACAAAATTCGGATTGGCGCTCGCAGCAATATACAAGACGGCAGTGTATTGCACGTTACCCGTAAATCTGAGAAAAACCCTGATGGGTTTCCACTTATTATTGGTGACGACGTAACCGTTGGGCACAAATGTATGCTGCATGGCTGCCAATTAGGTAATCGTATCCTGGTAGGTATGGGCGCAATTGTAATGGATGGTGTTATAGTTGAAGACGATGTGTTCATTGGTGCTGGTACATTAGTACCACCAAACAAGAGATTAGAGAGCGGATTTCTTTATGTAGGAAACCCTATGCAAAAGAAAAGACCGCTCAACGACGCTGAAATGGCATTCCTGAAACAATCTGCCGTTAACTATGTTGTATTGAAAGATGAGTACCTTGAAGAAGCGAACTAGTTTCGCTTCTCACCTTGCTCAACGATAGCCCTGACACGTTTTACAATATCTGAAGTATCGGGGCGCTTATGTGTCCATATGTAGAAAGCTTCAGCCGCTTGCTCAACCAGCATCCCTAACCCATCTATTTGTGTTTTAACACCAAGTTCAGCCGCATCTCTCATAAAGCGCGTAGGTGAGTTTTTATATACCATGTCGTACACCACTTCACAGTGTTGTAAAACACCATCAGTCAAACTACACGGCAAATCATTACTTAAACTGGCGGCTGTTGAATTGATAACAATATGAGGTGCGACAGATGCGATATCTTCAAGTGCTACCACCTGTACTTTAGGGTTTGACGCGGCATTTGCCACTTCATCAGCTTTTGCTTTGGTTCTATTTGCAATGGTTAAGGAAGCGGCTCCGGCTTTTAATAACGGCGAAATGACGCCACGGGCTGCGCCACCGGCACCAATAAGCAATACACGTTTGCCCTTAATTTCCACTCGATTATTGAGTAAATCATTTACCAGCCCAACACCATCTGTGTTGTATCCAAGCACATCGCCATTGCCACTATTCATCAGTGTATTAACAGCTTGTGCATCTTTAGCCGCTTGGTCATCTACCTTTGCCAGGTTGAATGCATCTAGCTTAAAAGGCATGGTGACATTGCAGCCTACAGCACCTTTCTGCGCTAAGAACGCTTTGGCAGCTTCAACAAAACCATCTTCAGGCGCAAGTATCTTTTCATAAGAAATATTTTCTCCAACCTGATCTGCAAACATTTGATGAATAGTTGGTGATAAACTCTGTGCAATAGGATTTCCGAATACAGCGAATTTTTTCATGGGAATACGAGACTTATTTAATATAAAGAAGAAAAGCGATAGTCGTGCCTCGCAGAGTACACCATATGTGCGTATAGGTGGAGAGGAGAAAGTACGGGAATTAGCAAATACGTTTTACGACATTATGGAGACCGACCCATTAGCCAATGAACTGCTTGCTATTCACCCTCAGCCATTAGATAGAATTCGCCATGTATTCTTTTTATATTTAAGCTTATGGCTGGGTGGTCCCGATGATTATCAGCAGCAATTCGGACACCCGCGTCTGCGTGCTCGCCATCTTCCTTATACCGTAACACCAGAGTTAAAGGCCCAGTGGATGTATTGTATGCGCAAAGCCATGTTTACAACGGTAGAAGATATCGCTTTAGCTCAACAGTTAATAGACGCACTCGATCAGCTTGCCAATCATATGGTGAATACAAAATAAAAAAACGCGTTGAAAGGGTTAACCTTTTAACGCGCAAGTCCCCTGCTACTGTCTACGCTCTTGTTGGCGTATTAAAGTAGTGCAATTATGAAAGCATCAATTGTTGAGTTTTGGGCCTTAAAAGGTATAACCTACCGATATCGTGTACACCCAAGGGTCTATTTCAATATCGCTAACCGCTCCATCAGCCTCACCAACTTTAAATGTAGCTTCAGTATCAATATCAATAAATCGAACCGAAGCATTTACATGCCACTTGGTATCTATTTGGTAGTCCATACCAACCTGAGCCGATACACCAAATGAGTTATCAAGCGATAGGTCGCTTAAACCCGCAGTTTCATTTGCTCCCGTAAACTTCTCATCAAAAATAAAGGTGTAGTTGATACCCGCACCAATGTACGGCTGAAATGCAGAACTTGCGTCATTGAAGTAATAGTTCGCGGTTAATGTAGGAGGAAGGTGCGTCACTTCTCCAAGCTGATTTCCTGTACCTAGAGGGTCTGCAACGGAAAAGTTCACGTCGTGCTTGAAGGGCGTTGCTGCAAGCAGTTCGATATTAATATTATCAGTAATAAAGTATGCAACGTTCAAACCTAGCTGGGTATCGTTATCAATATTGAGGGCAACACCGAGATCATTGCCACCAGCGACGATGTTAGAAGTAGATTCGTCAGGAGCAACGGTAGTCAGACCGCCACGGACAATCCAATCGCCCTGTTGATGAGCGCCAGCTAAAGGTGAAAGTGCAGCAAGTGTAAGACAAAGTGCAGATAAAGTGTGTTTGCGCATGATGTGTCTCTTTTGTGTTTAACTAAGATGTCGCCACTTTACGCCCTTGGTTAAGAGAAACATTGATCCAGCGCAAGCTTGATAACTCACTGAAACAAAGATGATATTCGTACTTGATGCAGATCAAAAAACGCCGTGTGATCATTTCACACGGCGTTTTTTTGTTATTGATGGTCTTAGTTAAAACAGTAAAAGTGACCTTACTGAAGTTAATTTACCAGTCACTAGGTTTTAACCAGTCAATTAACTTAGCTTCTGCACTACCCGGTGCTGGCGTATAACAATACTCCCAGCGGGCTAATGGCGGCATCGACATTAAAATAGACTCAGTGCGCCCACCGGTTTGTAACCCAAACAGGGTGCCGCGGTCGAACACTAGATTAAATTCGACATAACGACCTCGACGATATAGCTGAAAGTCTCGCTCTCTTTCACCAAAGTCGGTTTGCTTACGGCGTTCAACAATAGGAACGTAAGCATCAATAAAGCCGTTACCTACTGCCTGCATAAACGCAAATGACTGTTCAAAGCCCCACTCATTAAGGTCGTCGAAGAATAACCCACCCACGCCGCGAGTTTCATTGCGATGTTTTAAATAAAAGTAGTCGTCACACCACTTTTTATACTTAGGGTACACATCATCGCCAAAGGGCTTACATAATTTCTTTGCGGTATCATGCCAATGTACAACGTCATCTTTGAACGGATAAAACGGCGTTAAATCAAAACCACCACCAAACCACCATATAGGTGCTTCACCTTCTTTTTCCGCAATAAAAAAGCGAACATTAGCGTGTGACGTCGGGATATACGGGTTATGTGGGTGAATAACGAGTGATACGCCCATTGCTTGAAAGTTTCTTCCTGCAAGTTCTGGACGATTTGCCGTTGCTGATGCAGGCATTTGACTGCCAAACACATGAGAAAAGTTAACGCCGCCTTGTTCAATCACCGTACCGTTTTTTAATACGCGAGAGCGACCACCACCGCCTTCTTCACGCTGCCAGCTGTCCTCAACAAACTGACCTTTGCCGTCGGCAAGTTCAAGGGTTTGACAGATTGTGTCTTGCAGCCCTAGAAGATAGTTTTTTACTTGTTCGATTACTTCAGCGGCGTTTTTACCGTCCAGTAATTCTGCTGATGTCATGCTCTTATTACCTCTGCTGTGTCACCATCGCGAATGGTACTGGGTTTAGTTGCACCACCTACTGCGCCGTCAACATAGAAAACGGAATCAGCGAATACGGCTTTTGCTTCTTCAGTAGTCGTGGCTGGCGGTTGGCCGGTTAAATTAGCGCTCGTAGAAACTAAAGGTTTACCTAGCTTGTTGCACAATTCCACCACTACAGGGTGATTCGTTACGCGCACCGCTATTTTACTATGCTTGCCGGTTAACCAAACAGGCGCCGATGATGACTTAGGTAATAGCCAGGTGTTAGGGCCAGGCCAGCTTGAGAAGATATCGGTACGTCGATGTGGTCGTATGGCGTTGTCGTTAACATAGGGCAGCAATTGACTGTAATTCGCAGCAATTAAGATCACGCCCTTTTCTACCGGTCGCTGTTTTATCTCTAATAATGCATTCACCGCTGCTTCGTTGTCTGGGTCACACCCAATGCCCATCACCGCTTCAGTTGGATAAACGATTAAACTTCCCGCTTCAAAAGCGGCAACAACAGGGTCTACTTCAGATGAATTAGCCTCAACGGGGATAAACGTATTTACGTTCCCATTTTGGATATCAGACATGGTTTTGATCTCTATGTATAGTTCTTCGTTTAGCTACTTTTTAAAGCCGCAAGTTGGCTGAGGGCATTGTAATTGCCCCTTTTTATCTATCAATACTGTCCAACCACAGTCTGGGCAGCTTTCATTTACCGGCGTGAAATTTAGCACATATCGACATTGTGGATAATGATTACACGCAAAAAACTGTTTGCCGTATTTGTTAGTACGCGAGATCAGGTGCCCTTTCTTACACTTTGGGCAATCTACCAAAGTATCTTCTTTTTCTTTAATGGGCTCTATGTGATGGCATGTAGGAAAATTGGTGCAGCCGATGAACATGCCAAACCGCCCCTTTTTTATAGCGAGGTCAGAAGCACATTCGGGACAAGGCATACCATCTAAGGTTTTAAGTATAGTAGTTTGTTTATCGTGAAGCGGTTTGCTGAAGTTACATTCAGGATAACCAGTACAGCCAATAAACGGCCCTGATTTACTGTTCTTTATATGAAGAGGTTTACCACACTCGGGGCAGTCTCCGAAATTATCATCAAGAGCATGCTCGTGTGCCGAAAAAAGTGAATGGTCTATTTTAGACATGTATTAGACGTTAAGGCCTTAAACGCGCTGTAATTTCACAGCGCATATTTGAGTAAATATTTAAATGTCAGTGACTATAACTGCATTAGTGCAGCACGCCATCTGGCTCTTCGAATAAGAGATCTTCCATCTGTGCGTAGGCTTTCTCTTTGCCGGGTACGTTAAACAGTACCATTAGCACAACCCATTTAAGGTCTTCTAAACAGAATTCAGTGGAGTCAATTTCCATGACGCGGTCTATCACCATTTCACGTGTAGACGCATCTAATACATTGACTTGTTCTAAGAACATAAGAAAGCCGCGACACTCCACATCTAAACGCATTTGTTCTTCGTGGGTATAGATACGGCTTAAGCTGGTGCTGATACCCTTACAAAAATACGGCTTAATATCCGTTTCTTGCAGAGCCGCTAGCTTTTCTAACCATGCGAGGGCTTTATAAATCTCATCGTGATGGAAACCTGCGCGCACAAGCTCTTCCGTTAACTCGTCTTGATCAACACGAATTTCCGTTTCACTGTGAATGAAGTTTTCAAACAGATACATGAGGATATCGAACATATTATTTTCCCCTCAATTTAACGTAACCACCAGGGACAGCGGCTACTAAACCACGCAACTCATATTCTAATAATGATGCCATTGCTTGCGATACTGATAAGGCATTGCGCTGGGCTATAACATCAATAGCGGTGATGTCATAATCCACACTAGCTAATAATTTATCGGTTGCCAAGCTATTCGCTGCACTTTTTTCGTTTAGCTCGTTTACGTCCAAGCCCAATTGTTCAGGCTGAAGACCAATTTCATCAAGAATATCGTTAATATTAGTTACTAATTTGGCGCCCTGTTGGATTAACCAATGGCAGCCCTCAGAGTACGCGTGAAAGATATTACCTGGCACAGCGAATACTTCTCGCCCCATATCTGCGGCCAAATTCGCAGTTATCAAGGTGCCACTCTTAATTTTTGCCTCTACCACCAAGGTTCCAAGCGATAATCCAGCAATAATTCTGTTTCTTCTGGGAAAATGCCAGGGTTTAGGCCCCTGCCCTGGAAAGAACTCGGTGACAGTAACCCCTTTGTCATTATTTATTGCCTCGTAGAGCTTGCGGTTTTTAGCGGGGTAGATCTTTTCAGGCCCAGTTCCCATTACCGCGACTGTCCCTATATTGCCCAACAAAGCCCCTTGATGAGCTGCACTATCGATGCCCATAGCAAGGCCACTTGTTACTGCAACCCCGTTGTTAGACAGCCCTAATGCAAATTCACTGGCGATACTCTTACCCTGAATACTAGCCCTTCGGCTGCCCACAATGGCAATTTGCGGGCTTCGCAGCAAAGCACTATCACCCGTTGCGAACAGAACAAGGGGTGGACTATCCAATTGCTTTAATGATTGAGGATAGTATGAAGACGAATAGGGAATAATGTGTCTGTTATCACCCGTTTGCAGCCACGCAAAGGCAGTATCAATGAGGTGCTTTGATATTTGACCTGTCAGCTGTTTCACTGTGTCAGGAAGCGATGATGCATTTCCCGCTAAATCAGCGGGAGAGAATTTATACCGTTCAA
Source organism: Alteromonas sp. S005 (assembly GCF_036864475.1). NCBI lineage: Bacteria > Pseudomonadati > Pseudomonadota > Gammaproteobacteria > Alteromonadales > Alteromonadaceae > Alteromonas > Alteromonas sp. S005. The sequence goes on along the minus strand of NZ_JAZETN010000010.1, from coordinate 148,090 downwards.
GGGTCTGTAACCAGATTTTAGGAGCAATGCGCTGAGCGGAAGCCAGTGCTAACCATGCAAGTAGCTCGCTGTTGGTTTGAGATGAGTGCTGTTTCATTGTCGCTCCTGTGTGAGCGACAATGAACCGTTTGCGTTTAAGGCTTAGCGACAATAAAGCCGCGCTTAATTCCTCTGTTCGCTCGTGTTATTAATCCATAGCTTGCCGCATCGAATGTTTTAAAAACAATCACCTCACCTACTTTTAGAGCGGGTTGTGCTACCGTATCAATAAACCACTCACCACCGTTTTTAGCACCGGGTTCATCAACGTAACGCGGGCTATCTTCATCAATAATGGCAGGGCCTTGGGCATACACCCCCAATACTGTGCCTGGTGCTACATCCACTGCACCAAGGTCAACAATGACAACATCATATTTGCCAAGTAAGTCGTGATCATGCAAATCGCCAACTACTAATCCTCGTTGTGAGGTAGCAGGTGTAAGCTCGAAACCTTCTGGATGAGTAAAGCCGCCGGCCATCAATTTGTCGCCACGTTTTGCTTCTTGGTTAGCGTTATCAATAAACAGCAGCATAGTATCGTCTGCTTGGCCTTTCTCTACTAACGAAGCATTAGATATATGTGTGACCTGAATGCCTAGCGTTTCTCCATCTAGGTTTTTGATAGTAGCGTGCTTTCTAATCACTCTATACTGATCGTCAGTACTGAATTGTTGCTGACTAAGCACAAAGTCATCTGAAGCAAACCTTACATTCCCGTCTTGATTACCTAGGAGTCGAGGTAAGACAGAATAACTTTCTTCGTCAAGCAACATATGCTGTCTTACAAACGGAGAGATAGTTGTCCAAGACAGTACGTCAACAGGTTTTGGCTTTATTCGCTTATCGGTAGACGGTGACAGGTTGTAGGATAACTTGTCGCGCTTCACGCTTAAGACAGGCTGACCGTTAACATAACCTACAACGATAACATCGCCGGGGTAGATAAGATGAGGATTATCGATTTGCGTATTAGTTCGCCACAGCTCTGGCCATAGCCAAGGCTCGTCTAGAAAAATACTCGCAATTTCCCACAGGGTGTCGCCACGCTTCACCGTATAGGTCTCGGGCGCAGTGTCTTTTAATTGAAGCGCGAACGCAGGTAAAGACAAAAGCACTCCAAGAATAATTATTGCTGCACTACGCGCGTACATTAATCGTTTTTTCAAATTAACCACCTGCAAATTATTCACTGTCATTTATTGTTGAATTTTCAGACAATAGCACTATATCGGCAGAAGTACGTATTCTTACAGGGTTCAGGCAAAAAACTGCACGAAACCACCCGATATACGTTAGAATAGTAACTTAATAAGCACTGTAAAGCGTGCTGGCAATTAGATCGTATATGAATTTATACAGCGAAAAGGTGAAGTAAGCGAGAAATGGCAATTTTAGACGTATTAAGTTTTCCTGATGAACGTCTTCGCACGGTAGCTAAGCCGGTTGAAGAAGTTAACGACGAAATTAAACAATTGGTATCGGACATGTTCGATACCATGAAAGACGAGAACGGTATTGGCCTTGCAGCGACGCAAGTTAACCGCCACGTTCAAGTTGTTGTAATGGACGTATCGGAAGATCAAAACGAGCCTCGCGTATTTATTAACCCTGAAATTATTCGTAAAGATGGCTCCACAATTAGTGAAGAAGGCTGCTTATCTGTACCGGGTAACTACGCCAAAGTCGAGCGCGCTGAAGCAATAACGGTTAAAGCGTTAGATGAAAACGGAGACACTTTTGAGTTGGACGCAGAAGGCCTGCTAGCTATCTGTATTCAACACGAACTCGATCATTTAAAAGGTAAGCTTTTTATCGATTATCTATCGCCACTTAAGCGCCAACGTATTCGTAAAAAGCTTGAGAAAGAAGCGCGTCTTGCTGCAAAAGCCTAGGGAATAACGTGACAACTCCATTAAAAGTGATTTTTGCCGGTACTCCGGATTTTGCAGCTAAACATCTGTCGGCGTTGCTAGAGAGTGAGCACGAGGTTATTGCTGTCTACACTCAGCCTGATAGGCCCGCCGGACGAGGTAAGAAACTCACAGCCAGTCCAGTTAAAGTGCTGGCTGAAGAAAATGCCATTCCTGTTTATCAACCTCAGTCGTTAAAAGCGTCAGAGGCACAGGAAGAATTAGCCTCGCTAAATGCCGATTTAATGGTGGTGGTAGCTTATGGTCTAATACTCCCTACTACAGTACTTAATGCACCTAAGCTAGGTTGTATTAATGTACACGGTTCTATTTTGCCAAAATGGCGCGGCGCAGCTCCAATACAGCGTTCTATCTGGGCAGGTGACGCTGAAACCGGCGTAACCATAATGCAAATGGATGAAGGTTTAGATACCGGCGATATGCTACACATTGCGACACTGCCTATCACGCCTGAAGATACCAGTGCGACCTTGTACGAAAAACTTGCAGAGCTTGGACCAAAAGCGTTAGTTGATGTTGTTGACGAATTTGATCGTTACACGCCTACCAAACAAGATGATTCTCAAGCCACCTACGCGAAAAAGCTTTCTAAAGAAGAAGCCCTTATTAATTGGGCAGACGATGCCGAGCAAATAGAACGAAACATTCGCGCCTTCAACCCTTGGCCGGTAGCGTGGATGAAGGTAGAAGATCAGAATGTGAAGGTGTGGTCAGCTACCGTTGTAACACTAGATAAAGAGGTTAAGCCAGGTACGATAGTCAGTGCTAGTAAAGAAGGCATAACCGTAGCAACAGGGCGCGATGCACTTTGCATCACATCACTTCAAATTCCAGGTAAAAAGGCGCTACCAGCGTCAGACGTTATTAATGCTCGCCAAACATGGTTTGAAGTGGGTCGTTGTCTGGCACAAGCGGACTAAACGTGAAACCATTACCCCTCCCCAAACAAAAGAACCTGCGCGCAGATTGCGCGTGGGTTATCTATCAAATTTTAGAACAAGGCAAGTCATCGCGTGAGTGCTTAGAACGCGTTCAGCGCAGACACAACGCCAAAGATAACGCATGGATTCAAGAAATGTCGTTAGGGGTAATGCGTCGGCTTCCCCTTTTACAACACTGGCTTCGTTCTTTGCTTGATAGGCCCTTAAAGGGAAATAAAAAGGTTGTTGAACACCTTATACTTCTTGGTTTATACCAGCTTAACTTTTCGCGTGTTAGCAACCACGCCGCAGTAGGTGAAACCGTTGCCGCAGCGTCTTATTTAAATGCAGCCGCGCTTAAAGGCTTGGTGAATGCGGTATTACGCAATTTTCAGCGAGAGAACCTTGCCGACAAACCCGTAGACGATGCCATTATAAACAGCGGCTTACCTAAGTGGCTGTTTAAGGCAATAGAAAACGCCTATGGCGCCGATGCCGACCAAGTGCGTAGCGAAACTAACGCTATGGCTCCTATCTGGCTTCGCGTAAATAAGCTGCAAACAACATCGGCAGCATTTACCGAGGCGCTCGATAATGCTGGCGTAGAATATACCCTTAGCGACAATCACGCAGATGCAGTAATTCTGACTAAACGTGAAGACATTACAGCCCTGCCTGGCTTTGATAAAGGTCACTTTGCGGTGCAAGATGGTGCAGCTCAGTTAGCCGCGCACTACTTACAGCCGCAAGCAAATGAGCGTATTTTAGATTGTTGCGCCGCACCAGGCGGAAAAACTGGGCACATTGTTGAATGCGCCCCCGATACAGAGTATGTATTAGCCCTAGACGCCGATGCCAACCGTTTAAAGCGTGTTGAAGAAAACATGACGCGTCTAAAACACACGGTAGATATCAAGCAAGGTGATGCAGCAAATTCAGAAACTTGGTGGGACGGAAAGCCTTTCGATAGGATATTACTGGATGCCCCCTGCTCTGCTACTGGCGTTATACGACGTCACCCTGATATTCGCTGGCTTCGAAAATCCAATGACATTGACAATTTAGCGCAGCTACAACGCCGCATATTAGATACGCTTTGGGGCTTATTAAAACCAGGCGGCACGTTGCTTTATGCAACCTGTTCTATTCTACCAAAAGAGAACATGGCGCAAATACAGCAGTTTTTAGCCGACACGCCCGACGCTACGTTATCGCCTTTAGTGAAAACAGAAACCATAGATAAACCTGGACGTCAGATAACGCCTGGGGAACAACAAATGGATGGTTTCTATTATGCGAGGCTGGTAAAGTCGGCAGACTGAGTTTAATAGTTGTGCAGGTTACATAGTTATGGCCTGCACAGATATGAAGGCAAAATAATAACGATGAAGATCATCATTTTAGGGGCCGGACAGGTTGGCGGAACTCTTGCTGAAAACCTAGTAGGTGAAAATAACGAAATTACCGTTATTGACTCTGACCCCACTATTCTGCGCGCGCTGCAAGACCGTCTTGATTTGCAAGTTGTTACAGGTGTGGGTTCACACCCTGATGTATTGCGCAAAGCCGGTGCGGAAGATGCTGATATGCTGATAGCCGTCACCAATAGTGATGAAAGCAACATGCTTGCCTGTCAGGTTGCCTACAGCCTTTTCAAAACACCCACAAAAATTGCCCGCGTACGCTCTGAACAATACATTATTTACCAAGAGCAACTATATAAGCAGCAAGACATTCCGGTAGACCACATCATTGCCCCAGAGCAACTGGTAACCAAGGCAATCAAACGCCTTATCGATTATCCCGGCGCCCTTCAGGTAGTTGAATTTGCAGAAGGCAAGGCAAGCCTAGTAGCAGTTAAAGCTTATTACGGCGGCTTACTAGTAGGCCACGCGTTATCTGCGCTTAAAGATCACATGCCAAACGTTGAAACCCGGGTTGCAGCCATTTACCGTCGCGGCCGCCCTATTCGTCCACTGGGAACAACGGTTATAGAAGCAGATGACGAAGTATTCTTTATTGCCGCCACCAAGCACATTCGTGCAGTAATGAGTGAGCTCCAAAAGCTTGAGTCTAGCTACAAGCGAATTATGATAGCCGGCGGTGGTCTAATTGGAGCAGGGTTAGCGAAAAAGCTTGAGCACAATCATAACGTTAAGCTTATTGAATACAGCCCAGAGCGGGCAAAGTACCTATCAGCCAACTTAGATAAAACCATTGTGTTTAGTGGTGATGCTTCTGATCCTGAATTGCTTAGCGAAGAAAATATTGAGCAGGTCGATGCCTTTATTGCGGTGACCAACGACGATGAAGCGAATATTATGTCGGCCATGCTGGCAAAGCGTATGGGCGCGCAAAAAGCCATGGTGCTTATTCAGCGAAGTGCTTACGTCGATCTCGTTCAGGGTGGCGAGATAGATATTGCGTTTTCACCGCAACAAGCCACGATATCGGCACTACTTACGCACGTGCGCCGTGGTGACATTGTTAACGTTTATTCACTACGTCGTGGCGCGGCAGAGGCTATTGAAGCCATTGCCCATGGCGATGGAAACACGTCTAAAGTGGTTGGCAGACAAATTGGCGACATTAAGCTACCACCAGGTACGACAATTGGCGCTATAGTTCGCGACGAACAAGTGATTATTGCCCATAGTGATACCAAGATAGAAGCGAACGATCACGTCATTTTGTTCTTGGTGGATAAGAAGTACATCAATGATGTAGAAAAGCTGTTCCAGCCTAGTGCATTTTTCTTTGGCTAGCACTATACCCCGCTCTTTTGAGGCTTCGCTAAGATATACGGGTACAGTAATTCGAATATAGACTTATAGAACAAAGGGCGATAATTATCGCCCTTTGTTTTTTTAGCTTGTTTTAAACGATTAGGCAAAGCCATTAGTTGTAGATATTAGCTTCGCCAGAACGTTGGCGAGAAGAGTACCAGTAATGAGAAAACTTCTAGTCGACCAAATACCATCCCCGTTACTAGGATCCATTTGCCGGCATCAGTTACATCGGCATAGTTTGCCGCCACACTGCCTAGGCCCGGGCCTAAGTTATTTAGCATGGCCGCCGTTGCAGTAAAAGCACTGAGGTTATCTAGTCCTGTAGCAATTAGGCCTATCATTATTACCACAAATACCACGGCGTAAGCCGAGAAAAAACCCCATACAGCTTCTACCACTCTGTCAGGCATAGCGCGGTCGCCAAACTTAACGCTATAAACCGCCTTAGGGTGGATTAACCTATCTACTTCACGCTTGCCTTGTAAAAACAATAAGCACACTCGTACTACCTTTAAGCCGCCACCTGTGGAACTGGCGCAACCGCCTATGAAGCTAGAAAAAATAAGCATTATGGGTAAAAACGTAGGCCATACAGAAAAGTCAGTAGTGGCGAATCCGGCTGTTGTGCTAATAGACACAGCCTGAATCATAGCCTGATCTAGGGCTTGCTCAGCTGAGTTATAGTAGCCTGAGAGCGTTAGTACTAGAAAGCAAATACCAATTAGCGACGCTTGAATAATAAAGAAGGCTTTAAATTCTGGATCCTTAAAATAGCCTTTTACTGAGCGAGAGCTTACCGCCGCATAGTGCAGCGAAAAATTCAGCGCAGCAATAAGCAAAAAGACTGTACAAACCACGTTTACCATAGGGCTGTTGAAGTACCCTAAGCTTGCATCATGGTTAGAAAACCCACCAATGGCTACTGTTGAGAATGCATGGCAAATAGCGTCGAATACATTCATACCTGAAAGCCAATATGCACCGGCGCATGCAATGGTTATGGTTAGGTAGATATACCATAGATGCTTTGCCGTATCGGCGATACGCGGCGTCATCTTGTTATCTTTAACCGGGCCAGGCGTTTCTGCTCGATACAGCTGCATGCCCCCAACACCAAGAATAGGAAGTATGGCAACGGCAAGTACAATGATACCCATACCGCCTAACCACTGAAGCTGCTGGCGGTAAAACTGCACTGAATGTGGAAGAAAGTCTATCCCTTCAATCACCGTAGCACCTGTAGTAGTCAGGCCAGAAAACGATTCAAAAAAAGCATCGGTAACTGTCATGCTAGGTTGCTCAAGTAAGATAAGCGGTATTGCACCCACGCTTGCCAGTACAGACCAAAATAGCGCGACTATTAAAAACCCTTCTCGCGCCCTTAAGTCATTTTTTTGCTGACGATTGGGGTACCACAAGGCCATACCGCCAATAACACAGAAAATAAAGGCAAGAGTGAAAGGAAGGCCGCTGCCATCTTGATAAATCAACGACACAATAGCTGGTGGGATCATGGTTACGCTAAATAGCGCTATTAATAACCCAAGTATTCGTATGATGGCACGGTAGTGCATTGTTTGTTATGCCTTTATTCTTATAGCGCGCACAAGGGCTTAAGCGCCCTGGTTTTTTATGTTTTTTTAAACTAACTACAAAAAACAAACTTATCTACCTTAAATAAGGAAGGTAAAGCTCTGTGTGTTTCGTATTGGGTTTTGATTATAGGACTATAATGAGTAGGGGGAAACCTTTGTCTCCCCACAACGTTAAGCAAATCACATGGGATTGAGCTAGCTTTTCGGTGATAGAAAAGCCAGCACCCAAGCTTTCTATTTCATGGCTAACACAGTCTTTACCATTTTGCTAATACTCGCATTCGCCTCACTAACGTTTTGGGCCAGCATATAAGCAGGTGTGGTTACCAGCTTTGCATCATTATCCACGACAACTTCATCTACCGGGCACTCTACATGAGTGGCACCTAATGCATTCAAGCCGCCAGCTGTAGATTCATCATCACCAATAGTCATCTTGGTCTTGTTACCATACACTTTAGCGGCTAACGCTGGTGCGATACAGGCATAAGCTGCAGGTTTTTTAGCTTGTGCAAATGCCTTACAGACTGATAATACCTCTTCGTTAAAGGTACATTTATCACCGTCTACAGCAAAGGTGCACAAGTTTTTCGCCGCACCAAAGCCGCCGGGCAATATAAGTGTATCAAACGCATTAACGTCACAATCAGTGACGGGCTTTATATTGCCCCGGGCGATACGGGCTGATTCTACCAATACGTTTCTGGTTTCTCCTTCCGCGACTTCACCGGTTAAGTGATTGACCACGTGAAGTTGCTCTACATCAGGCGCGAAACATTGATAAGACGCCCCTTCTTGCTCAATGGCTAGCAGCGTTAATACCGCCTCATGTAATTCTGCCCCGTCGAACACACCACTACCACTTAAAATAACGGCTACCTGTTTCATATTGTCCTCCTAGACGTTATGCCATCTACTTATTCAAAATTTGGCTATTAAACACACAAGTGTACAAAAAAAGTTCTTATAAATACGTGTATACAATGTTAACGGTTATGCTACATTACTTGACCAACTTGGTTAAACCAAAAATAAACGTACACCAAGTTATCCACACAAAATGGAATGATTAGTAGCAGGTACGCTGTTTCCACACCTTAGTCTTATTCCCTTATTTTTCTTGATTTAGAAGGTGATCTTTAACTTGACAAAGATCATCCGGATCACCGTGCCTGAAACTTTAGATCACAAAGTTATCCACAGGCGAATTGTGATCGACTGTCACGTTTAATCTTCCTTCATGATATGGCGATCTGCCCTAGCCTGTGGCATCCTTGCGCTCATATTGTATATTGGAAAATCGCCCGCTATGCCAGATTCTAAAAAGCCTCCATTTATTCTTGTCGATGGATCGTCATATCTCTTTCGTGCCTTTCACGGTCTACCACCATTAACGAACTCAAAAGGCCAAGATACCGGCGCCATTTATGGTGTTGTGAACATGCTTAAAAGCTTGATCAAACAATACAACCCTACGCATATGGCGGTAATTTTTGATGCCAAAGGAAAAACTTTTCGCGACGACATCTATAAAGAGTATAAAGCGAATCGTCCACCTATGCCGGATGAACTAAGAAGCCAGATCGAACCACTACATACCATCATCAAGGCAATGGGCTTACCTGTTATTGTCGAGTCGGGCGTAGAAGCAGACGACGTTATAGGTACCCTAGCCAAACATGCCACAGAGAAAGGTATCGATACCCTTATCAGCACTGGCGACAAAGACATGGCGCAATTGGTTAATCAACACGTCACCTTGATCAACACCATGACCAACCAGGTAATGGACGTTGAAGGCGTAAACACTAAGTTTGGTATTCCACCTGAACTTGTGATCGACTTTCTTGCACTAAAAGGCGACAAGGTAGATAACATTCCCGGCGTACCTGGTGTAGGCGATAAAAGTGCTCAAGCTTTACTTAATGGTATTGGCGGCATCGACGATATTTATAAGAACCTGGACAAAATTGCCGATCTATCGTTTAGAGGTAGCAAATCAATGGCGGCTAAAATGCAGGAGTACGAGGAGCAAGCACGACTTTCTTATACCCTAGCCACTATTAGCATAGATCTTGACCTAGACTATGATGTTGAAGCCTTGATGCCCTGCCAAGCCGATAATGAACAACTTCGCGATCTATTTGCTGAGTATGAATTTAAACGCTGGCATACAGAAGTAAGTGCGCTTGTTGCTGGCGGTGATAGCTCAAATAGTGAAACGACTACCAGTGAAGATCAAAGCAATGCACAAGAAAGTGAGCAAAATAATTCGATAGATATCGACAAATCGAAATATGAAACCGTACTTGATGAAGCGCGCTTTAACGCTTGGGTCGCTAAGCTTGAAAAAGCAGAACTAGTCGCCTTTGATACCGAAACAACTAGCCTTAACTACATGGATGCCGAATTAGTTGGCGTTTCATTTTGTATAGAAGAAGGTGAAGCTGCTTATGTTCCTGTAGCCCATGATTACCCCGATGCGCCAGCACAGCTATCGCGGGAATTTGTACTAGAGGCATTAAAACCTATTTTGGAATCAGACAAGGTTATCAAAGTAGGCCAGCACATTAAGTACGATAAGAATGTACTCGCAAACTATGACATAACCTTAAACGGCATTGGCTTTGATACCATGCTTGAAAGCTATGTACTAAATAGTACTGCCCAGCGCCACGATATGGACTCGCTAGCGCTAGCTTACCTTGGCCATAAAACAATTCACTTTGAAGAAATTGCAGGCAAAGGTGCTAAACAGCTTACCTTTAACCAAATTGACCTAGAAGAAGCAGGCCCTTATGCAGCAGAAGATGCAGATATTACGCTTCGCTTACATAACGCTATTTGGACTAAGTTAAAAGATATTCCTGAACTTAAAAACTTGTTGATAGACGTTGAAGTTCCCCTTGCGTGCGTCCTTTCTCGCATGGAGCAAGAAGGCGTACTGATTGATAGCCAAAGACTTAGTCAACAAAGCCAAGATCTTGCTAGCCGTATTGCCGAGCTTGAAAGTGAAGTACATGAAGAAGCTGGAGAGCCATTTAACTTAGGCTCAACCAAACAGCTTCAGCATGTCTTATTCGAAAAGATGTCGCTGCCAATTATTAAGAAAACGCCTAAAGGTGCGCCGTCTACGTCTGAGGACGTACTGCAAGAACTCGCACTTGAGTATCCGCTGCCTAAAAAGATCATGGAATACCGCGGCTTAACCAAGCTAAAGAATACCTACACCGACAAACTTCCTAAGATGATCAATCACCGCACAGGTCGAGTACATACGTCTTATCATCAAGCGGTAACGGCAACAGGGCGCCTTTCATCAACGGATCCTAATTTACAAAACATTCCTATTCGCAATGAAGAAGGTCGTCGCGTACGTCAGGCGTTTGTTCCAAGGGAAGGAAATAAGTTTGTCGCAGCTGACTACTCTCAAATTGAGCTGCGTATTATGGCGCACCTGTCTGGCGATAAAGGCCTACTCGATGCCTTTGCTAATGGCAAAGACATTCACAAAGCAACTGCTGCGGAAGTATTCGGCGTATCGCTTGATGAGGTAACGACCGAGCAGCGACGCAGCGCGAAAGCGATTAACTTCGGCTTAATTTACGGTATGAGTGCGTTTGGACTGTCTAAGCAACTTAATATTCCGCGCAACGAAGCCCAAAAATACATGGACCTTTACTTTGAGCGCTACCCTGGTGTGCTTGAATATATGGACTCTACTCGTGAGAGTGCAAAAGAAAAGGGTTATGTAGAAACTGTATTTGGTCGCAGGCTATACTTGCCTGATATTAAAGCAAGTAATGGCGCACGCCGAAAAGGTGCAGAGCGCGCAGCAATCAATGCGCCAATGCAAGGGACGGCTGCAGACATTATTAAGATGGCGATGATTAAAGTTGACGACTGGATCAGGAAAAATGCATCTGACGATGTAACCATGATGATGCAAGTGCATGATGAACTGGTTTTCGAAATAAAAGAAGATAAGGTTGAGACCTATGTCTCTACTATTACTGCACTTATGGAAAGCGCAGCTACCCTTAATGTACCACTGGTTGTTGAGGCTGGAGTAGGCGAAAACTGGGATGAAGCTCACTAGTTTGGTAATTAGATTACAGTTTTCACATTAAAAGCGCGTTTAGCTTCATCAAATTTGGTAATTTAATTACATAACGCCCTTGCCTTTTCTGTGCTTTGTTGTAATATTACGCATGTAGGGTACAGAGGTGAGAAAGCTGTTTTCAAACCTTTGCTTTAACCCCGACAGTTTTGTCGGGGTTTTTTTATGTCTGCGGAAAATAAATAACCATTAAATATCAAACACATAACCAATTAAGTGATTTTTCTTTCTATTTTTTCTGAACTTCTTTATTTCCTACTACTCTATATCTACGGTTTTTATGTGTTTTCTCTCAGTTTACGCCTCGCTCTATGCGGGGCGTTCTTTTTTCTAGCGCATCGAGCTTTCCCACCAGAGACACTAAGTCAGCACAACTGAAATTCACCGTTTATGTTATTGGGCTTCACTATCGGATGTGTCTTCATTAACCGATTTGCCCAACCCGAACCAAGTATCTAAGATGCTCTCAAGCTCTGGTAAACCATGTTTATTTAATGATGAAAAGGTTTGAACCGTTACATCACCCATAAAGGCCATAGCTGCTTCACGAGCCATTAAAAGCTGTGCTTTGCGCTTTCCGCTTTTGAGTTTATCCGCTTTAGTAAGAAGCGCGAGAACTGGAATATCTGAGGCGACAGCCCAATGTATGAGATCTTGGTCTAAATCCTTAAAAGGATGACGAATATCCATTAGTACTACTAGACCTTTTAGCGACTTACGCTTTTGAAGGTATTCACCTAGTGACGCCTGCCACTTCTTTTTCATCGCAACCGGGACTTTTGCGAACCCGTACCCTGGCAAGTCGACAAGGCGCAAGTCTTCCTCTAATTCAAATACATTGATTAACTGAGTACGACCTGGTGTTTTACTGGTTCTCGCCAAGTTCCTCTGACGAGTTAATGTATTAAGCGCACTCGATTTACCCGCATTCGAGCGACCCGCAAACGCAACTTCAATTCCGCTGTCATCTTTTAAATGACGAATATCAGGTGCACTCGTAAAGAATTTTGCTTTGGTGTAATACGACATCTAGACTTACCTCCACATGCGTCTCAACCTTTGGTTTACAGTTTTTTAATGAATAAACCAGCTAAAAACCATAGTTTTATCATGGAATAGGTTTTTCTGACGCGTTAAATGTGTAAAATACGCATGATATCACGTATATCACGCGAGCCGTTGGATCCATTTAAGAGATTTATTATGAAAAAACTGTGTTTGTTGGTGTGTATGTCTTTAGGTTTGAGCGCAACTGCTATTGCAGAAGGCGACGCCGAGGCAGGTAAAGCGAAGTCTGCAGTATGTGCAGCCTGTCATGGCCCTGATGGCAACAGCATGATTGACATGAACCCAAAACTTGCTGGCCAGCATGAGAAGTACATTGTTAAGCAATTAACTGAATTCAAACTTGCCTCTCAAACGGGTGGCGAGGAAGGTCGTAACAATGCTGTGATGAACGGCATGGCTGCTCCCCTATCAGAGCAAGACATGAAAGACCTAGCTGCTTATTTTTCAAGTCAAGAGCCTAAAGCAGGCGAAACGCCAGAGCAATATGTAGAAGCTGGACGTGCACTTTATCAAGGTGGTGACGAGTCACGTGGCGTAACGGCATGTATCGCTTGTCACGGACCGAAAGGTAACGGTATGGCACTAGCAGGCTTCCCTGACATCAGTGGACAGCACGCAACTTACACTGCATCTCAGCTAAAAGCTTTCCGTTCTGGTCAACGTCACAATGACATGAATGGCATGATGCGCGATATTGCGATGAAATTAACCGATGAAGATATCGAAATTTTATCTAACTATATCGCAGGCTTACACTAAGCCTTACCGTTTTTACACACTGTTGTTAAAATTTTGTTACCAGAAAAGTTGTATTTTAAAATTATTCGTGTAATCTGACGGCGTAGTTTGTAGGTGCCTTTGAAAAGCTACAAACTAAATAACAAGAATAATAATAAAAATGCAGCATGGAAGACGGGATAAAGAGCCACGAGGGCCAAAAACAACAATGCAGCTCTGCTAACAATAAAAATAAGGGGAGCACAGCTAGGGAAGCCAGCTACACATAGATGTGTATAACGGGAGAGGTGTCATCTGACACTCATACAATGTAAGGTGATGGTGTAAGCCATCACCTTTTTCTTTTTTAGTCCCTTTATAAATACCCGCTTTTTATGTCTTGTCCTTTATGTCAAAGCGCTAATACATCGTCTCACTACCACACTGATAAAAAGCGAGAATATCTTCAGTGTTGTGAATGCGACCTAGTTTATGTATCTCCTGAATTTCTGCCCTCAAAAGAAACGGAAAAACAAGAGTATGACCTTCACGAAAATAGTTTCGACGATGACGGTTATCGAAAGTTTTTAGGAAAGGTTTTAACGCCACTTTCACCTTTTATAAAAGCGACTAAAGCACCAGAGCTATCTGGATTAGACTTTGGCTGCGGTCCAGCGCCTGTCCTGGCAAGTATGCTTTCAGAGGAAGGGGTGAATATGAGTATCTACGACCCTTTCTATGCAGCTAGCCCACAGGTACTTGAGCAAAGCTATAACATTGTGACGTGTACAGAGGCTATTGAACACTTTCATTCCCCTCATAAAGAATGGGCGTTATTTAACAAACTTGTGGCACCTGGTGGTGTCCTTGCCATTATGACTAAGCGTGTGCTTGATAAAGCCCGCTTCGCAAGCTGGCATTATAAAAACGACATCACACATGTAAGCTTTTTCAGCAAAAGAACCTTTCAGTATTTAGCACAAAGAGACGGCTATGATGTAAGTTTTCCGGCAAATGACGTGGTGCTAATGAAGAAGCGCTGAAATAGATTATCTGTTACTCACTATATGGCGTATTGATTTTTAATCGCACACCCAAAGATCAATACGTAGACACTAATTCGCGCTATAATAGCGTTGTTTTTTCACTCTCTTTCTTATTTGGAAATTATGGCACGTTCAAAGAAATCACGTAAAGTCGGTCAAATCGGCGTTCGTAAAGACCCTGACTTTAAACCTAGCGAAAACCGTAAATCAGACTCGCCTCGCCCTAAAAAGCACAAGGGCAAGCCCGCTGGTAATCGCCACAACGTTGAACAGAAAAAAGTGACGGGTAAAAAGAGTGCTGAGAATAAAGATCCGCGCCACGGCAGTAAAAAGCCCATTCAGCTTGTTAAAGCAGTGACGCCAACCCCTACTCAAAAGAAAAAGTACGCAACTCCAGCCCAAGAGTTGGCGGCCCTAGAAGCAGATCAACGCTTAACAGATTTACTTGATAAGCTTGATGATGACAAGCCGCTTAGTCGCGAGCAACAAGCTTATGTAGACGAAAAAATGGCGCGCCATCGCATTCTTTGTGACCTGTTAGGTATAGTAGAAGACGACGATGATGAAGACGACGATATGGATCCGTTTAACGATTTAGACGCTATTAACATCGACGACTTTAAGCATTAATAGAAACAGGAAAACGTTATGCTTTGGGCAGTACTTTCAGGCATTGCGCTACTAATCATCATTGGGCTTGGCTTTTACGCGGGCAAATTGCTGTTTATGCTAAAACAGCAGAAAGCTCGACAGGAAGCGGCGAGGCAATCTCGCATTGCGAATATCACTGATAGCATCATAGTGATTGCTAAAGCGATGGAGCAACAACAGTGTGATTTATCCGAAGGTGTTATTCGCATCGTTAACTTGCTTAACGCACTTCCTATTAATTCACCACCTGACTTTAAAGCGCAGTATCCGCAAGTTCATGCGCTTTTCACCGAAATCAGTGGCTTTGCGATTTTAGAAGCAAGACAACAACTTCCCAAGAATGAGCGAAGGAAACAGGATATCGCACGAGAGCAAATTGAGTCTGAATACGAATCTAAGGTATTGGATGAATTACCACCGCTCAAAGCATACTGTGAAACTCTGATGAGCGCTCAGTAGAAAGTAGCGCTACGACGTAAAACAAAAGCGTTAGACTTTATAAAAAAGACCGAACATGATTATGTGCTCGGTCTTTTTTTGTTTCTGCTTTCTATCGCTTAGTTACCCATATTTGATCTTTGCGACGCTTTCTATATCACTTTATCGCCAAGTCACAGGTACGCTGATAACAGTGACACCCTACTTCATGATCATTAACCATTCCAACAGCTTGCATAAATGCGTAGCAAATCGTTTCACCAACGAAATTAAACCCGTGCTTTTTTAATGCTTTTGACATCGCTTTCGATGCGTCCGTAGAGGTTGGTGCTTGCTTAAAGTCATCCCACGCATTTATTACAGTAAGTCCGCCTGTGAATTGCCAAATAAACTCGCTAAATGGCTGAGTTTCTTCTATAGCCAAGAACCCTTTAGCATTTTTAATAACAGACTCTATTTTGAGCTTGTTTCTGATTATACCGCTGTCCTGCATTAGCCTCTCGATATCAGCGGGGCCCATGATCGCTATTTTCTCAGGGTTGAACTGGTGAAATGCCTGCTCAAAATTCCGCTGTTTTTTAAGGATAGTTAACCACGACAAGCCAGCCTGCTGACCATCTAGGCATAATTTAGCAAACAGCGCTCGACTATCTAGCTCAGGTACGCCCCATTCGTTGTCATGATAAGCCAGATAAACAGGGTCATTGCTCACCCAACCGCATCGGTGTAATGGCGTGTTTCGTTCTGTTTTTATTTGATTGGGCATGGCTAAAGATTAAATCCTTGTTGTGAAGTGGCATATTGCCTTTATTCGTGACGTTTTTTCGCCCTTTACACCTACATACTATGCCTCACAAATTGTATACTATCCCACCTTAATTTTAAGTCAGTTAACTAATAAGCAGCGGATGTATGCAGAAATACGATATTAAGACCTTTCAAGGGTTGATCCTTGCGCTTCAAGATTATTGGGCGCGTCAAGGCTGCGTTATTATTCAGCCTCTGGATATGGAAGTGGGTGCAGGTACTTTTCACCCCATGACATTCCTACGTTCTTTAGGTCCAGAGCCAATGAGTAGCGCCTATGTTCAACCATGCCGTAGACCCACCGATGGTCGTTACGGCGAGAACCCAAACCGCTTACAGCATTACTATCAGTTCCAAGTAATGCTAAAGCCTTCACCTGACAATATTCAGGAGTTGTACTTGGGCTCTTTGAAAGAGTTAGGTTTTGATCCGCTGGTTCACGACATTCGCTTTGTGGAAGATAACTGGGAATCACCGACGCTTGGTGCGTGGGGTCTAGGTTGGGAAGTATGGTTAAACGGCATGGAAGTGACTCAGTTCACTTACTTCCAACAGGTAGGCGGCCTTGAATGTAAGCCTGTTACTGGTGAGATTACTTACGGCTTAGAGCGACTGGCTATGTACGTTCAAGGTGTAGATAGTATCTATGACCTAGTTTGGACTGATGGCCCAATGGGCAAAGTCACCTATGGTGATGTATTCCATCAAAACGAAGTGGAGCAGTCTACTTACAACTTTGAACACGCCAATGTTGAAGCGCTATTTAGAACCTTTGATGAGTGTGAAGCAGAAAGTAAGAAGCTTATCGAAAACAACCTTCCACTTCCTGCTTATGAGCAGGTCATGAAGGCCTCACACGCATTTAACTTGCTTGATGCACGTCATGCTATTTCAGTAACAGAACGCCAGCGCTATATTCTTCGCGTTCGTACGCTTGCCAAAGCGTGTGCAGAGAGCTATTACCAAGCACGTGAAGCATTAGGCTTCCCACTATGTAACAAGGAGGCATAAGCGTGCGTACAGAAAATTGTTTAGTTGAATTAGGTACTGAAGAGTTACCACCAAAAGCGCTTAAGTCTTTGGGCGAAGCCTTCGCCACACAATTTGAAGCAGCGCTCAGCCAAGCCGACTTAAGTTT
This sequence comes from Alteromonas sp. S005, assembly GCF_036864475.1. Classification (NCBI taxonomy): domain Bacteria; kingdom Pseudomonadati; phylum Pseudomonadota; class Gammaproteobacteria; order Alteromonadales; family Alteromonadaceae; genus Alteromonas; species Alteromonas sp. S005. Next base: position 130,828 of record NZ_JAZETN010000010.1, on the reverse strand, counting down.
TGACTCAGTTAGCTGGTTTGCAGCACCTCGCCGCTTAGCTGTTTACGTTTCAGGCCTTGCTGAAGGTCAGGCTGATAAAGTGGTAGAGAAACGAGGCCCAGCTGTATCCGCCGCATTTGATGCTGACGGTAACCCCACCAAAGCAGCACAAGGTTGGGCACGCGGTAACGGTATAGACGTTTCTGATGCGGAACGTTTGGTTACAGATAAAGGTGAGTGGCTACTTCATAAAGCACATGTGCCTGGTCAAACAATTGCTGAGTTGTTAGAAGGTTTGATTAATCAAGCCGTAAGCAAGCTACCTATTCCAAAGCCTATGCGCTGGGGTAACTATAATACTCAGTTTATTCGCCCCGTTCATACTCTCTGTGTGCTTTATGGTAGTGAAGTGGTTAACGTTTCAGTGTTGGGCCTAACAAGCGATCGCGTTGTGCAAGGTCACCGATTCCACGGCGAAGGCCGATTTGAGCTTGATCATGCTGACAACTACGCCTCAGCCTTAGAGCAACAATATGTACTAGCAGATTTTGAAGCGCGTAAAGATAAAGTTCGTCAGCAACTTGAAGACGCAGCCAAAAACTTATCTCTTAAGCCAGATTACAATGAAGAGCTGCTTGAGGAAATTGCTTCTCTTGTAGAGTGGCCTGTAGTACTCCAAGCAGGATTCGATAAGGGCTTCTTAGAAGTGCCGAAAGAAGCATTAATCTACACTATGAAGGACGACCAGAAGTATGTGCCGCTGCTTGACAGTGATGGCGCACTTTCTAATACCTTCTTGTTTGTAACAAATATCGAAAGCCATGACGCATCTCAAGTTATCTCAGGTAATGAGAAGGTTATCCGCCCTCGCCTAGCAGACGCTGAGTTCTTCTTTAACAGCGATAAAAAGACAACGTTAGAAAGTCGCCTTGAGAGCTTAGAAACTGTTTTGTTTCAAAAGCAACTTGGTACGCTTAAAGAAAAGTCAGAGCGCATATCTTCTCTTTCGGCATTCATTGCATCACAAATTGATGCGAATGAAGCACAGGCAGCACGAGCAGGTCTTCTAGCTAAAACAGACTTAATGTCGAACATGGTTATGGAGTTTCCAGACGTTCAGGGCGTTATGGGCAAATACTATGCGCTTAACGACGGCGAAGACGCGCCTGTAGCTGAAGCCTTATACGAGCAGTACATGCCGCGCTTTGCAGGTGATGCACTTCCTAGCTCTGGCGTAAGCGCATCGGTAGCCCTTGCTGACAAACTTGATACACTAGTTGGTATATTCGGTATTGGCCAGTTGCCAAAAGGTGATAAAGACCCGTTTGCGCTTCGTCGTGCAGCCATCGGTGTTTTACGTATTGTTACCGAGCTATCGCTGCCTTTAGACCTTGAAACACTTGTAAGCAAAGCAATCGAGGTATATGGCGATAAATTAACAAATGCCGAAACACAAACGCAGGTTGTTGATTTTGTATTAGGTCGCTTCAATGCCCTTCTACAAGATCAAGCTATCGCCACTGACATTATTCAAGCCGTAGCAGCTCGTCGCCCTACCAAGCCATCTGATTACCTTGCCCGTATTCATGCGGTAGATAAATTCAAAGCATTAGAAGAGGCAGAAGCGTTAGCTGCTGCTAATAAGCGCGTAGCAAACATTCTTGCCAAGCAAAAAGTAGATGTGACTAATTCGGTTAACATTGATGAGTCACTTTTAAATGAAGATGCTGAAAAAGCGCTTTATGCTGAGTTAAAAGTTGCACAAAAAGACGTGGATAGCGCGCTACCTTCGCATGACTACACACGCATTCTTTCGGCACTTGCAACCTTACGTGATGTAATCGATAACTTCTTCGATAACGTAATGGTTATGGCAGATGACGAAGCAGTGAAGAATAACCGACTTGCTTTACTATCACTTTTAAGGCAACTTTTCCTTACTACCGCGGATATTTCAATTCTTGCGAAGTCATAAGGCTAGTCAACGTTAATGCGGTTTAATACTGCAATAAATGAAAGCCCAACCTTTACGTTGGGCTTTTTTATAAAGGGAGAAACTGTGAAAAAGTTACTAACTATAGCTTCTATGTGCATAGCCCTGTCGGCGTGCTCAAGCAGTGGAAGCTTTAAGATCCCAGAAATAGCACCGGAAGTACCACGTATTCAGTTTGAAAACATGTTTCTAAGGGGCGTCTTTAACTGGTGGGAAGCCGATGCAGCTTATAGGTTTAAACGCTCAGATTCAGGTTGGACAGTAGACGTAGAACTCATTGCTGATGGTCAACCTTACGATTTCAGGTTATCAGATGCAAAATGGACGCCTTCACAGAGCTGTGGCGGCAAATATAAAGGTCAGCCTGTAATGTTAGGCTCTACCGTTTATTTAGTTTGTGAGCAGGGCTCAGAGAACCTACAGTTCACCCCCTCTTCCACGGGAACCTATCGCTTCACTGCAACACCAGCGAGCGCGGGGGAAGTTGCCCTGGTTGTTAGTAAGGTATAACCTGCTAGGGGTAGCACTATTGCCTCAGGTGCAATGCCTATTACTTTTTAAGGTATTACATAGTGTTACCCAGCAGTAAAGTTGCCATTGGTTAGAGATTTAATAGGTGTCGCTTAATATATCTCTATCGCTAATTCGTCTAATACTAGCGTGTTATTGTCTTTCTTAAAGTAGAAATCATATTTAAAAGCATCCGTATACACTTCCCAATAATCATCCACGCCAAACACCTCACCTTCGAATTTATCGGCGAGTTCATCACTCACTTGATGGACATAAATATTTCCAAATTTCCACTTAGCGTGTGAATTCGTGTTATAAAAAAGTGTTTCTGCGATATAGATTTTTTTTATTTCCTCATCATCAGCTATCAAAATTAAATGATTATCGTAAGCATAGATTTTCTGTTTTTCCGTCCCGTATGCTGTAAAAATTGGATAAAAAGATAAGTCTGAAATTAACGTTGGTTTATTATTTTTTGTGTTTTCGCGAATCATATCGTCGATTGTATCGTAACGCCCCTGAGTATTGTCGTTGATGTAGTTCGCGTCAATCTTGACATTATCGGTCAGGTTTCCATAACGAAATTCATTCACAACTAACATAGCACCTTCTGAAAAGGTGTCTCTCACAAAGTCTATCTCGAGACCTATATCATTTGAGTCTGCATTGAGTCGGAACTTCGCATCTTCAATAAATTCTCCAGCTAAGGACTCTACTACTTGTTGTTTTGTCGCAAGCCGCTCAATATGCCCGTCTATTTTCCAGCTGTTTAGATTGCGTTCATCAAAAGCAATTAAGCTTTTTAATGTGCTTGATATCCAATTATTTTTATTAGTGACGATATGTACTTTGTCATTTTTTGCAACAAGCCAAAGGTTTCTTCCAAAAGAATAGAGTACGTCACTATCATTTAAAGCTACTTCCGACGTCGGCACACCAAGTATCTTAAATGCATCTATAGTTTTCATGCCGGCTTTAACGCCAAATACCCCCTCTTCTAGAGAAATATTATAGGACGCTATTTCAGGCTGTTCAGGGAGATGGCTTCCAGTTGTTTCCAAAACAGAGAAATCAAACTGCAAAGATTTTGTTTTTATTCTTGTCTTAAATTCCTGGGTCAAAATGATTTTTTGCTCGAGAGTACGCCAATTTTTTTCATAAGTTATCTCTGCTTTAGTAAGATTGGATTGTGCAAAACTAGCCTGAGATATTATATACCCCGCAGCAAGCATGATGCTTATAGGTAACTTCTTCATTGTAAATCCTTTTTTTATTAGTAAGCAGCTAAAGCCTCGTTTAGGGTCATAAGCTGTTTGGCGTAATCTTTTTGATATTCATTATTAGTTAAAACGTGAGACAGCTGGATTTCAACGTTTACTATTTTCTTTCTTATCGCCCAAGCAGTGTCATCTCTCATCCCTCTCAGTAAAATCTCAATATTTTTCAGCGGTTTTAAACAACATTTATCCAATGAGTTGTTGTACTCTTCACCCAAGTAATCAATCATTGATTTGCTGTGAAGTGATGCGCCGCCTACAGGTGCTAAAGGCATGTCATTTACCGTCTTTTTAAACTCAAGCGTTTTTTTCAAGGAGGCATTGAGTAGTTCAATAGCCAAGCGTTGTGCATCTTTATCGTATGTACTTAGCCGTGTAGTAAGGGCACTTAACTTTTCTGATTTAATACCTGTGATTTTCGCATGCTCAAGCACTTTTTCTGCATGGTGAACAAGTTCCTTTGCATATATAAGGTGAACAATATCGAGCCGTAAATCGCCAGCTAAATTCTTATCTAAGTAGTTGTTCGCTTTCGAAACAATACTATTATGTTCGTTAATCGCCGTGTTATATCGAATTTGAGAATCGGTAATATCGTTACGCTCTGAACAGCCTGCAATAACTGATAAGAATAATAATGTGAGAAGTAAGCGCATAAGACATCCTTTCTTTATATAGCAAGTACTGAAGTGTTAGAAATTCATTGATGCTTCATCATTACATATTTTTGCTTAACTGTATTAAAAAGACCCCCAGTAATTGGATAGTCCAACTATTGGGGGTCACTTCATAAGTTCGGTCGCTTTTTAACAGTTTCTCAAACTTGATAAACGTTTATCTAAACATCTAAGTTTTCCACTTTAAGCGCATTCGCTTCGATAAATTCTCTACGCGGCTCTACTTGGTCACCCATTAACGTTGTAAATAATTGATCACAACCGATAGCATCTTCAATAGTAACTTGAAGCATACGACGGCTTTCAGGGTCCATGGTCGTTTCCCAAAGCTGCTCCGGGTTCATCTCGCCTAACCCTTTATAGCGCTGAATGTATTGACCACGTTTCGCTTCGTTCATTAACCAATCTAAAGCGTCTTTGAAAGACTCTACAGGTTGTTTACGTTCACCACGCTTAATGTAAGCGTCTGCACCCATCATGTCATTAATAGCTAAGTTAAGCTCTTTCAGACGCTGGTACTCAGACGACTCGATGAATTCGTGATCGATAATGTACTCATAATCGATACCGTGCATACGCATGATGATCGTGATGTAGTATTCGCTCAACTCAGCATCAGTACGGATTTCATAGCGGTATGTAGCACCATCATTTTCGCGCTCTGTAAGCTGTTCTACGAAGTGTTTTGCTACATGCTCTAGAGCCGCTTCGTCTTTTAAGTCTTCTAGATTTAGCGTAGGTGTGTACAGCATGCGGTAAAGAATAGCTGAAGGCATTTTGCGCTTCATACGAGCAATCATCTTTTCTACCGATTGGTACTGCTTAACAAGGTTTTCTAGCCCAACACCGCTGATCCCTGGGTCCTCGTCACTGGTGTGTAACGATGCGCCATCAATTGCAATACCTGTAAGGTAATTAGTCAAAGCGTCATCATCTTTTAGATACTGCTCTTGCTTACCCTTCTTCACTTTATAAAGCGGAGGCTGCGCAATATAGACATAACCACGCTCGATAATTTCAGGCATTTGACGATAGAAGAATGTTAGTAGAAGCGTACGAATGTGAGAGCCATCTACATCAGCATCGGTCATGATAATAATGCTGTGATAGCGTAGCTTTTCTGGGTCATATTCGTCACGACCAATACCACAGCCTAATGCCGTGATAAGTGTTGCAACTTCTTGTGACGAAAGCATCTTGTCGAAACGTGCTTTCTCAACGTTAAGGATTTTACCTTTAAGCGGCAAAATAGCTTGGTTCTTACGATTACGCCCCTGCTTAGCTGAACCGCCCGCAGAGTCACCCTCCACTATGTATAGTTCGCTTAGTGCAGGATCTTTTTCCTGACAATCAGCAAGCTTACCTGGCAGACCGGCTAAATCTAATGCGCCCTTACGGCGTGTCATTTCGCGAGCTTTACGGGCTGCTTCACGCGCTCGCGCAGCATCAATAATCTTACCCGCAATAATCTTACTTTCAGCTGGGTTTTCTAATAAGAAATCTGCGAGCTTTTCATTCATCGCAGACTCAACTGCAGGACGAACTTCAGAAGATACAAGCTTATCTTTTGTCTGTGAGCTAAATTTTGGGTCGGGTACTTTTACTGAAATTACAGCAGTAAGACCTTCACGAGCATCGTCACCACTGGCATTGGTTTTAGCCTTTTTATTCAGGCCTTCCTTTTCCATATAGTTGTTCAGCGTACGCGTCAACGCTCCACGGAAACCTGCTAAGTGAGTACCGCCATCTCGCTGTGGAATATTGTTGGTAAAACAGAATACGTTTTCTTGGAAACTATCGTTCCACTGCATTGCAACTTCCACAGCAATGCCATCTTCTTGCTCGCTCGCGAAATGAAATACTTTTTGATGTACTGGTGTTTTCTTTTCATTCAAATATTCGACGAAAGCTTGAATACCACCTTCGTACATGAAGTGGTCTTCTTTACCGTCGCGTTCGTCTTTCAAACGAATTGAAACACCGGAGTTTAGGAATGAAAGTTCGCGAAGGCGCTTAGCAAGAATATCGTAATGGTACAGTGTATCTGTGAACGTATCAGAACTTGGCCAGAAACGAATCATTGTTCCCGTTTTATCTGTATCTCCAGTAACTGCAAGTGGCGCCTGTGGAACACCATGTTGATATTCTTGTTCATGGGCTTTGCCAGCACGACGAATACGCAGCTTTAGGCGACTAGAAAGTGCATTTACTACCGATACACCTACGCCGTGAAGACCGCCAGAAACTTTGTATGAGTTGTCATCAAATTTACCGCCAGCGTGAAGCACGGTCATTATAACTTCGGCTGCAGACACGCCCTCTTCAGGGTGCAATTCTGTAGGGATACCTCGTCCATCGTCAGACACAGAAACTGATCCATCACTATGGATTTGCACAGTTATTTCAGAACAGTGTCCCGCCAGTGCTTCATCGATAGAGTTATCGACCACCTCAAATACCATGTGGTGTAGTCCGGTGCCATCATCAGTATCACCGATATACATGCCCGGACGCTTTCTTACTGCATCTAATCCTTTAAGTACTTTAATACTGGACGAGTCGTAGTTGTTCTCTTCTGACATACTAGCTTTTACTCCTCTTTCACGCTTCCATGTTCCACGTGAAACATTTTCTTTTCGTTGTATTTTTGTATAAATGCGAGTTGCGAGGACTCAATTGCAGTAACGAAAACCTGCGTGTCCATTTCGAGCAACCCATCAATAAATTGTTCTCTCTTATCTGCGTCTAACTCAGCACCCACATCATCAAGTAAAAATATACTTTTTCGTTGTGTTGCCGAGTTGAATAGCTTGGTCTGTGACATTTGTAGTGCAGCCACAGCCATTCTAAGCTGTCCTCTCGATAAAAGCTCTTGGGCGTTAACACCATTCACTTTAAGCCTTAAATCAGCTTTGTGAGGCCCAGAAGAGGTATGTCCTATTTTACCATCATACTCGCGCTTTTTAACTAAGCTTTCTGATAAAGCGACATCTTTTTCCCACCCTTTATAGTAACTTAATTCCACATCAAAGTTTGGAAGAAATTCTTCTGCATACTGTTTAAAAATTGGTGTAAGTCTATCGACATATTCTTGTCGTGTTAGAGTTAAAGTCTCGCCAAGCTCAGCGAACTGTGTTTCCCAGTACTGGTTTTGTGGTGCGGACAAGTTTGCTTGCTGTTTAAGTAGTGCATTTCTGTGTTTAAGAAATTTACCATACTGATTAGCAATAGACTGAAATTGATGTTCCACGTGAAACAAACCCCAATCACAAAAACGACGACGTTCAGATGGCGAGCCTATGATGAGGTCTGTACTTTGAGGTGTGAAAAGTTGAATGGGAACTAAACTAACTAAATCAGACAATTTATTTGAGTGTTCGCCATCAATACTACAGGTAAATGTTTCGTTTCTACTTCTTTGAAAGCCTAACTTCAGCATTTCACCTGCCTCAGATTTACAGGAGGCAAAAACGCTAAAGCTGTCTTTCCCATTCTGAATAACTGAGCTGTGTTTATTCGTTCTAAAAGAACGACCAAAACCTAGATAGTAAAGCGCTTCAATTAGTGATGATTTCCCACTGCCATTCGCACCTTTAATTATTGTTAAGGATGGTGAAGGAGAAAGCGTTACGGAGGTAAGATTACGAAACTGAGTAATCTGGATGCGGTCCAGTTTCATGAGGCCACACTAAAAATAAAAAAGAAGCGATAAATAACTAAACTTATCGCTTCTTGGATTGGATATGTAAATAACAAAATAAAAATCGTTATAAGAAAAGGTGCAAATACTTTTATTAAGAAAACTAGAGTCGCATTGGCATAATTACATATAACGCAGCGTCATCTGCATCATCCTCGATAAGCGCACTCGCATTTGAATCAGACAGACTTACTTTTACGCCATCGGAGCCCAACGCATTCAATACATCTATAAGATAGGCAACATTGAAACCTATTTCTAAATCATCGCCCTGATATTGAACATCAACTATTTCTTCAGCCTCTTCTTGCTCTGGGTTATTAGCGGTTATTTTGAGTTCACCTGAAGAGAGGTTCAAACGTACGCCTCTGAACTTTTCATTAGATAAGATGGCAGCTCGCGAAAATGCTTCTTTGAGTACCGCCTTACTGGCAATAATTTCCTTGTCGCCGTTTTGGGGTAAAACACGGCGATAGTCTGGGAACCTACCATCCACTAGTTTTGAAGTGAAAATAAAATCGTTTGAGAATATACGTAGATGATTGGCGCCAATTTGTACTTTTAGCGATTTGTCATCTTCGCTAATAAGACGAGAAATTTCTAATACCCCTTTTCGAGGAATAATCACCTGGCGAGACGGTAACGCAGTTTCATAGTTCAAACGGCAAAGTGCTAAACGGTGACCGTCAGTGGCAACGGTACGTATGATATTTTCTTCCGTTTCTAGCGACATACCGTTTAGGTAGTAGCGCACATCTTGTTGCGCCATAGAGAAACTAGTCGCGTCGATAAGGCGTTTTAAGTCACTGCAAGATAATTCAAACTCAACCTCACCTTCCCAATCCTCAAGATTAGGATAATCGTTAGCAGATAACGTAGAGAGCGTATAGCGACCTCGACCGGCGCGAATAAGCGCCTTGCTTCCGTCTAATGAGAAGTGAATGTCTGTTCCTTCAGAAATACCGCGGATGATATCAAATAGCTTTTTAGCTGGAACAGTAATTTCACCCTCAGTAAATTCTCCCTCTAGCTTCATGCTAGAAATTAGCTCGACCTCTAAATCTGTGCCGGTAAGCCAAAGTGCGTCCTCACTAACTTTAATGAGAACGTTAGAAAGAATTGGCAATGTATGTCGACGCTCAACAGCACCTGACACTAATTGTAGGGGTTGTAAAAATTGTTCGCGGCTTATAGAAAATTTCATCGCAGTGCTATCTCGCCTCTAAAGTCGTGTTGTTAGGAAGACAAAGTCCTAATGAGGTTCTTATAGTCCTCTTTTATATCATGACTTTCTTCTCTTAGCTGCTCTATTTTTCTGCACGCATGCAAAACGGTAGTATGGTCTCGCCCACCAAACGCATTTCCTAATTCAGGCAAGCTGTGATTAGTTAGCTCTTTAGCCAGCGCCATCGCTACTTGGCGAGGGCGTGCTACGCTACGACTGCGGCGTTTAGACAAAATATCAGCTACTTTTATCTTATAATAATCAGCGACAGTTTTCTGAATATTATCAACAGTTACCAACTTTTCTTGAAGCGCTAATAAATCGCGTAGGGCTTCACGTACAAAATCAATGGTAATAGGGCGGCCCGTGAAATTTGCATTTGCAATAACTCGGTTTAGTGCACCCTCTAGCTCACGTACATTCGAGCGCAAACGTTTAGCGATGAAGAATGCAACTTCGTTGGGTAAGTGAATACGGTTTTCAGCTGCTTTACGCATCAAGATTGCGACACGGGTTTCAAGCTCTGGTGGTTCAATAGCAATAGTTAAGCCCCAACCAAATCGCGACTTCAATCTATCTTCTACCCCATCGATCTCTTTGGGGTATCTATCAGAGGTCAAGATAATTTGCTGGTTACCTTCCAAAAGCGCGTTAAACGTATGGAAAAACTCTTCCTGCGAACGCTCTTTGTTTGCAAAAAATTGGATATCATCAATAAGAAGGGCATCGACGCTTCGATAGAAACGCTTGAAATCTTCTATCGCATTATTTTGAAGCGCCTTAACCATATCTTGTACAAAGCGCTCAGAATGCATATAAACAATTTTGGCATCGCCATTGTTTGCGACAATACCATTGCCTACCGCATGCAATAAGTGAGTTTTACCTAAACCTGTCCCACCATAGATAAACAATGGGTTATAAGAGCCACCGGGATTATTGGCAACTTGAGTCGCCGCCGCGCGTGCTAGTTGGTTAGATTTACCCTCGACGAAATTATCAAACTGATACGTCGGATTAATATTGCTTTTATGTTTCATCGCTTCAGGGATCGGGATCACCTTTGGCGGCGTTGACGATCGTGGCGCATGATTTCCGTAATGATTTTGACCATTAGGATCTATATTTTTTGAAACCGCATTATTGCGATCAGCTTGCTGTGAATAAGCACCTAGATCCTGGTTTTGCTCTTTATAATTAAAGTGAGTAGCACTGTTAGATCCCATCGCCGGGTTACTGTTGTGGGAAAGAGACGGTTGACGTTCATGCGACGAGTGCTGACCCAGATTCTCATTGTTGCGATTAGTGAATTGCTGTGAATTGTAGTTTGCATTAGTCCCCTGATACGGCGAACTCGCTGTCGTGGAACTGTTGGTGTAGCTATCACTATTTGTAGTAGATACTGAAGCAGAGGCACTACTCGCAGCCGGCTGAGAACGATTCATACTATTGCGACTCATTACCTCTAAGCGCAATTGGGGTGCGTCAGCTCCAGCAAATTCTCTTAGCAGACCCGTAATATTGTTTAGATACTTGTCTCTTACCCAATCAAGCACAAAACGATTAGGAGCGTATAGTGCTACAACACCGCCCTGCTCTTCACATACAAGCGGTCGTATCCACATACTAAATTGTTGCGTAGGTAGTTCTTGACGCAATCTTTCAAGACATTGGTTCCACAAGGACATGGTACGTTAATAGCTCCCGTAACTCGCCAAAAAATCACCTTTTGATAGCCAAGCAAAGAATAGCAGGCACTGAGGGCGAGCCATTAGAAGAAAATAGCGTTGGAGGTGTAGAGTAGTAGCGAGAAATTTAAGTTTTCATTTTATTCGCTGTGGATTATCTTACGTTATCAACATAATGTAAATGGCGATCTCGATCGATCTTTTCGATCAAACACATAAGCTATTGATTTATTGTCGGTTAAGCTTTAGATCAAATATAACTATGACAAGAAAAAATCATTCTAAATTTCAATATAAAAACCGCTAGATCACCTTGCAAATTATACTTAGCGTAACGTTTTACACAATTTATTGTGGATAACCTAGGCCAATCTCATGCGTTATTCACAAGTAAACTGTGTAAAAAACAGTGTTATCGTTCAAAAAACAGCATAAATTGTTCACTTATTCGTCCGAAAAGCGAGAATATGCATTGACAGCAGGCCCCGAGATCTCTAGAATTCAGCGTCCTTTTTCGATGGGCTTTTCTGGTGAAAACACCACATTGTTCTGGCAACAGTATAATGTGTTACCAAAAACGCCTATGTTTAACTAAATATAAGTGAGACTTTGGTCATGAAAAGAACATTTCAACCGAGCAATCTAAAGCGCAAGCGTTCTCACGGTTTTCGTGCTCGTATGGCGACTAAAAATGGTCGTAAAGTACTAGCAGCTCGCCGTGCAAAAGGCCGCGCTCGTCTTTCTGCTTAATTAGAAAGACGCCAAAAGTGGGTGAGAATAATTTTTCAAGGGAGTTACGTCTGTTAACTCCCACCCACTTTACCTATGTGTTTGATGACGCAACCCCTGCTGTATCCCCCTCTTTTACTGTTCTAGCTAGAAAAAATACACTCTCTAATCCTCGTTTGGGTATTACGCTTGCGAAAAAACGTATCCGTAAAGCACACGATAGAAATCGATTGAAGCGATTAGTCAGAGAAAGTTTTCGGCACAAGCAGCACAACTTACCCAATGTCGATATTATCGTTATTGGTAAGTCAGGCGCTGACAACCTTAGCAACCAAGAAGTTTTCGCTACATTGGACAAGCTATGGAAAAAATTAAACAAGCGTTGCGGCAACTCTTAATTGCTGTGCCTTTGGCCTTGATAAAATTTTATCAATGGTTCATTTCCCCTATATTAGGGCAACGATGTCGTTTCCATCCTTCTTGTTCTTGGTATGCTATAGACGCATTAAAAACACACGGATTAGTAAAAGGCGGTTGGTTATCTATTAAACGCATATTAAAATGCCACCCTTTGCATGCCGGCGGATATGATCCAGTGCCGGAAAAACAACAAGATAAACACTCAAAATAAAGAGACCTCTATGGAATCGCAACGTAGTTTTCTGATAATTGGCCTAGCGCTAGTTAGCTTTTTGCTTTGGCAATCATGGCAAAAAGATTATGGGCCGCAGCCAGTTGTGCCTGTTGAGCAACAACAAACGCAAGAAACATCACAAGGTGTACCTTCATTTGATGACAATGGTAGTGAAGATGTACCTAGCAGTGATAGCGTGCCCGCTGCACAGCCTATTGCTGCGGCGCAAAATACAAACCGTATTATTGAAGTAAAAACCGATACGCTAGATTTACGCATCGATTTGTTAGGCGGTGATGTAGTATCAGCAGACTTACTTAAGTTTCCAGTAGAGCAAGGTTCAGACATTCCTTACAGCCTGCTTCGTTCTGGCAACGGTCTTTATGTAGCGCAAAGTGGCCTAATCGGTGCTCAAGGGCCTGATGCAAGCAGCAGTGGCCGCCCTGTCTATAACGCGCAAAGCGAATTCTATGAAATGACGGGCGACACCCTTGTTATTCCTCTTACTTGGAAAAACAATCAGGGCTTGGCTATCACCAAAACCTTCACTTTTACAAAAGGTCACTACGACGTAAACGTAAGCTATAGCGTTGAAAATGGTACCGGCAGCGCGGCAACGGTTCAGCCGTATGCACAGCTTAAGCAAGTGATGGAATTTGAAGACGACGGCAACATGTTTATGCCAACGTACCGAGGGGCTGCCTATTCAACGGAAGACGATCGTTATCAAAAGTACTCGTTTGACGATATAGAAGATGAGAAGCTGCGTGAAACCACAAAAGCGGGTTGGGTTGGCATGCTTGAACATTACTTTGTGTCAGCATGGGTACCTTCACAAGAGCAAACCAATACACTTTACTCGCGTAACCTTAAAAATCAGTATGCAGTAATCGGTGTATTATCGCCTTCTGAAAGCGTTGCCCCTGGTGAAACTAAAACTATTGCGTCTACCCTTTACATGGGCCCGAAAGACCAAGATAAGCTTGCCAAGATTGCTCGCGGTTTAGATCTGACTGTTGATTACGGCATCCTATTTTGGATTTCACAACCGCTGTTTGCCCTGCTTACGTTCCTGCATAGCTTAGTTAATAACTGGGGTGTAGCAATTATCCTTATCACTATTGTAGTGAAAGGCGCAATGTACTGGCTAACCAAGAAGCAATATGAATCAATGGCGCGCATGCGCAACCTAGCGCCTAAGATGCAGCAGCTAAAAGACCGCTTTGGCGATGACAGACAGAAAATGTCACAAGCCATGATGGAGCTTTACCGCAAAGAAAAAGTAAACCCGATGGGCGGCTGTTTACCCCTTCTTCTGCAAATGCCTATCTTCCTAGCCCTTTACTGGGTTCTGATGGAAAGTGTTGAACTACGCCATGCAGACTTTGTACTTTGGATCACTGACCTTTCTACAAAGGACCCATATTTTGTACTGCCTATTCTAACAGGCGCAAGTATGTACCTATTGCAAAAGCTTCAGCCGACCACCATTACTGATCCAATGCAGCAAAAAATCATGCAGTGGATGCCGGTAGCAATGAGTGTTTTCTTCCTGTGGTTCCCTGCGGGTCTGGTACTATACTGGCTAGTAAGTAATGTGATTACCTTGGTTCAAGCCAAAATGATTTATGCTTCCATGGAGAAGCGGGGCATCAGCAATAAATAACACGCTGATCAATAAATTATACAGCCCGCCTATGCGGGCTGTTTTGTCTTAAAAGATAGAGGATTAACCTGTGCCATCATTTGATATTGTTTCAGAAATCAATATGGAAGAAGTTCGTAACGCCACCGAAAACGCAAGCCGAGAGCTATCCACGCGTTTTGACTTTCGCGGCATTGACGCCAGCTTTGAGTACAAAGATAAAACCGTAGTTATGAAAGCCGAAGCTGAATTCCAACTTCAGCAAATGGAAAGTATGTTCAGAACGGCGATGTCTAAGCGCAATGTAGACACCTCTTCGATGGATGTGAAGCCTTATGACGCTCACGGTAAAACTTATCGCCAAACCATTGCGTTTAAAGAAGGTATTGAACAGCCAACGGCAAAGAAAATTGTAAAGCTGGTTAAAGACGCCAAAATTAAAGTGCAAACCGCCATTCAAGGTGAAGAGCTTCGCGTAACTGGTAAAAAGCGCGATGATTTACAGCAAGTAATTGCACTCGTAAAAGAATCGAATTTAGGTCAACCTTTCCAATTTAAGAACTTCCGCGACTAATTATGGAATCACTCACCCTTTCTACCGACACTATTACCGCACAAGCGACAGCGCCCGGTCGTGGCGGCGTAGGCATAGTGCGTGTTTCAGGTCCTAAGGCTAAAGCCATCGCAGAGGCGTTAGTACCAAGCGCTCTAACACCACGTCTTGCAACCTATACGCCGTTTGTTGACGCCAACAAAAGCGTAATAGACCAAGGCATAGCACTGTTTTTTAAAGGCCCGAATTCGTTTACTGGTGAAGATGTACTAGAACTTCAAGGCCATGGCGGTCAAGTCGTGATGGACATGTTGATTGACGCCGTTCTTGCTACTGGTCATGCTCGCTTAGCCAATCCGGGTGAATTCAGTGAACAAGCCTTTTTAAACGATAAATTAGACCTTGCTCAGGCAGAGGCGATTGCCGACTTAATTGATGCAAGCTCGAAACAGGCAGCGAAAAGTGCGCTTCGTTCACTACAGGGTGAGTTTTCCACACAAATTCAAACGTTATCTGACCAAATTGTACACCTTCGTATGTACGTAGAAGCCGCTATTGATTTTCCTGAAGAAGAAATCGACTTCTTGTCTGATGGGAAAGTATCGGGTGATTTGAGCGCCATCATGCAAAGTCTTACTAAAGTGCGCGAACAAGCTAAACAAGGCACCTTGCTGCGCGAAGGTATGCAGGTGGTTATAGCGGGGCGGCCTAATGCGGGTAAATCGAGTTTATTAAATGCCTTAGCTGGGCGAGATAGTGCCATTGTTACTGATATTGCTGGTACCACACGAGACGTGCTTAAAGAGCATATTCACATTGATGGTATGCCGGTGCACATTATCGACACTGCGGGACTTCGAGAAAGCCCAGATAAAGTGGAACAAATTGGTATTGAGCGTGCGTGGCAAGCCATTAATGAAGCTGACCATGTGTTATTTGTTGTGGATTCTACCGCAACCGCCGTTATCGACCCTTATGAAATTTGGCCAGAATTTATGGCCAGATTGCCACAAGGCATCCCCGTTACCGTGGTACGCAATAAAGCCGATCTAAGTACCCTTGATATCGGACAGAGTTCGGTTGCAACAGAACAAGGAGATATCTCGGTTATCAACCTATCTGCCAAAGAAGGTAGTGGCGTCGACACGCTAAAAGCACATCTGGCAAAAACCATGGGCTTTGATACGACCACTGAAGGCCAATTTATTGCGCGTAGAAGACATATAGATGCACTTGATCAAGCCTACAGTTATGTGAGCACTGGTGAACAGCAGCTACATGACGCCATGGCCGGTGAGTTATTAGCTGAAGAATTGCGCTTGGCGCACCAGGCACTATGTGAGATAACCGGTGAATTCACATCAGACGATCTGCTTGGAAAGATTTTTTCATCGTTTTGTATCGGTAAATAGCGTAACCAATAAAGTGTTAAGTGAGATGGTAGATAACCTACGGGATAAGCCGCACTTATATTAAGACGACAATCGTAAATAGAGAAGCAACCCAATAATGAGCAAGCATTTTGAAATCATCGTTGGCACCATGTTAGGCGCAGCAGAATATGTGGCAGATGCCATTGCAGAAAAACTTGATGCAAGCGGGCACACTCACACTATTCATGCTGAACCAAATTTGGATGAGATTAAAACAGAATCAACGTGGATCGTGTGTACGTCAACACATGGTGCAGGCGAATTACCTGACAATATCCAACCGTTTGCAAAACAGCTAGAAAATGCTGATCTAAGCTCAGTTAACGCCTACGTTATTGGGCTAGGTGACACCAGCTACGACACCTTTTGTTTCGGCGCAAAAGAAATGGAAAAGCATATTAAAAACGCAGGTGGCACGTTAATTACCGACGCGCTATACATCGATGTGCTAGAACACCCTATTCCTGAAGATGCTGCAGTAGAATGGTTTGAAGAAAAGCTGACAAATGCTTAACAACACCATTAATGTGGACATTGCGCTATGAACAGCAACCTCACCCAAGCTGAACTCGCTGCATTACAGTCCCCTCTTTCTAACGACTGTAGGGTGCTTTATTTACTGGGCCTTCGCCCTGATGCGAATTCAGCGACCACATCGTCTGCGCCTATTGATTACAAGCAGCTATTAAATCTACTAAACGGCGACGACAAAGAAGCACCATATCAGCGTGGCCGCCAGATAAATAGCTTGGTGAGACAGCTTGAACAAGTAGGTTTAGTTGCCCTGCCCCTTGATCTTGATCTCGAACACACGATTAATGGAAAAACGCTTCTTCTTCCGCTTTTAAGCGAGCCGCAGTCAGACTTTGAACAACTCCATTCACGTCATAGTGCTATGAGCCCAAATTGGACGCCTAATAAAGCGCTGTTTGAAGAAATGGCCTCGCTACTTGGTATTATCGATAAAACATTTGATGACAACGAGGTGGGTGAATTCATTGCCTATTGGTTAGGAAGACCAAGTTCAGTGTTTAGCGAATTCCAATGGACACAAAAGTTTGCCAACAATATCAAGCGAAAGCGCTTGGCTTCAGGCTATGCTCCAACAAAAGTAGTAGGGACGCAGCAAGTGAAAGTTGCAGCCGGCATAGAAGCAGATGATAATGCAAGAAAGCTGGTGGAAAAGTATGCCGCAACAAAGAAGAGTTAATTCATTATGGATCGTATAACTGACAAAATTGCTAATCTTGCTAAAGCGCTTAAAAAAGATGTCGATCCCAATGGTGAGTACATCGACTATAAAACGCTGCGCAAGCAGTATGAAGCGAAAGCTAACGAGGAAGTGTCACAACTACAGCAGCGCAGTAAGAAAGCGCGTGTAGAAGCTATCCATGGCCGTTCTGACTTAAATCCTAAGTGGACGTTTGCCAACTTAGTCGAAGACAGTGACGATGTCATAGAAGCTGTTTCTATTGCACAGTCTTTTATTGCTGCTCACGATGATCCAGCGTGGCGCCAAAGTGGCTCTCATATGATGATTTTCTACGGCGATTACGGTCGCGGTAAATCTCATATTGCTGGTGCTATTGCCCATCAACTTATTGAGCAATACGAAATCTCTGTGCTGTACCGTCAGCTTTCGACTCTGCTCGAAATGCGCAACTTTTCTTTTGATTTCTCTGCTACCGATAATGCTAGTCAGCGTTTCAGAGAAATAAACCAAGAGCTTTTAGATGTAGATTTGCTTATTTTAGATGAGGTCTGTGTCAACGAGTCTGCACTTAAGAAAAATGCACAGAGCTGGTTTGGGAACTTACTCAGACAGCGCTTAGTGAATAAGAAAAACTGTATCTTAATCACTAATCACAACTTAGCCGAACTAGAAAATGCCCTTGGTCGTTATTGTTTCGAATCGATTAAAGAGTACGACACCTACAAAGTTCGATTCCAAGGCCCAAGCCGCCGTGAAGGCCTAACTATCGAACAAGAAGATATGCAAGGTTCTGTTGCACAGCCCCGCTATCAACCTAACCAGGTGCGCTAATAGCACCTGGTTTTCGCCCTTTCAATTATTGCCCATACGTCGTTTTATCCTTCATAACGCTTATTCTCTTAACAGTTTGCGCTAAGTGAAAGTGGATCATTAGTCTGTTGATCACCTGTTTTACTTAAACGATACTCTTTCAATCAGCAGATACACACAACGATCTCCTCCAGTTAAACAAATAAGCATTCTTGCAAGCCCACTTCTTCGTCGTAAAAGAGACGGAATTTTGGTCGGCTTTCATATTTTTCTCCTGAAAAATGAGCTTTTTTGGAAAAATAATTTTGTCATTCTTAAAAGCGCGAACTTTTTTGAAAGTGTTGATAAATGCGATCGGGCGATCTAATCACAGCTTTTGGAAAAGATCTCCTCCACAATGTGATCACGCTATAAGGCACGCAACTACACGATCTTTCGATCAGAATACATAAATAGCAAACATTTTATCCCCAGCTGGATCACATCTTGATCACCCCTGTGGATAGGATCCTACAAACCACTGTGTATAAGCTTTGATCCAAAAAAGAATAACTTTTCAAACAAATCGGGGTGTGGATAAAAAGGCTATTTATACACAAGTTCGAAGTAGGGTTATGGATCGGGGTTTCCCAATGTTGTTGATCGCGTAACTTAATGATCTTTATGTCCTTTGATCGGTTACCCACAGATCTTGGTGATCCTAATAAAAGTAAAAATAAACAGATCTAAAAGAGATCTTAAGATCTTATAATTCGATCACACCTTTTTAAAAACAAGTATTGAGGAAAATTTAATCATTTTCTTTATGCAATAAGTCAGATAAAATACGCGCCCTTTTTTCGACAGTCTTTACTTTAGAAAAATTAGTTTTTTTAATCGGCTTATCGTAAGTTAATAGTGAGGTTTAACCATGTTTTATGCTGAAGCATTTGATGTCATCGTTGTAGGTGGTGGACATGCAGGTACAGAGGCAGCGCTTGCAGCTGCTCGCATGGGAGCAGATACCCTTTTGCTTACTCACAACATCGAAACGATCGGCCAGATGTCCTGTAATCCTGCAATTGGTGGGATCGGTAAAGGTCATCTTGTAAAAGAGATCGATGCGTTAGGCGGTGCAATGGCACTGGCTATCGACAAAGGTGGTATTCAGTTTAGAACATTGAATTCTTCTAAAGGCCCAGCTGTTCGTGCAACGCGTGCGCAAGCGGACCGTACGCTTTACAAAAACGCTATTCGCGACATTGTTGAAAATCAAGAAAACCTAACCTTGTTCCAACAGAGCGTTGACGATCTGATTGTTGAAAACGATCAGGTATGCGGCGTTGTTACGCAAATGGGCTTGAAGTTTAAAGCCAAGTCGGTGGTACTGACCGTGGGGACCTTCCTTGGTGGCACCATACACATTGGCCTTGAAAACTATCGTGGCGGTCGTGCGGGCGATCCACCGTCTATCGCGCTTGCAGATAGACTACGTGCCCTTCCGTTTCGTGTTGACCGTTTAAAAACGGGAACACCAGCAAGACTTGATGCACGTTCATTAGATTTTTCTGTAATGCAGCCTCAACCTGGTGACAATCCAACACCGGTATTTTCGTTCATGGGTGATAGAAGCATGCACCCGACGCAGATTCCGTGTTATATCACCCACACTAACGAAAAAACCCACGATATCATTCGCGGCGGATTAGATCGCTCTCCCATGTTTACAGGGGTTATCGAAGGTATCGGACCGCGCTATTGCCCGAGTATCGAAGATAAGATCACCCGATTTGCAGACAAGACATCGCATCAAATTTTTGTTGAGCCAGAAGGTTTAAACAGCATTGAAGTTTATCCAAATGGTATTTCAACCAGTTTGCCATTTGATGTACAGATGAATCTTGTTCGTTCGATCAAAGGTTTTGAAAATGCGCACATCGTTCGCCCGGGTTATGCGATTGAATATGATTTCTTTGATCCACGGGATTTAAAACAAACCCTTGAAACCAAATTTATCAAAGGTTTGTTCTTCGCTGGCCAGATCAATGGTACCACTGGTTATGAAGAAGCCGGTGCGCAAGGGTTAGTAGCAGGCGCAAACGCAGCGCTACAAGTTCAAGAAAAAGATCCGATGATTTTACGCCGCGATCAGGCATACATGGGCGTACTTATCGACGACTTAGCCACCATGGGTACGAAAGAGCCGTACCGCATGTTCACTAGCCGTGCAGAATACAGATTACTGCTTCGTGAAGACAATGCCGATAGCCGCTTAACCGCGATGGGCCGAGAGATTGGTCTTGTTGATGATGCGCGCTGGGCGAAATTTAATGACAAGATGGAAGCGGTAGAAAGTGAGCTACAGCGTTTACGCGGTCAGTGGATCCATCCTGATCACACGGCAACGCCTGAACTTAATACCATGCTGAAAAATCCGGTGAGTCGTGAACATTCTCTAGAAGAGCTGATCCGTCGACCTGAAATGACTTACGGTCAGTTAATGGAAATTGAAAGTGTTGGCCCTGGTCTTGAAGATCCGATTGCTGCAGAGCAAGTGGAAATTCAAATTAAGTATGCGGGTTATATCGCCCGTCAAATGGATGAAATCGCCAAAACGCAGCGACACGAAAACACATTGTTGCCGGTTGATATGGACTTCAGCAAGATTTCTGGCTTGTCAAACGAGGTTGTAGCAAAGCTAACCGAAGCTAGACCGGAAACTATCGGTAAAGCATCGCGTATTTCGGGTATTACTCCTGCGGCCATTTCTTTGCTGCTGGTTTACCTTAAAAAGCACGGCATGTTGCGCAAGCAAGAGAAAATTAGTGCGTAAAACACGCGCTTGACTCATCAGGCTACTCGCAGCGCTTAGTTTTTCCTATTTATTCGCGTATTATGCTAGTCATATTAGCCTAAACTATGCGAAAACTAGAAAAACTAGAAAAACTAGAAAAACTAGAAAAACTAGGCGCTTTTCATACAGTTCAATTGTTCTCTTTTACTAGCATTTTGCGGGCTCTACTCAACGTACATTTGTTTTGTACGTGAAGAGGTCGCGTTGATTAACAATGGAAAAAGTGTGACAAATGCATAGAACAGATTGCGGTTCGCCGAAAATGTCTATGTTAAAAACTGATTTAAGCTAAAGATTTCAACGTGAACAGACAGATTTTTCAATGACGATACAGCAAGAATTGCACACCATTTTGGTTTCTGGACTTGGCGCGCTTTCACTTGATTTGAGTGACAAGCAACAGCAGCAGTTAGTTGACTATGTGCTTTTGATGGATAAATGGAATAAGGCGTACAACCTTACTTCCGTTCGGGATCCAAAGCAAATGATGGTAAAACATATTCTGGATTCGTTAGCGATTGTCCCTTTTCTTGATGGTGACAATATCATTGATGTTGGAACAGGTCCTGGTCTTCCAGGTATGCCGTTGGCTATCGCTTTCCCAGAAAAATCTTTTACGCTGCTAGATTCATTGGGTAAACGGGTAAGATTTATGACCCAATGTGTGCATACGCTTAGATTAACTAACGTAACTCCTGTACAAAGCCGCGTAGAAGAGCACAATGGTGATAGACCTTACGATATTGTGCTAAGCCGAGCTTTCGCTTCACTAAAAGATATGTTGCACTGGTGTCAGCATCTGGTAGATTCTGAAGGACAATTTTTGGCGCTCAAAGGTCAGTTTCCAAAAGATGAGATAGAAGAAGTGAGTGATCACTTTCATGTGAGTAAGACGGAAAACCTCACAGTGCCAAATTTAGTAGGCGAACGACATCTGGTTTGGCTTAAAAAGAAATAGCCGAAAAATAGAAATAGACGAAAACAGGATCTAACGTGGCTAAGGTAATCGCGATCGCGAATCAAAAAGGTGGTGTAGGAAAAACAACTACCGCAGTTAACGTGGCAGCGTCAATGGCAGCAACCAAACGCAAGGTGTTGCTGATTGATCTCGATCCACAGGGTAATGCAACCATGGGTAGCGGCGTAGACAAATACGACGTTGAATCTACGGCATTTGAATTGTTGATTGAAGAGAAACCCATTAACGACGTTATCGTTAAAGCAACAGGCGGCAAGTATGACCTGATCGCAGCGAACGGTGATGTTACCGCGGCAGAAATTAAGCTGATGGAAATGTTTGCTCGTGAAGTACGGCTTCGCAATGCGCTGAAGCCTGTTATGGATTACTATGATTTTGTCTTCATCGACTGCCCGCCTTCACTCAACCAGTTAACTGTGAACGCCTTAGCGGCTGCCGACTCGGTAATGGTGCCTATGCAGTGTGAATATTACGCACTTGAAGGCCTTACGGCCCTAATGGATACCATTCAAAAATTGGCATCTGTGGTGAATCCTGAATTGAAGATTGAAGGCGTATTGCGTACTATGTACGACCCGCGCAATCGCCTTGCTAACGATGTTTCAGAACAGTTGAAGCGTCATTTTGGTGAACAGGTTTATCGCACGGTTATTCCGCGTAATGTTCGCTTAGCTGAGGCGCCAAGCTTCGGTACGCCAGCGATGTACTATGATAAGTCATCGACAGGTGCTAAAGCTTATCTAGCGCTAGCAGGTGAAATACTGCGCCGTAGGGACAAAATATCGCCTAAACAGGCAAAAGCTAGTTAAACACAATAAGCTGAATACCATCAGCACATGCCATAGAGGACACTATGTCAGCACGTAAAAGAGGCCTTGGCCGCGGTTTAGATGCGCTACTCGCAACCAGCCAATCATCTGCTCAGAAAGAACAAGATGTCGCCGAGGTAAATTCAACCAATGGTGAGTTAAGCAAACTGCCTATTGAATACTTAGTGCCAGGCAAATATCAGCCTCGTAAAGACATGTCGCCTGAGGCATTAGAAGAATTGGCATCGTCCATTCGAGCACAAGGTATTATTCAGCCTATCGTAGTCAGAAAGGTCGATGAACACCGCTATGAAATTATCGCCGGAGAACGCCGCTGGCGCGCTTCACAGCTAGCACAACTAGACGAAGTACCGTGTTTAGTCAAGAACGTACCTGATGAAGCTGCCGTTGCCATTGCTCTTATCGAAAATATTCAGCGCGAAGACCTTAACGCAATGGAAGAAGCGCAGGCGTTAGACCGTTTAATGAGCGAATTTGCGCTAACTCATCAAGAAGTGGCTGAAGCGGTGGGTAAATCTCGTACAACCGTAACTAACCTACTACGTCTGAACAATCTAAACGACGATGTAAAATTGCTAGTAGAACACGGTGATATTGAGATGGGACACGCCCGCGCCCTTTTAGCTTTAGAAGGCGAAACTCAGTCAGAAACGGCGCAAGTGGTATCGGGTAAAGGCCTTACCGTACGCGACACCGAAAAGCTCGTTAAAAAGCTATTAGAGCCCGCAAAGCCAAAGCCTGAGAAAAAAGTTGATCCTGACGTTCAAAATCTTATGACTCGACTTTCAGAAAATTTAGGCACGCCAGTGGTTATTGACCACAACGCTAAAGGCAAAGGTAAGCTCACGATTAGCTTTAGCGATCTTGAACAATTAGATGGAATTATCTCTAAAATTCAATAAGTTAAATTAATATAAATTGAGATGATTTCCTTGCCTATCCGCAATCGAATCGCTGTCCGGTGCAAATAGCGGACACTCTCCTTTCCGGTTATAGCAATAGAAAATTTTCAGAATAACTTTCAAAAAGCGTTGTACTGTTGAAAATTGTCGGTAAAACAGTATACTTCTGACGCTTTTTGTAAGACGTGAACAAGCTGCGAGTAAAAGTGACGAACAAGTTAGCAAAGCGCGGGTTAGACCTCGCAAAAAAAGGGCTACTTTTTCAGGCTGTCACGGCCCTATTCGTTACGATCATCGCAGGCGCCGCAGGTGGAAGTCATTCCGCTATGTCGGCGGCGGCAGGCGCATTGACTAGCATTCTGCCCAATATTGCATTTGCAGCGTTTGCGTTTCGTTACGCAGGGGCGAGTAAAAACCAACTTGTTGCGCGAAGTTTTAGCCAAGGCTCAAAATTGAAGCTGGCACTGACAATTATTTTATTTGTAATTGCTTTTAAAGGTCTAAACGCCACGCCATTAGAAATCTTTCTGGCGTTTGTAATTACAACCGCTAGCCACGGGCTAGCTATGTTTCATTACGGTACGAAACAATAAAGACAACGCTAGGCGTTGCGATAACGAAAACCATGTGTTCGACCGATGAGATATAAGAACCAGTCACCAAATTTTTACACTTTACAACTTGGGTTAAACAATGGCATCTGAATATACTACCTCAGAATACATCAAGCACCACTTGACCAATGCCACCATGTGCTCAACTGACAACGGAATTGCGTTTAATAAAGCGTGTTCTGATGCTGGTTTTTGGGCATGGCATGTCGATACGTTGGCATGGTCTATTGGACTTGGTTTACTTTTCCTTTTCATCTTTAGAAGCGTAGCGAAAAAAGCGACAACTGGCGTACCTGGAAAAATGCAGGCGTTTGTCGAGCTAATCGTTGAGTTTGTCGATGATAACGTGAAAAGCACTTTCCACGGTAAGAGCGCACTTATCGCGCCATTAGCACTGACCATCTTTGTATGGGTATTGCTAATGAACCTTATGGATCTTGTTCCAGTTGACTTGCTACCTACCATCGCGGGCCTAATTGGTTCTTCAGCGTTTGGTATGGACCCTCACGATGTATACATGAAGGCAGTACCAACCACTGACCTTAACCTTACGTTTGCACTAGCAGCGGGTGTATTCATCCTAATTCTTTACTACTCAATCAAGATGAAAGGTATTGGTGGCTTTACTAAAGAGCTGACTATGCAGCCTTTCGGTCACCCGCTTTTCATTCCGGTGAACTTCATTCTTGAGACGGTTACTTTGCTTGCGCGCCCGCTTTCACTAGCGCTGCGTTTGTTCGGTAACCTGTACGCAAGTGAGCTAATCTTCATTCTTATCGCAACGATTGGCTACTTCCAGCTTCCACTGCACTTCATGTGGGCTGTGTTCCATATTTTGGTTCTTCCGCTTCAAGCGTTTATCTTCATGATGTTAACCATCGTGTACTTAAGCCTAGCTGCTGAAGACCACTAAGAATTAACGGGTACCGGGAATACATTTGCCGGTACCGTTTTTAACCGAGTTTTATTTTAAACATTAACCTTAACTAAACTTTAAATCGGAGATTTAAACATGCTTGCAATCGCAGTTGCTATCCTAATTGGTATGGGTGCTCTTGGTACCGCTATCGGCTTCGGTCTTCTAGGTGGTAAATTCCTAGAGTCTGCTGCTCGTCAACCAGAACTTGCACCACAACTACAAGTTAAAATGTTCATCGTAGCGGGTCTTATCGATGCTATCGCGATGATCGGTGTTGGTATCGCACTATTCCTATTGTTCGCTCCACCTCAGTACCTACTTTAATTCATACTCTAGCGAACTTTTATGAGGAGAGGCGATAGTGAATATTAACGCCACTTTTATTGGTCAATTAATCGCCTTCGCTGTGTTCGTGGTGTTCTGCATGAAATATGTATGGCCTCCACTAATGGCAGCGATTGAAGAACGTCAGAAGAAAATTGCCGATGGGCTTGAAGCTTCTGAACGTGCAGAGAAAGACCTAGAGCTTGCTCAAGCGAAAGCTACAGAGCAGCTTAAAGATGCGAAAGCGCAAGCAGCTGAAATTATCGAGCAGGCTAAAAAGCGTGCCAACCAATTGGTTGACGATGAAACGCAAAAAGGTCATGCGGAACGCGAAAAAATTATCGCTTCTGGTTATGCCGAGATTGAAGCTGAACGCAATCGTGCCAAAGAAGATTTGCGCAAGCAGGTTTCTGCACTTGCAGTAGCTGGCGCACAGCAAATCTTACAACGTGAAATCGATGCTAACGCACAAAACGACATTGTTGAAAAACTTGTCGCTGAGCTTTAATTGGGAGATGAGCCATGTCTGAATTGACTACTGTTGCTCGTCCTTATGCTAAAGCTGCTTTCGATTTTGCTGTCGAGAAAAATGCCGTTGCAAAATGGCAAGAAATGCTCACCTTTGCAGGTGAAGTAGCAGTAAATGAAGATATGCACCAGTTGCTAACTGGTGCTATCGCCGCTGATACGCTAGCCGACATTTTTAATAATGTGTGTGGTGAGCAACTCGACGAACACGGTCAAAACCTAGTAAAGGTTCTGGCTGAGAATAAACGTTTAGCCGCGTTGCCTGAAATTTCTACTTTGTTTGACGCATTTAAAGCGGATTACGATAAAGAAGTAGAAGTGGACGTAACCTCAGCATCTACGCTGACTGATGCCCAAACAAATGAATTGGTAGCATCTTTGGAAAAACGTTTGGCACGTAAAGTGAAGCTTAATTGTAACGTGGACCCTGCCCTGATCGCTGGAATGGTAATAAATGCCGGTGATACAGTAATTGATGGTTCCGTAAAGTCGAAATTGAACCGTCTAGCAGACGCGTTGCAAGCATAACGGGGATAAGAGCATGCAACTTAATTCCACTGAAATTGCTGAACTGATCAAGAAAAGAATTGAACAGTTCAATGTAAGCAGTGAAGCACGTAATGAAGGTACTATCGTCGCAGTAACTGACGGTATTATCCGCATTCATGGCCTTGCAGATGTAATGCAGGGTGAAATGATTGAGCTTCCTGGAAGCCGTTACGCAATTGCACTAAACCTTGAGCGAGACTCTGTAGGTGCAGTTGTTATGGGTCCTTACGCGGACCTGAAAGAAGGCGATAAAGTACAATCTACTGGCCGTATTCTTGAAGTACCAGTAGGTAACGCACTTCTTGGTCGTGTTGTAAACACACTAGGTGAGCCTATTGATGGTAAAGGCGCAATCGACGCAGCTGGTTTCGAGCCAGTTGAAAAAATTGCTCCTGGCGTAATTGAACGTCAATCAGTAGACCAGCCTGTACAAACTGGTTATAAGTCAGTTGATGCCATGATCCCAGTAGGTCGTGGTCAGCGTGAGCTTATCATCGGTGACCGTCAGTGTGGTAAAACAGCAATGGCTGTTGACGCTATCATTAACCAAAAAGGTACAGGCATTAAGTGTGTGTACGTAGCGGTTGGTCAGAAAGCGTCTACTATCGCTAACGTAGTACGTAAACTAGAAGAGCACGGTGCCCTTGACCACACTATCGTGGTTGCAGCATCTGCTTCTGAGTCTGCAGCGCTTCAATACCTAGCGCCTTACTCTGGTTGTACTATGGGTGAATACTTCCGTGACCGCGGTGAAGATGCGCTAATCGTATATGATGATTTGTCTAAGCAAGCTGTTGCTTACCGTCAAATCTCACTACTACTTAAGCGTCCACCAGGCCGTGAAGCTTACCCAGGTGACGTATTCTACCTTCACTCACGTCTACTAGAACGTGCTGCACGTGTAAACGAGCAATACGTTGAGCGTTACACTAATGGTGAAGTGAAAGGTAAGACAGGTTCATTGACTGCGCTTCCTATTATCGAAACGCAAGCTGGTGACGTATCTGCATTCGTACCAACTAACGTAATCTCAATTACCGATGGTCAGATCTTCCTAGAAACTGACTTGTTTAACGCAGGTATCCGTCCAGCGGTTAACGCTGGTATCTCGGTATCTCGTGTTGGTGGCGCTGCACAGACTAAAATCATCAAGAAATTGGGTGGCGGTATCCGTCTAGCCCTAGCTCAGTATCGTGAACTTGCGGCGTTCTCGCAGTTTGCTTCTGACCTTGATGATGCAACTCGTGAGCAACTTGAGCACGGTGAGCGCGTAACTGAGCTAATGAAGCAGAAGCAGTACGCTCCACTATCAATTGCTAACATGGGTGTATCTCTGTTCGCGGTAGAAAAAGGTTTCCTTAAGGGTATCGAGCTTAACAAAATCCTAGATTTTGAAGCCGCTCTTCACTCTTACATGAACAGCGAACACGCTGACCTTATGAAGACTATCAACGAATCAGGTAACTACAACGACGAGATTGCCTCTAAGTTGAACGACGCTTTAACAAACTTTAAAGCGACACAAACTTGGTAATCAATGGTGCTGGTGTTTAACCACCAGCGCAATTCGTTGAGTAATCGGAGAGATAGTCATGGCCAGCGGTAAAGAAATAAAAGGTAAGATTGGGAGTATCAAAAATACTCAGAAGATTACCAGTGCGATGGAAATGGTTGCTGCGTCTAAAATGAAAAAGGCGCAGGAACGCATGGCTTCTGGCCGTCCATATGCACAAAATATGCTTAAAGTGATTGGTCACATTGCAAACGGTAACCTTGAATATCGCCATCCTTATTTGGAAGAGCGTGAAGTCAAGCGCGTCGGTTACATTGTGATTTCCACTGACCGAGGCTTATGTGGTGGCTTGAACACCAATGAATTTAAGCTCGTCACCCAAGACGTCAAAAAATGGCGTGAACAGGGTGTAGAAGTGGATTTCGCTGCATTAGGTTCAAAAGCGTGCAGTTTCTTCAACCGCTTTGGTGGCAAGTTGCTTGCTGCTGAATCTGGTTTAGGTGACAAGCCGTCTGTGAGCGATGTAGTGGGTGTTGTACGCGTTATGCTTAAAGCGTACGACGAAGGACAAATTGACCGAGTATTCTTGGTATTCAATGACTTCGTTAACACCATGACACAGAAACCTGTGATCAATCAGTTATTGCCTTTGCCAAAGTCAGAAGACGAAGAATATCAACATCGTTGGGACTACATTTACGAGCCAGATCCAAAAGAAATTTTGGAAGCACTAATGGTTCGTTACATTGAGTCTCAGGTGTATCAGGGTGTTGTAGAAAACGCGGCGTCAGAACAAGCTGCGCGAATGGTTGCCATGAAGGCAGCAACCGACAACGCCGGTAACCTTATTGATGAGTTACAACTGGTATATAACAAAGCGCGTCAGGCTGCAATCACACAAGAAATCAGTGAGATTGTTAGCGGTGCCGCAGCGGTGTAGGCAAAGGTTTAAAAGAGATAACGAGGACAAATTATGAGTCAAGGTAAGGTCGTCCAAATCATTGGCGCCGTTGTGGACATTGAGTTTCCACAAGATGCGGTACCAAGAGTTTATGACGCACTACAAGTTACCGAAGGTGACTTGTCAGGTCTAACCCTGGAAGTGCAACAGCAATTAGGTGGCGGTGTTGTTCGTGGCATCGCACTAGGTACTACTGACGGACTAAAACGTGGTCTTACAGTAGAAAATACCGGTAACCCAATCATGGTTCCAGTTGGTACGAAGACGCTAGGTCGTATCATGGACGTATTGGGTAACCCAATCGACGAAGCAGGCCCAATTGGTGAAGAAGAGCGTATGTCTATTCACCGTGAAGCGCCTAGCTACGAAGATCAGTCTAGCTCGGTAGAACTACTAGAAACTGGTATCAAAGTAATCGACTTGGTTTGTCCATTCGCTAAGGGTGGTAAAGTTGGTCTATTCGGTGGTGCGGGTGTAGGTAAAACCGTAAACATGATGGAACTTATCCGTAACATCGCAATCGAGCACAGCGGTTTCTCAGTATTCGCAGGTGTTGGTGAGCGTACTCGTGAGGGTAACGATTTCTATCACGAAATGAACGATTCAAACGTACTTGATAAAGTATCGCTTGTATACGGTCAGATGAACGAGCCACCGGGTAACCGTCTACGTGTTGCACTTACCGGTCTAACTATGGCTGAGAAGTTCCGTGACGAAGGTCGTGACGTTCTATTCTTCGTAGATAACATCTATCGTTATACCCTAGCAGGTACTGAAGTATCAGCACTTCTAGGTCGTATGCCGTCTGCGGTAGGTTACCAGCCTACTCTTGCAGAAGAGATGGGTGTACTTCAGGAACGTATTACGTCAACGAAGACTGGTTCAATCACTTCAATCCAAGCGGTATACGTACCTGCGGATGACTTGACTGACCCATCTCCAGCGACAACCTTTGCTCACTTGGATGCAACGGTAGTACTTTCTCGTGATATCGCGTCTCTTGGTATCTACCCTGCGGTAGATCCACTAGATTCAACGTCTCGTCAGCTAGACCCACTAGTTATCGGTCAAGAGCACTATGACGTAGCACGTGGCGTACAGACTGTTCTTCAGCGCTATAAAGAGCTGAAAGACATCATCGCGATCCTAGGTATGGACGAACTATCTGAAGAAGACAAGCAAGTAGTATCACGTGCTCGTAAGATTCAGCGTTTCCTATCTCAGCCGTTCTTCGTAGCAGAAGTATTTACCGGTGCACCTGGTAAATATGTATCGCTTAAAGACACAATCAGTGGTTTTAAAGGCATTCTAGACGGTGAATACGATCACCTTCCAGAGCAGGCCTTCTACATGGTTGGTTCTATCGAAGAAGCGCTAGAGAAAGCCAAGAAAGCATAATGACAGGGCTAGCACTAGCTAGCCTAACATCATGCTAACGTACCTAATCAGGAGGTTCACATGGCAATGACAGTACATTTGGACGTAGTAAGCGCGGAGAAAGCGATTTTCTCAGGACGCGTTGAATCGATTCAGGTGACAGGTAGCGAAGGTGAATTGGGTATTAACCCAGGTCACGCGCCACTTATATCTGCTATTAAACCTGGTATGGTGCGTTTGGTTAAACAGCACGGTGAAGAAGAAGTTATCTATGTTGCAGGTGGTGTACTAGAAGTACAGCCTAACAACATTACCGTACTGGCTGATACCGCGGTTCGAGCTGAAGATCTTGACGAGCAGGCAGCACAAGAAGCCAAACGACGTGCAGAAGAGCACATCGCCAATCCAGGCGCTGACTTTAACTATGCAGAAGCAGCTCACGAGCTTGCAGAAGCGATTGCACAACTTCGACTCATTCAGAAGTTACGCAAGTAAAAAGCACAGCTTTGATAAAACCCGCCTACTGGCGGGTTTTTTATTGCCGAACGAAAAGTAAACGTTCACATTCTCTTACGTTTATTTTTATTGCTATCCCGCCATACAAAGCTTATCGTTAATGCGTTTTAAAGATATTAAATTAAAACGTAGCATGCGGTTACTATAGCAATGCTGCCGCACTCAACGAATTGTATAAATGAAGCTCAACCCTTACTCTAACATGCACAAGGGAGCCTCTATTGGTTTCTTTCCTTTACTGGCCACACTGCTCCTTCTTTTAGTACATTACTTTACGGGAGCTTTAGAATGGCCTAACGCGGGAGAAGTGAGAGCTCAGCGAGACTTTAATTCTGCAATTGGTATGTCGCTGTTGACCGGCTATTTCTGGTTTGCTCTGCGTCTTATGCATCAAAATGTCGCAAGCACGTTGATTTCACTGCTTGTGAAAACGAACCAGCTCAGTCAGTTTTCATCGCACCGTAATGACCTTGCTGTTGAGTTTAAACACCACATTTTTAACGCCATTATCATTTCTATCATGATCACGATTGTGTATTGCATGTTTGAAGGTCTGATTACGGTAAAGCAAGAAATTCATGTTTTATTTTTAACCGCGACAGCCGTGCCCTTTTGGTTCTTGGCAATCTTATTCTTGTTCCAGATTTCGTCTAACATTAAGTATCTTACAAGCAAAGTATTACCACATGCTGGTTCTAACATTGATCATTTAAAATCGATACTCACAATCCTGAAGCTGGGTACGACTAACAGCATATTCGCAATGGGCGCGCTCACTATCTTTCCTATTTTCTGGTTGAAAAAAGACATCCCTTCTATTGACGTTCTAATGGTTACTTTTTTCACCGGCGTTGTCGGTTTTTATTTGTTTTGGCCCGTAATTAAGCTTAAAAATATGTTGGAAAAAGAGCGAGAAGAGGCCATTTTACACCTTGAAGATAGCATAGAGGATGGGATAAAACGTTACGCAAAACTACAAGAGTCTGAAACGGCAGTTTCGATAGAGCAGCTAGAAAGTGAAAAAGAGCGCGTGCTTAAAATGGGAGCTCACGTATTTGCGCCGCGAGATAAAGTGAGAGTTGCAGCGTGCCTTGCCTTAATACCATTCTCGTGGATGTTATTGTTCTTAATAGAATGGATAATTCGATTACCGAAATATCACTAGGTGTCATGTTCATCATATTTTCATTAAGGGTGGATTATCAATAAACACTACAAAAGGTATTACTTTAAAAGCCCCCCGAAATTTTAATATTTGTCGCTTGAGCTATGCATTGATAAGGTAAGAAAAGTTAAGTCAAAGAGATTACCACTGTGCGAATATACGGCGATAAACGTTCTGGGAACTGCTACAAACTCGAGTTGCTTCTTTCTTTGTTAGGCAAAACCTGTGAATGGGTTGATGTTGATATTATGAAGGGAGAGACCAGATCGCCGTCCTTTCTTGAAAAGACGCCTAACGGTAAGATTCCGATACTTGAGCTCGATGACGGAAGGGTGTTGTCAGAGTCGAACGCTATCATGCATTACCTTGCTTCTAATACGCCCTTCATTCCCTCTTCGCCCTACCACTTTGCGCAACTGTTGCAGTGGCAGTTCTTCGAACAGTACAGCCACGAACCCTATATTGCCGTTGCCCGCTACATCAATATTTATTTAGGGTTGCCTGATGATAGAAAAGCGGAATATGAGTCTAAGCAAGCGGGTGGATACCGAGCGCTTGAGGTAATGGAGCATCAACTTAACAAGACACCTTATTTAATAGGCGATACCATTAGCCTCGCTGATATATCACTGTTTGCTTATACCCATGTCGCTCATGAAGGCGGCTTCGACTTATCGGCATACCCTGCTATTCGCCATTGGATAAGTTTAATTAAAGAGCACAAAGGCTTTATACCAATGAACACTTAGAAAGGCCTGTGGCCCTTTAGGCGCTAGATTTGTCTTCTATGGGACTTTGGCCCTTGCCAATGTTTTTGTAAGGCACACTGCGCCTTATGAAGTGCAGATACGTCGGTTTTTTCTAAGCAACTTATCGCATAGGCAGTCGCTTCTAGTGTCGAGAGCGCGTGCTCTAGCTTTGTATGGCGGATTGCATAATTAGACGCAGGCGCTGCAGTAAAGTGAAAGGCGGGTAAAGTGGTAAGCCATGGATTCTGCTTAACCATACCAAAAGCTTGTTTCCAGCTGCCGTCAATTAACAACAAGGTAGAGAATTGGTGTAACCTTGTATGGGCGGTATTTTCTATCGGCATACTTTTATCGCTGGGGTAAATCAGCGCCGTATGCTCGAACGAGCACTCCTTTTCCAAGTGTTGCATGGCCTGTACATCGTTTGTAAGAACAATACGACTTGTTGGAATACACAAAGAGATTAGCCTTGCTGTATTTTTCGCGTGATACGCTTCTTTTTCATGCTGGAGAATGATGATGTTTAACAACGTATCTACAGTGTTAATATGGGCGCAAATACACGTCGTTTCGGGGTATCTACATTTTTGGCAATAAAGACGCATTACCTGATTTCTCTACTCTTATTTTACAATATTAACTGCGTTCATTTATCGCAATCGCTTATCTAACCATGCAACTTTACCTGATAGGATAATATACAACATGCCAGATGAAGCAGTACAATCCCGTATAGAAAAAACGCTTTCTTTTGTCCCCTTAGGGCATGTAGTCAGTTACGGTTTACTTGCTGATTTGTGCGGGTTGCCAGGCAGAGCAAGAATGATGGGAAAGTGTCTAAGGGAATTAAGTGTAGATTGCAATTGGCATAGAGTATTGCGCAGTGACGGAAAGATTGCCTTTCCTGCGGGTTCGGAAAAAGCAGAAGAGCAGCGACAGCGTTTAACTGCAGAAGGCGTTGTGGTAAAAAATTACCGAGTGAATATGAATGAATTTGGTTGGACGCCAGATTTACACACTATACTGGTAGAATTAGAGTATTAATTCTTCTGCGTGTTCAAGAGTTGGCCAACAGCAATATAATAGCGTTTGGAAAACAGTGTTGTGCTTTTGAAATGATAAAAAAAATTACGATAGATCAGCTAATACCGGGTATGTTTGTTCATCAAATATTAGAGCAAAAAGGTACTTTGTCGGTAAAAAGCCAAGGGCGCGTAATATCAAATGATTTAGTCAATACACTGAAAAAACAAGGCGTTAAAACTCTTGCCATAGATACCGAAAAAGCGTTCAAAATTGGCGATAGCGCATCTTCTTCTATTGTTAAAGACTATTTAGCAAGCCCAAGTGAGGCAGCGAAGCCCCATCTAGTCCCCCTTGAAAAAGAATTAACAAGGGCGTCTAAACTGCATGAACAAGGAAAAGCGATTCAAAAGCTTTTGCTTAAAAATGTTCAAAAGGAAACGCCTTTTGACGCAAGTATTCCCAAAGCATTTTCAAACAAGCTGGTGGAGTCGGTTGATAGAAATCCTGATGCGCTGCTTTGCTTAACTAAAATTCGCGAAAAAGACGATTATTTATTAGAGCACTCCCTCAACGTTGCTATCCTCCTAGCGAATTTTGGCAAATTCTTAGGCATGTCAGATGAAGAGGTTCAAGACCTTTCCTACGCCGGTTTTCTGCATGATCTAGGCAAGATAAAAATTCCAGATGAAATTCTTCATAAACCAGGTCGTTTAACAGATAGCGAAATGGATATTATGAAAGGACATGTGAAATACGGCGTAGACTACTTGAAAGAGACTGACATAGCGCCACCGCTTATCCAGGCTATTAGTGAGCACCATGAACGCTTAGACGGACTAGGCTACCCTGCCGGAACGAAAGGTAACGATATTAGCCAAGCTGGACGCATGTTGGCGATCGCCGATATGTACGATGCACTTACTGCTGATAGAGTTTACAAGGCAGGTATGTCGAGTCAAAAAGCCTTTTCTATCTTGATGAGTGATGCGCCCGACCGACTTGATAAATTGCTTGTTCAGCAATTTATTAAATGCCTAGGGGTATATCCTGTAGGCAGCTTAGTTTTACTCTCTAACGAAAGGTTAGCCATGGTGCTCGAACAGAAAGGTTCACCTCTCACACCAGTAGTGAAGGTTTTCTATTCGGTTCGTAACAGTCACTACTTAACTCCGAAAGATATTGACTTGTCTGTTGATAAAACCGTCAGTATCACGAAAGCTGTCATTGCTTCAGATTACAAAATAGATGTAAATGCATTCTTCGAGCGTTCTGTTTCGGTTGGTTAAAACGTTACTTATTGGCAACACAGTGTAGAGTTTACACTGTGTTGTAACGCCTTTCTTTCTCCATTCTGCAAAAATAGACCGCTTCGTTTAGCTTACGTTCAGCATGTGTCGTTTAGAATTTAATGAGAACAACAAATAATGATACGACAGTAGCGACGTTTATCACTGATCTAACAGTAATATTTTTTAAAGCTAAATATGAATAGTGGTATCAATACTGTACTGGCTATCTCGCAAATTATGAGTGGAACGTTAATTGCTATATTTTTGTATAAGTTGAGTAATTAACAAAAGTTTTTGTACAGAGCTTGTTGAGAGTGGCAAGGGACATCTGTCACTTTTCAATACAAGGCTTTTAATTGGAATAAGAGGAAGTTATGAAAAAGACTCTTGCTGTAAGTTTGATTGCTGCATCATTAACCGTGGCAGGTTGTGCAACTGACCCTAACAATACGCAAAAAGGTGCCGCTATCGGTGCAGTCGTAGGCGCACTGCTAGGTAAAGCTACTGGCGATAACGATAAAAGTCGCTACGCATGGGGCGCTGCGGTAGGTGCTATTGCTGGTGGTGCAATTGGTAATTACATGGATAAACAGGAAGAAGAACTTCGAAGCGAGCTTTCTGACACTGGTGTTCAAGTGGTACGTGAGGGTGATAACCTGCGATTGATTATGCCAGGTGATATTACTTTTGCTACCGATAGCTCTAGCATTAGCCCTAACTTCAACCCAGTCCTTCAAGATGTTGCGAAAGTCGTAAATAACTATGAAAAAACGGTATTGATGATAAAAGGTCACACTGACGATACGGGCTCAGAGCAGTACAACCAGTCTTTATCTGAGCGTCGTGCAGGTGCGGTTAAAAACTTACTGATTAACTATTCAGTAAACCCAACACGTATTACGACAGTAGGCATGGGTGAATATTCGCCAAAAGTGCCTAACAACAGTGCAGCAAATCGCTCTATGAACCGTCGTGTTGAGATGGAAATTCAGCCGCTTACCCAATCTAATACCTAATAATTAATAGGTAAGTAAAAGAACCGAAAGCCCCGTTTTAAAGCGGGGCTTTTTCGTTATTCGAGGTTTTAATTTGCTCGGCAACGCTGTCAGCTAGTGAATTAGGAATGGGTATAGCTAGATGGTATTGGGTTAACTTCCAGTCATCGCCAACTTTTATGAGCACGCCAGTCCCCCTCGTTTCGCCTAAATTATTATTATCCAGCAACTCATCGAACCAAGCTGTATTGCGTTCTGGCGAAAAATAGACGTGTCTATCTCTAGGGTGATATGTCCATCCTGTACCTTTATCAAAATGAGGTTTCGCATAGGCTTTAAACGTCTCTTTATCCCAAACTTCCGACGCATCAGTGCCAATGAAGATGGCGCTTTCGTGATACAAGCTAAAATACGATTCAAAGTTAGCTACAGAGGCATTATGATGAAGCGCATCAAGGGTGCGATTAACCAGAACTCTGTCTGTATTGGCACTAACGCTTGTCGCTATTCCTACGCTGACCCAAAGCAGCAGCCAACTTAATAATACACTTCTCATAGTACCTTCTTATCCTGTATTCAATGTAGTGTGGTTAAGACCACCATTTAACGATGTTCCACATGGAACAGCCTCAGTATTTTAGTCTTTCATTTCTTAGGGGCTTTATTGGCTAGTTTCACTGACTAAACATATAAAGACTCCCGTTTGTCATTTGGAAACTGCTTTGAACAAGAGCTTACCCTAGCCTTCATACCGTACCGTAGACTCTCGAACTATAAGTTCGGGCTCAAAGTTCAGCGTAATTTCGCTAGGTTGCCCATAGACTTTATTCAAGATGTATTTTGCTGACATTTCGGCCATGTTAGCAACTGGGTTACTTACCGTCGTAAGTCGAGGGTACACATGATGTGCGAAGACAACGTCATCGAAACCAGCAATTGAGAGGTCGTGAGGAAGGCTCATGCCCAAATCTCGGGCGCAGCTTATTGCGCCTGATGCAATCCAGTCGTTGGCACAAACTAATGCGGAAAATGGTAGGTCGCGAGCCATAAGCTCTAATAAACCAAGCTTTCCATCTTCTTCAGTGTAATTTCCTTCAAGGATGAGTTCGGAGTTTGCTGGAATTCCAGCTTCGGACAGCGCACGTTTGTGTCCTTTCAAACGAAGCTTTGCGTCGCGCTTTTCGATTGGACCTGATATATACGCTATGTTTTTATGGCCTAATTCGAGTAAGTGGCGGGTGGCAAGGTACCCCCCTTTTTCATTATCTAACGTAGTGCACGCTTCAGAGAGCCCCTCGACTTGCCTGTTAACTAAAGCAATAGGAAGTTTGGACTGATTAAGTTTCAATAAGTATTCATCTGACAGTGCTTCGGTGTGCATGATGAGCGCATCGCAATTACGGCCTATTAAAAATTCTACCGCATCTTTTTCAGTTTCTAAGCAGTCACGTCCTACCGTAATAATGACGTGCTTACCTGCAGCGCGTAACCTTAACTCTATTGCTCGCATCAGGTCGCCAAAAAAAGGAGCATTCAACTCAGATACAAGCACGCCGACACTATCAGTACGGCTATTAGCCAATGAGCGGGCGACGGAATTTGGACGGTAATTTAACTCTTTAACCGCTTTTTCCACCCGCTCTCGCAACTCCCTATTTACCGAGGCTTTTCCGTTTAAAACGCGGGATACCGTTGATAGAGAAACTCCTGCGCGCTCGGCAACTTGGTAAATGGTTGGCACGTGAAAAAACCTCGTTTATTAAAGCAATCGCTCACCGTTTTTGTATTATGCCGGCATCTATAAGGGTTCGCTATGAAAAGGACGGGAAAGTTTAATTTTGTGACACGTTATTTTTAGTTTTATTTATACCAGAAACGAGCTTTGTACATAAATGAATCTTAAAATGCATTCTGAGAAAGCGGTTTCTAGCATAGTTTAGAAATAGTACTGGTTTTAAGAAAGGGCTTTCTCGGTTGTGTGGGTGAGTGAACAGTAATATGTCCTCTTTGTAATAAAGGTTCTTCAGTTTGAGGTGTTTAGCTAGTTCAAAACCAGTGAAAGAGCGTCATAAACAAGGACACTAAAACTATATTTTTACTTCCAGAAGAAATAAAGCCCCATACTTTTAAACAAATTATGGGGCTTTCTAGACATTACCAAGTGAGTAATCTTTTGTTTAGAAATCTACTCAATATTTTGAATTTGCTCGCGCATCTGCTCAATCAATACCTTAAGTTCAACGGCTGATTGCGTGATGTCAGTACTGATAGATTTTGAACCCAAGGTATTCGACTCGCGGTTAAATTCCTGCATCATGAAATCTAAACGGCGACCCACGGCTCCACCCTTTTTAAGGATATTGCGGGTTTCCTTAACGTGGGCATTCAGACGATCTAACTCTTCCGCCACATCTACTTTTTGCGCCAGCATGATCATTTCTTGTTCAAAGCGGCCTGCATCAAGTTCAACCTTTGCCTCTTCAAAGCGGGTTTGCACTTTTTCTCGCTGCCACACCATGATTTCAGGCATACGTGCGGCCACTTTTTCAGCTTCCACTTCAATAGCGTCAAGGCGCTGCGTGATCATACCTTTAAGGGCTTCCCCTTCTGTAGCGCGAGCACTGATGAAGTCGTTTAATGCCTGATCGAATGCCGCCATTACGTCACCGTGGATGGTATCCATGTCAGTTTCTTCTGCAGCAATTACGCCAGGCCAGCGCAAAACGTCTAGTGGGTTTACACCCGTGGACTGGCCATGCGATTGCACCCAGTCGGCAGCGTGAAGCACTTGCTTAGCCAACTCTTCGTTTAAGCTTAGCTTAGTTACAGCAGCATCGTTCGCGGTAAAACGCAGCGCACATTCCACCTTACCTCGAGCTAGCTTTTTACGGAATCGTTCACGTAAAACCGGCTCCAATGAGCGAAACTGTTCCGGCAGGCGAAAGTAAGTTTCTAAAAAGCGTTGGTTGACCGAGCGTATTTCCCACACGGCTGAGCCCCACTCTTTTTTAGTTTCTACGCGCGCAAACGCTGTCATGCTGTAAATCATAAATATCCTTTAAATTTAACTGAAAGCCTGCAAAAACAACCCGAACGTCGTGTTGTATACGTGAATATCTACAGCAGGTTTTCTTGTATTTTGTATATTAGCGCACATTTACGCAATTCAATAAGCAAACATGTAAAGTTCGTTTTTAACGTCCGCGGGTATTGCGTTATACTTACGCGCAATTTCGTAGCGACATCGAATTTATAGGTTTTGACCGTGAACTGGGCTTTCTATTCACATATCGCCAATAAAACCTGTAAAACGCTACCCTTTTTAAGCACTTACGTTGTGGAGAACACTATGCGTCCAAGCGGCAGAACCGCCAGTCAAATTCGCCCTGTTACTATTACTCGCCAATACACTTGTCACGCAGAAGGCTCTGTTTTAGTAGAGTTTGGTAACACTAAAGTGTTGTGTAACGCGACTGTGGAAGAAGGTGTACCACGCTTTATGAAAGGCCAGGGTAAAGGTTGGGTTACCGCAGAGTACAGCATGCTTCCACGTGCAACCCATACGCGTAGCGGTCGTGAAGCGGCCCGCGGTAAGCAAGGTGGACGTACGCTAGAAATCCAGCGTCTAATCGCGCGCTCACTTCGCGCTGCGATTGATTTGAAGCTCCTAGGTGAAAACACAATTACACTAGATTGTGATGTCATTCAGGCTGACGGCGGTACGCGCACGGCATCTATTACCGGTGCATGTGTTGCTCTTGTTGATGCGCTTACCTATATGCGTGCCAAAGGCATCATCAAAACTAACCCGCTTAAGCACATGATCGCTGCACTTTCGGTGGGTATTTATGAAGGTACGCCAATCGCTGATCTTGAGTACACTGAAGACTCTGAAGCAGAAACAGACATGAACATTGTGATGACCGAAACCGGTAAACTGATTGAAGTTCAAGGTACAGCCGAGGGTGAACCCTTCTCGTTTGAAGAACTTGATGAATTATTGAAAATTGGTAAGCACGGCTTACGCGAATTATTCGATATTCAAAAAGCGGCGCTTGCGTAAGCGAGGCAATTAAGCGTATTTAACGCCTACGTATTAGTTAGTATTTAAGAGGTCATCATGAAAGCGTTTCAGCGTGATTTTATCGAGTTCGCCATTGAACGTGGCGTACTAAAGTTTGGCGAATTTACTTTAAAGTCAGGCCGCGTTAGCCCGTACTTTTTTAACGCAGGTTTGTTTAATCGCGGCGGCGATTTGGCTAAGCTGGGGCGTTTTTACGCTGATGCGCTAATGGATGCTGGCGTGGAATTCGACGTATTGTTTGGTCCCGCTTATAAAGGCATTCCTATTGCGACGACTACTGCAGTCGCTCTGGCCGATAGCCATAACCTAGATGTGCCTTACTGCTTCAACCGCAAAGAAGCGAAGACGCATGGCGAAGGTGGCAATTTGGTAGGAAGCCCACTAGAAGGCAAGGTGATGCTGGTGGATGATGTGATCACTGCGGGTACGGCTATTCGCGAATCGATGACAATAATTGAACAGCAGCAGGCCAGTTTGTCTGGGGTGTTGATTGCGTTAGACAGACAAGAGCGCGGTAATGGCGAACTGTCAGCTATTCAAGAAGTGGAGCGAGATTTTGGTACTCAGGTAATTTCTATCGTATCGCTTGCCGATGTGGTGGTTTATCTGACTGAAAAAGGCGGTTTTGGTAATGAAATCAATGCCATCAATGCCTACCGTGAAAGCTATGGCATCTGATTTTGATAGCGCCTTTAGCGCAGCAAGTCAGCATTTAGACGCACTTGGCTTACGTTGCCCAGAGCCGGTGATGATGGTGCGTTTGAATATTCGCAAGCTGGCGGATGGAGAAACCTTATCGGTCACCGCTGATGATCCCTCAACGGCAAGAGATATTCCTAGCTTTTGCCGTTTTATGGACCATACGTTGGTAGCGTCTCAAACAGAGACCTTGCCTTATCAATATGTTATTAAAAAAGGGCGCGCTTAAGCGCCCTTCTATCATTCAAATTTCGGCTCTTAGCGCCTCCGTTCCCTACTCTACCTTTCTGTATTTCGCTTCTAGCGCACAATAAAGGCCGAACATAACAAAGCCCGCGCCTACGGCGGCAATGAGATAAGGGCCGAAGGGCTGCTTCATTAAGGTTTCTAGTGCTTTTTGTAATCCACCTGCTTGCGATGGGTTACTCAATATTGCGGCAAGGATAAAAAAGCCACCTACTAAGGAATAAACGACCCCTCTTGCGGTATACCCCAGGCGACCAGTTACTTTCACACTCTTTCTAATGCGCTGATTTAAAGCGTTTAAAGAAAATTTCTCTAAAAAATCTGCAGTGTAAGCATGTTTGAACTGCACAACGGCAAATATAATGATACATAGACCGATTGCGGCCACAAGCAACAGCCCCCATTCGTATTGCATTAGAAATTCACTCACCTTCTTTCCACTCCCTTGAGATGAGGAGCTACTTTGTACTTCTAATAAGGTTTTAGCCCCTGCATAAGCAGCTATAAAATAAAATGCGCCCGATACAAAATAGAAAAGCTGATTGATGATGTAGACGAACGTGTTTTCGTCGTCCGATTTATCAGTAATAAAAATCTGCAGCCAACGCCAACAGGCATAACAAGCTAGTCCAAGGACAAGAATGCCCAAAAAAATTTGCCCGAGTGGTTGCTCTTTAAGTGTAAGAAAGACATTGGACTGTGAGGCTTTTTCACGGTTTAGCGCAGTAAATACAGACGTAATAATGAAGACACCAAGCATAACGTACATAACCGTTTTGGCGCTATATCCCGCTCTAGCGGTTATCTCTTTCCATTTAGATGAAGGTTCCACGGTGTCCTCTCATAGCTTAATTGCAAAATAAAAACGATTGAGTTACTTATCTTCTATCAAGTTATGTTCCGTTTTGCTCCCGTCTTTATTTTACGCTTACTGGCTAGCGTTTAAGACTAACGTTCTGAACTGTCTGCAGCGGCTTTTAACAGCAAGTTTTGAAGCATACGTTTGCTGTGAGCGCAATTGCAGTGAACGTCTGTCATATGCAGAACTTCACCTTTAAGCATTTTTTGAAGTGCAGAAGCTCTTACATTCAGAGAGACAAAGCCGTCTTCAGTTGGAATTTGTTTTGACATCATCTTTTGCTCCTTCAACTTTCGATTTAATGTAGGGCTGCAGACGCAACCTGCCTGCTAATTTGAGGTTCATAGGTTTGTTCAAGCGTGCACTGAATGGCAGATATAAGTCGGCATGCTGATGGGTTAGTAGCATGTAAAGGCAATATGGCAATTAGCTGCTGTTGGCACTCCTGCAAAATTGCGTGAGACTCTTGTTTTTTGTGCTCTTGAGCAAGTAAAGAAGATAAGTACATGCCCATAGTGCCGAACGCGAGTATATCTTCTTGCACAACGTCGACGCTTTGAGAGGTGATAGGCTGTAGTGCGTTAAGAATGGCCTTCGCGGCCTCAAAGGTTTGATACCCTAACTCTCTGGCATAATCTAACTTACCCTGTTGATGGGCTTTCTGCGTTTGTGCCTGCATTGCTAAGCGATGCTCTCGTGCGCTTGAAGGGTTTAGCTGTAACCACTTTCTGTAAACTGGGCATAAACGTTGGACATTCATATAAGCACCTCCTGTTTTCTATAACATTAGTGCAAATAGGAATCATTATCAAATGTAAAGTTCAAAAAATCTATTAGCGTAATTTGAAATGAAAACCTAAGGGAGAGCTCGCACGGTTTGGTTGATGCTATTTTGATAGTTTTAGCACCCTTAAATCGAAAGGCTCTTCAATTAAGAGAACATATTAGAAAGCCACCACAATAAAACTACCACCAGCGTAATAACGAAGACGGCTTTCATCTTGTAGCGTTTTATAAGTTGCTCGGCTTTGTCACCTGCGTAATACACCACTACCGCAAGGCCAAAGTAGCGAATAGCGCGGGCAATAACCGTGGCTAAAAGAAATAGCGGAAGTGAGTATTGGGTGGCGCCAGCAGCTAACATGGCCACTTGAAAAGGAATAGGCGCAATGCCTAGCGTCATCACAAACCAGAAGCCTTGATTTTGCATTTGTTGTTTAACGCTGTCGAACTGATCTTGACTAAAGAAGGTATCAATAACCCACTGGCCAACAAGGTCGAAAAGGTAATAGCCAAGCGCATAACCAAAAACAGCGCCAATCACACAGCCCACGGTGGCCATTAGTGCAATTTTCCAGAGCGACTCTCGTCTAGCTTGCATTAACGGCACCATAACGGCTTCAAGCGGTATAGGAACAATGGTCGATTCTAAAAATGACGCTAAGGTAATACCCTTTAACATATGTTTGGAATCGATAAGCTTTTTGGTTTTGTGCTTAACCTTTTTACCTAGTGCCATGTAACCTCTACCACTTTTATTATTTTACTGCTTGTAAACTACCCCGTCTTTCATCACAAAAGACACGCTTTCCATCAGCGATATATCGTCAAGCGGGTCGCCTTGAACAGCAACAATATCTGCTAACTTGCCTTGTTCTAACGTACCTAAAATGTCGCTTATGCCCAGTAAATCTGCGCTATTAACGGTAGCACTGAGTAGGACGTCAGCAGGCTTCATTCCCGCTTCGACCATTAAAGAAAATTCCTGTGCATTATCGCCATGGGCCGATACACCACTGTCCGTACCAAAAGCAATTTTTACGCCCGCTTTGTGCGCTTGTTCAAAGGTATTTTGAATTAAGGGGCCGATGGCTGCTGCTTTAGGGCGAACAAGCTCAGGGAAAAAACCATCAATCTTGGCTTTATCTGCTACAAACTTTCCAGCCAATATAGTCGGTACATAGTAGGTGCCGTTTTTCTTCATTAGCTTACGAATTTCAT
This sequence comes from Alteromonas sp. S005, assembly GCF_036864475.1. Lineage (NCBI taxonomy): Bacteria > Pseudomonadati > Pseudomonadota > Gammaproteobacteria > Alteromonadales > Alteromonadaceae > Alteromonas > Alteromonas sp. S005. The sequence continues at coordinate 86,801 of NZ_JAZETN010000010.1, read as the reverse complement.
TGTCCATGTAGGTACCGTGCTCAATAGAGTCAACTCCTGCTTCTATTGCGCGTTTCATGCCTTCTTTACCATGGGCGTGCACAGCGACCGTCATACCATAATCTTTTGCTGTATCGACAATTGCCTTTAATTCGTCGGTCATAAACTGAGGATTTTGCCCGCTTTTAGCGACGCTTAGTACGCCGCCAGTTGCGGTAATTTTGATTAGGTCTGCACCATCTTGGTAACGGGCTCGTACTGCCTCGCGGGCTTCCACTTCGCCATTAACAACACCTTGTTTGGGGCCAACGTCTGGTCGAAGTAAGTGAGACATACCATTGCTTGGGTCAGCGTGCCCGCCTGTTGTCGCAATAGACTTACCTACCGTGTAAATACGTGGTCCTGTAGCATAGCCCTTAGCAATGGCATTTCTTAAAGCCACTGTCTCGTTATAGCCATCACCCAAGTTACGTACTGTGGTAAAACCTGCATCTAAGGTTATTTCTGCGTAATTTGCTGCACGTAGTGCATAGTCAGCTTCGTTAAGTGAAAAACGTTCAAGATAAGTTTGCGGCCCGCCGTGTTGCGATGATAAATGAACATGCATATCCATAAGGCCGGGCATAACCGTTGAAGTGCTTAAGTCGATGACAGTGTCACCTTCTTGAGGCTTTGCAAACCCTTCCTTTACCCCTGTTATTTTGTTGCCTTCAATAACAATGGTCATTTGTTCTTGAAGTGATTTTGAGGTACCAGTAAACACTTTTCCCGCGTGTATAAGAGTATCGGCAACCGCAGACAAAGGTGACGAGATTAATGCGCTGGTGATCGCAAGGGTGATCAGAGGCTTTTTCATGATGTAGGTCTTCTTTTGATTGTTTTATAGACTACATCGAATGTAATGCACACAACGAGATAACGCAAAACAAAGTGCTGCTAATGATATTTTAATAGTGATAAATCATGTAATGCTAGGTACAGGTTTAAGGAGCAAAATAGCTGTGTAACACTATTAGCGTAACGATAAGTAGCGTAATAATTAAAAACGCGAATTAGGGTGTTTGAAGTATTTCACCCAACACAAATGTGGCACCACTAGATTGAATTGTAAATCGCGTACTTGAACCTTCAGATGACTCTTCGGCTTGCTCTAACAGCTGATAGTAAGTGTTTTGATGTAGCCTTGCCCAAAGGTTCCTGCGAACGCGGATGTAAGGAATAGGTGTTGCTTCAGGGTCCTGTATCGCTTTTGGTGGAACCCTAAGTTCTAACTGGTCTTCGTGCTCTAAGGGAATAGTGTCGCCTGTTTGCGTGGTAAATATATAGGTGCTGTCGCAAGCCGTTTCACCTTCTTGCCCTACTTCAGTCGCTTTGCCGCTTTCACTTTTTTCTATATGCCACTGAGTGATGAGAAAGGGCGTGTCTTCAACAGTTATCCCTACTTTCTCAACAGGGGTCACTAAGAAGTACTTATCGCCTTCTCGCTTAAGCACGGAAGCAAAAAGCTCAACTAAGCTTGCTCGCCCGATAGGGCTGCCTTCGTAAAACCACCGGCCATCAAGGGATATCGTCAGATTAATATCACCACAAAAATCTGGGTTCCATTGATCAACGGGGGGCAAAGGGCGCGTTTTTGAAGACGTGCCCTTAAGTTGCTGTTGAAATCTAGTTAGATCCACGTTCTTCAACCAAGACTTTTAGTTCGCGTAGTTTTGCTTTAATACGACGCATATTGTCTGGTCCGGTACGCAGTAGCTGCTTCTGTGGCTCGTTGAGGTTCTCCAAACGATCGTCTGCGTACTTATAGGCGACAGAGTCTGTATATACTTCAACAGGAACCGGTACTTCTGGCGTATTAAGCAGTTGATCGATGGCGTCTAGAAGTACGCTGTTAAAGTCTTTGTCTGGATCACCGATTTCTGCAAATTTCGCTTGGATATCGTCTTTATATATACCGTAAATATTAAGCAGTGCATCGTTATCAAACGACTCAAGCATATTTACATAGGGCGTATATCGTTTATAACTTGCAGCATCAATCCACTGTTTTCCTGCTTGAGAATAAACGCGAAAGTTTTGTTCGGGCGGAGTAAGTAGTTGATGGTTTGGTGCCATCTCATCGTTCGCCAGATTAGTTACAGAGACAACAAAGCGTTGAATAAGCCCTTCATTAACCAGCATGCGATTTACGATTTCTTCGTCTGCAGATGAACTCTCAATTAATGAGGCTTTGACTGCAGGGTCGCTTGTATCCAGTGGTTCTGGTTCAACAGGCTCTGGCAATGGTTCAACGTCGTCTTTTTCTTCAAGTTCAACAGTTGGTGCAGGCTGCGTGGGTTCAAAAACCTCCGGTTCATTCGGCGCTGTGACTTCAGGTTCAGTCATCTCAGGCTCGGGTGTAATGACTGGCTCAGGCTCTTCTTCGCTTGGCCAAAAAACTACAGCCAGAATAACGATAAGAAGAATGCCGACAATAATAAAATGTGGGCCCAACGATTTCTTTTCTGACGATTCGCTCATAATGACTCCGCTACAAAAATATCCTTTCGGTAATACTACCAGAGATAACACCCAAAATTAGAAAATCAATCAAGAGAAATGTTCCCTCAAAATCTAATTTCCTTATTTTGAACAGATTTTAACGTTGAAAAGACACTTTCCGATTTGTTTTCCTCCAAAAATTAGTGGGAATTCCTCATTTTCTAGACTTTCCAAGTCGCCATACAATGTAAATGTGAGAGTGATTTTTAAAACAATTGGTTAACATTTGGGGTTTTGTGTACTAATGTGTTGATTAATCATTAAAAAGAAAATGCTAGAGCACTGCTATTTACAGTAATCAACTAACATTTTGAGTCCTCAAATCCCAGCGTTATCTAAATATACCCTTGTAGGATAGTAAGCGTGAGTAAATTCAGAACATATCACCCAAAGTTACACCGAGCTGTTAAGCGGTACACTGCAATACAATATATTATTGCAGTAGGAGTAATGCTTTTCCTATTTTTAAATATGCATAGCCTATCGATGGAGCATCAACTTATTGCTGTGGTAACTGTGGTCGTTATGGGCATTCAAAATGGCTTTATTCTATCGAGAGCAAAAGTTGCACTTGCCGTAGAAGGGCCTCGATTACTGGCATTTCCACTCCTATGGATTGCAACAGGAATGGGGTTGGCTGCTCTGGTGTATACCGTTTCTTCTATTGTTTCGTTGTTGGTTTTAGTCAATGCAGTTCGACATAAAAATCACCGTCCTCCACTTCATCTTGTAAATGAACCTGAAAACCTCGCATAGCGTATAACAGTCATTACTTCACCCAGCCTATATTTGACGCAAATACTACCAAGCAGGGTGAGCGTAATGCGCACGTTGATTTCATGAGGTAGAAAAATGCATAAGTTTTATTTTCGGGATATTGAAGAGTCACCGACGGTTATCGATTACTTAGAAGTTCAGTCTTATGAAATGAACGTGTATTTAGTTTATCTCACTATTGATAACCAAAGCGGCATGCTTTACGACAACACAGACAAGCCTATGCGCTTTTTTAGTGCCGGGCACATACGTGAAGCATTTGCCCATTGTCACGTCCAGCAGGCTGTAATGAAGCACGATACACCGTACGATGAGATGATAGGCAACCCGCCGAAAAGTAAAGAGCAGATGGCCCTACCGTTTAGTATGGAACTGCCTTACTAAACGCAATCTATCTCTATATTACCAGTTCAGTGCCATGAGAAGTGCCATGAGAGGTGCAAGAATAAGGCGAAGGCATTCAGCTGAGTCTTCGCCCCTTAGCGATAGTTTCACTCTCAAGCTAATTGCATAAAGCGCGGTAGGATTCACTGTAAGATGGAACTAAACCTTGTTAAGAGGAAAGCCAGTCGCCTGCCGCCTTGCGCATATCCACTTTGGCTCGCAGCCGCTTAGCCAACAAAAATAGTCCACCGAGCTTTCTATGTATAAAGAGAGCGTCGACTGGCGGCGTGTGCCAAAAATTGTGTTTCATTGTAAGCGCCATTCCTTTTTCGTGAAGCCTTGCAATTAAATCGCTTTTCCCAAAGTCATAAGCACCCTCAAAGCGAATAGCTTCGCAAGCTTCCATACCTATATCTATGACTACATCAACTTGCATCTGAGAATGACTATCATCAATAAGCCCAATATTGTATGCGGCTTGTCGCATTAATACTTTATCGTGGTCTGCGGCGCTCTTGAGTAAAGTTTGGTATTGTTGAGATATATTTTCAGGCACTTCGCGAGTAGCGCCAAAATCTAACAGCACAATTTCTTTGGTATCGGTTTTGAACTGATAGTTAGCTAAGTTAGGGTCGCTTTGAAGTAGTTTAAAGTGAAAAATTTCATTGAAAAACAAAGTCATTAACGCCGTCATCACGGCATCACGGATTTCTTGAGGTTCATCACTTAGCGCGTCCAAATCTTGCGCCTCAATAAAGTCCATGGCTAGCACCGTACTTGTGGTAAGCGGTGCATAGGTCTCTGGAATAACAAATGCCCTTTGCTCTTCACATCGGATATCAGTAGCTCCAACAAAGCTACGATAGCGATTGAGCATATCGGCTTCTCGTTCGTAATCCGCTTCTTGGTGAAGCTGCGCTTTGGCCTCCTGCAATAGCGGGCCTATATCTAGTGATTTTGGCACCAGGCCAGTAAGCTTTATAAGCGTTGCTACGTTATCCACATCGCTATCAATACTTTTTTTCACGCCTGGGTACTGTACTTTTACCGCTAACATTTTGCCGTCCATAGTAATAACTTTGTGAACTTGGCCTATAGAGGCTGCGGCAACGGGGGCAAAAGAAAAATACAGTAAGTTATCCTGCCACTGCTCTCCCCACGCTTGGTTAAGTGTAGATATGAGCTGATCCTTTGGCATAGGGTCAGCGTCATCTCGCAACCGTCCTAAAATAGCAGCGAGTTCTTCGGGTAAAAAATCTCCCGCATCCATAGAAATGAGTTGCCCGAGTTTCATCGCTGCGCCACGCATGCTGGCAAGCTGATCAGCGACATTTGAAATGTTCTTTGGTGTTAAAAGCAGTGAAGACAGAACCGGCTTCTCACCTTTTAGTAGCTGGCCAGCGCCTTGGGAAACCACATTGCCTGCAATTCTCCCAGCTAACGAGCCTAAGCGACCTATACGAGATATGCGAGACGACGGCACTGCTTTACTCGAACGGATTGGCGATTTAGGGGATTTATTTGGCTTCTCTGCCATAGTTTCACTCTGTTTTATTAAAGACGGATGGAGGCACGAATTTGTATCGCTTAAAGCATAACTAAAAAAGTACTCTGACCCTTTATACATTTAAGTGAGGTGACTGGATCGGGTATATAGCTATAAGCTACTTAAAGTTGAAGCGAAGTGGTTTACAGCAAGACAGAGATTTAGAAGTAAGGTGTAGCACTGCATAAGAATGCGGCCCATACAGTGCTAATTACTTAAATGAGCTGTGAAATAAATTGAAGCACTAGGCCAATAACGCTTCCATAAGCAAACCCAGCCCAGCTGCTTGCAGCTCTGTAACGCCAAAGCGCAGCTCCAAAGAATCCGCACCATAGCATTGCAGAATAAGTCGATATAATTCCCCCGCCCATGCCGGTATCGGGCAGAAACAGCATAACGATAAATGTTAGTGCCATGGCGCCGCTTAACAGCACCCACATGATGTTCTTCTTATCAGCGAACGCATTGCTGGTTTTATCACTTGATAAGTTAGTATCTAGCGTAAGTTCTGCATTTGCCTCTTGCTCAGCGCGCTCTGCTGCTTTGGCTGTACGCATTTTTCTTGCGCGACGCTCGCTTCTTGATTGGTTTTTATTGACCTGTGAAGGCGACGGTGCAGCAGCGCTATTAGTCATGATATACCTCATTAACCAAGTGTCAGTAACGTATTTGTCTACTGATAAGGTAGAGCATACCTTAAGCTATGACTATAAGACTTCGGTCTCACGCTACGTATTTTTAGAGCACCCTCAAATACAAAAAAGCCCACCGGCTTTTCATAGTCATTCAACAATGAAAGCCGGTGGGCTTTTATTAACTTTAAACTGCCAAATACTAATAGTGGTCGCTATGTTGACCCTTAAAACTCACTTCAAGTAGGTTTACACTATCAGCAAAGGTGAGGGTTTTGATATCGCCCTTGCCTTCTACATTTAGCGTATTTACTTGCTTCGGCCATAGGTCGCGTAATGCATCGTGGCGAATTTTAATGCCTTTTAGCACAGGCGGTTCAGCAGTTTCCTGATAAACCCAAAAGTGCTTACCTTCAACTTCAAAGCCCACATCAGCAAGTTTTAACGATTCGCCTGCCGCATTTAAAATCGCAAAGTGATGGGCTACGTAATCAGCAAATTGTTGCTGCGTTTTAACGTCATCCATAATATCTGCATGCTTATCGAACAAGGCTTTAACCGCGTGCTCAGCATCATGCAAATTAAAGCGGTGCATTACTTCGATATTTTCTGTTCTAGGGTTGAACAGTACCGTTGTTATAGCTGCTTTTATTTGATGCGCTTGGGCAATTGTGCTGAACGACATCGCGCTAACAAATAGCACAGCCGCAATAGCCAACCCACCAACGCTTGCAAGCAGAGCATGAGAGCTCTGCAGCAAGCGGGCTAAAGACAACTTATTCGTCATCTTTGTCCTCGTCGTCAGTTTTTAGCTCGGTCTTTGAATCGTGCATAAGGTCGCGGTACTCGTAAGTGTTACGCGGCTTATTCTTATACGCTTCAATGCGAGAAGGAATGATACGGCGTGGGTAGTGGTTATTCTCCACGTCTACGTCCGCAGTTTCCCAATGCGGGTCAACCGTTACGCTTACCAACTCTTTGTCTTTGTCAGTCACAATAAGCTTACTTACGGCTTTTGGTGTACGACGCCAGATTTCCGCCGGAATGCGCATTTCTTCTTTCGTACCGTCTTCAAAGGCTAGTTCAAGAATGATTGGCATTACCAAACCACCTTTATTACTAAAGTCTAGCACGTAGTAGTTCTTGTCTTCTTTTACCGCACGTTCAAAGGCTTTACGTTCCCAAGGCTCAAGCTTATCAAGGAACTTCTTGTACTTGTTACGCTCTTTGTTAGTTACGGTATAGCGGTCGTTTTCATCATAGAAATCGCTGATATCTTCAAAGCGGTCTACCCACAGCTTCCTACCTTCTTCTTTATTGCGAATATCGGTAAGTGACTTAGGCTTTTCCATTTCCGCTTCGCGCTCACGAGCAAAGTCGATATCTGGATCTTCAGTGTCTAAACGCAGCTTGTGTACGCTGTCTAGGCTGATATCTACGTGGTCTGTGGTATAAAACCAACCGCGCCAGAACCAATCTAGATCTACACCCGACGCCTCTTCCATAGTGCGGAAGAAATCAGATGGAGTTGGACGTTTAAACATCCAGCGCTGCGCGTACTCTTTAAACGCGAAGTCAAACAGCTCACGTCCAAGAATCGTCTCGCGAAGAATGTTCAGCGCTACTGCTGGTTTGGTGTAAGCATTTGGACCAAGGCGAAGTACGGAATCAGACTGCGTCATAATTGGCACTTGAGTCTGAGACTTCATGTAACCTGTGATATCGCGCGGCTCTACACCCCATGGAATTGTTGGATCCCATTCACGACCAGCTACGCCATCTAGGAAGCTGTTAAGGCCCTCATCCATCCACGTCCACTGACGCTCATCAGAGTTTACCGTCATAGGGAAATAGATATGCCCTACCTCGTGGATAACAACACCAATTAGGAAGCGCTTTTCAGCAAGCGAGTAAGTACGAGAACCGTTATCACGAAGTTCTGTACGCGGGCCGTTAAAGGTGATCATGGGGTATTCCATGCCGCCAACTGGACCATTGACTGATTGCGCTACTGGGTATGGGTAATCGAAGCTAAAACGGCTGTATACATCCATAGTGTGGATGATTGATTCTGTTGAATACTTCTGCCAAAGCTCACCACCTTCTTTGGGGTAGAAAGACATGGCCATTACAAGTGGCTGAGTGTCACCACCTTGTTGGTAGCCACGTGCATCCCACGCAAACTTACGTGACGAAGCCCAAGCGAAATCACGTACGTTATCCGCTTTAAAGGTCCAGGTTTTAAGCTTAGAGGTACCTTCTTTTTCGTTTTCAATAGCTTCTTCAGGAGAAACGATGAATACGATACGGTCAGCTTTTTCCGCTTTTTTCAGTCGATCCCGTTGTGTTTTGGTAAGCACGTCTTTCGGGTTTTGAAGCACACCTGTTGACGATACGATATGGTCAGCAGGAACCGTGATATCTACTTCGTAGTTACCGAATTCCAGAGTGAATTCACCACGGCCAATGAACTCTTTGTTAGTCCATGCTTCGTAATCGGTGTAAGCCGCCAAACGAGGGAACCACTGAGCTAGTAAGAAGATATCGTTGCCGCCTTCGCGCTCGTCATCTGGGAAGTGCTCGTAACCCGCACGAGCTGAAACTGCATCTTCTTCAACAATGTTAAAGGCAAAGTCGATATCAAAGGTTACTTTGCTGCCCGGCTTTAATGGCTTAGCCAGGTCAACACGCATTAGGGTGCCGACAATGGTGTGGCGTAAGTCGTTGCCTGCATTGTCTTCAACGCGAGAAATGGTGTAACCCAGTTCATTGTCTTCAACAAACTGCTGGCGACGCAGTGCGCCCATGCTTAATTTGGCGGGGGTATTACCATTTGCCGCCTGTGTACCCGGCCCACGGTTACCAATGCCACCGAAAGTGGTAGTAAGCGCAGACATTGAGTCATCACGAAACTTGTTTTGATCTAGCTGAACCCAAAGATATTTGAGTGTATCGGGCGAGTTGTTGTAATACGTAATCTCTTCGCTTGCTTCAATACGGCGCTTGTCTTCTAGTAGCTTTACGTCGATATCGTAATCTACTTGTTGTTGCCAGTACTGATGACCAGGCTCACCAGCGGCGTTGCGGTAAACATTGGGAGTAGGAAGTACTTCGTCTAGCTGACGGAATTTATCTTCAAAGTCGCCTTTTGTTTGTTTTATAGCGGCGGTACTAGGAAGAGAAATCAGCATAGACAACACTGGCGCTAGCCAGAAAAAGTGTCGTTTTGCGGTGCTCATGCGGGTTCCTTGCAACTTGTAAGTTAGAATTGTTATAAGATAACACTCTCTAGTATATAAGTATGGCAGGCACAATCCAATTTTTTGACCGTAAACTAACCATGTTTTAACGCAAAAAAACTGTAACAGAACGTTTTGTTTCACGCTTTAACTGTCGTATTCTTAAACTCTTTATTTCTTCGTTTCTTCCCAATATGAACCGTTTTTCCTGGCAACGCGCCGTTATTAAAGTTGGCAGTGCCCTCATTGCACCTGAAGGCAACGAATGCAGCGGGCGCTACCTACTGTCTCTTGCTCGATTTATTACCGCAAGCCGAGAGGCTGGCAAAGAAGTGATTTTAGTTTCATCTGGCAGTGTCGCTGCCGGTAGAAGTAAAGTCAAAATTCGCCACAACGCCTCTATTGCAGAGAAGCAGGCCATGGCTGCAATTGGCCAGAACTTGATGATGGCCAACTGGCAGCGTTTTTTTGACTTCCCCTGCGCTCAGGTATTGCTAACCGCGGATGACTTACGCAATAGAACGCGTTACGTAAATATCAAAAACACCTTGCGTGAAATTCTAAATCATAATGCGCTACCTATCGTGAATGAAAACGATACGGTCGCCGTTAATGAACTTAAAGTGGGTGATAACGATAATTTGGGCGCTTACACGGCATTAGTGGCGCAGGCCGACACCTTAATTATTTGCTCTGATATTGACGGTTTATTTACTGCTGACCCTAGAAAAGATGATTCTGCGACCCTTATTTCGCAGGTGGATAAAATAGACCATACCATATACGGACTAGCGGGGGGCGCAGGTACTGTCGTAGGCACAGGTGGTATGCGTACAAAAATTGAAGCGGCGGATAAGTGCACTAGTAGTGGTATCCAAACCCTTATTGTTAACGGGCGAAAAGGTGAAACCTTCGATGCTTTACTTGAAGGCAAGGTGCCGGGCACCTTGTTTACTGCTAGCAGCACACCGGCTAGCGCCCGAAGGCTTTGGCTTAGTCACACTCTTAAAACTGCTGGCAGAATAGAGGTAGATAGCGGAGCTAAAGAGGCGCTAGTAAGCAAAGGTGCGTCGCTATTACCCACTGGTATTTTAAACGTGACCGGTTCATTTGAACAAGGGGATGCCGTTGAAGTGATGTGCGATAAAGAAATTATCGCTAAAGGTCTTTGCTTGTATAACGCAAAAGACTTAACCCTAATAAAAGGGAAAAAGTCGAAAGAAATCGCCAGTGTGTTAGGTTATGAAACAAGCGATGTTGCCGTTCACCGCGACGATATGGTGCTTTATTCATAGCACTATCATTGAAATACGATATAGCGCTTAGGCGCTATATGTGTTCACTGTTTGTGTTGATAGGGCAACAACACTCATCTAAATCTATATGCCAAGGATTGATCATGACTGATATTACACCAACACTTGCCGATTACCCTTATAACGTCACTATTGCCACCCGCTGGCAAGACAATGATGCATACGGTCATATCAACAATGTTGTGTATTACGGTTTCTTTGATAGCGCGGTAAACCGCTTTTTGATTGAAAAAGGCAATTTAGATATACACAACGGGCAAACCGTTGCGTATGTGGTAAGTAGTCAATGCCAGTACGTGGCTCCTGCGGCATACCCCGAAGACATTTTTGTAGGACTACGGGTAATTAAAATTGGCCGAAGTTCAGTGACCTATGGATTGTCTGTGTATGCGGGCGAAAATAAGCGACGCGTGGCGCATGGTCAATTTGTGCATGTATTTGTAGATAGGAAGACCGACAAGGCTATTCCCATTCCTGTAAACGTAAAAGCGGCGTTAGAATCAATCGTAGAAGTAATGTAGGCCTATCGACAATGACAAAACGCAATACTTCGAACGGTAAACTTGAAGATAACCAAACACAATCGTCGCGCAATGGGCCAAAAAAGCGAGTTGTCTTTTTAGACGCTGAAACCATGGATTTACCGAGCCTTGATACTTCTGTACTCGATAGTCTTAATGCCGACGTCGCGCTTTATCAGCAGACTCTTGCTGAAGAGGTTGGTGAACGTATTCGAGCAGCCGATGCGGTTTTAGTGAATAAAGTTGTGCTAAACGCCGAAGATTTACAGCAGGCAGAACAGCTTAAGTATATCGGTGTAACGGCCACTGGTATAAACAATATCGATCGTGATTATTGTAAGCAAGCGGGTATTACCGTTCAAAATGTAGAAGGCTACGGCACTGATAGTGTGGCGCAGCACGCGTTAACCTTAACGCTTAATTTGGCTACTAACTTTGTGGCGTATCAGCGTGATATGGATAAACAGGCATGGTCCGCTTCTTCCCATTTTTGCTTGCTTAATCACCCAGTGATCGAGCTTGCAGGTAAACACGCGGTAATTGTGGGGCATGGCGAACTTGGTAAGCGTGTAGAAGCATTGTTCAAAGCGATGGGGATGAAAGTGAGTATTGCTGCTCGCCCCGGTAAACAAGACGACCCCCGCCCCAGCTTTGCGTCCCTTTTACCTTATGCCGATGTGATAAGTCTTCACTGCCCGCTTACTGAAGACACCGAAAAGCTTATTAACGCAGATACACTTTCATTGATGCAGTCAACGGCTTTTCTTATTAATACCGCTCGCGGCGGATTGATTGATGAGGAGGCGCTTTACCATGCGCTTAAACACAGCAAAATTGGTGGAGCAGGCTTAGACGTGCTGAGCGAAGAACCACCGCCTGTGGACCACATATTACTAAAAGAGCCGTTACCTAATTTACTGGTAACGCCGCATAATGCATGGATTGGTAACGGAGCCAGGCAAAAACTGCTCGATAAAGCCCTTGCTCACTTAACAGAGTTTCTGGGTTAAAAGGCGACTATGAATAACGCGACCTTATTTGCTCTGTGCTGCCTAATTTGGGGTTCAACCTGGATAGCCATTACCTATCAAATCGGACACACATCAGAAACGTTTGCCATAGCGCTTCGCTACTTCTTGGCGTCGGCGTGTTTGGGGGCATACTGTGTTATTAAACGTTTACCGCTAAAACTTCCTCTGCACGTTCACGTAAAAATGGCGGCAGTAGGACTCTTCTTATACAGCTTAAACTACACGCTTTTGTATATTGCCCAAGCGCATATCATAAGTGCGCTGCTGGCACTAATGAGCTCATGCATTATTTACATCAACGTTGTACTTCGCCGATGGTGGCTAAAAGAGCCCATAAGAAAAGAAGTAGTGGTTGGGGCCACCTTTGGCTTAGTAGGTATTGTGTGTTTGTTTGTGCCTGAGTTTTCAAAAGTAACCATGGACGCGGCTCTAGCCACCGGACTTGCCATCGCATTTGTCAGCTTTTTCTGTGCGTCAACGGGCAACGTTATTTCCGAGCGTATTTTGACTTCGGGTACACCTGTTATTCAAATGAATTTTTATGCTATGAGCTACGCCATGGCGCTGCTTTTCATAACCTCGCTGGCTATGCCTAGTGAATTAAAAATACCTACCCACATTGAGTTTTATTTATCACTTGTTTATTTAGCTATTTTTGGTTCTGTGTTTGCGTTTGGCGCCTACATGAAGCTCTTAAAACAGATGGGCGCTGACAAGGCTGCCTACGTTGTGCTGGTATACCCCATGGTTGCACTGGTTATTTCAACGTTTTTTGAAGGCTATACCTGGAGCGTGTTATCCGTACTAGGCGTAGTGATTGTGCTGGTGGGTAACGCTATTGCAATGGGAAAAGTGCCCCGCTTTATGCGTCGCCCACCCGTATCTAGCTAGTGCCTGTTGAACTTTACTACACATTAATTCAACGTCCCCTGATAAGCGCGTTTACTTAAGGGCGTTGATTTTTTTGTTTAGCTCGTAAGCAGGCTCAGTGACAATGGTTTCAAGGGTTTCAATGCGTGCCATCAGAGATTCAATTTGCGCATCTTTTTCCGCTAAACGCTTCTGCTGTTTGTCAGTAACGGCTTTTACAAAAGGGTTACTACACTCGCCATTCATCCAGTCGTTCAATCGCCACTGAAATTTTGCGTCTAGGTAGCTTGCCAAAAGCGCAAGCGACGTGATGCTGCCAATTAACAAAACTAAACTTAACGTAGACATAATGTTTTCCTCATTTAAGGTCGAAGCATTTAAAGAAATGCCTTCATCTCTCATTTCGGCATGTTCTAATTTCATTTCTATTATCAGTAGTCGGGCGTTGTTTAAAAAAATTACAGCGGTGATGAAAAAAGTTTGTAATAAAAACTGGCATGGGCAGACTGATAGAAATAACACAATAAAAAACAACAGTTTTTGCGATTAGGGATGTGACCTTGGGGCAGGGTTTTGACGATGTTTTCGCGCAATATGGCGCTCTACTTGGCCGTGTAGCCAACAGCTATGAAGCAAACGAGGCAATGCAACAAGAGTTATTGCAAGAGATTGCTATTGCCGTTTGGCAGGGACTGTCTCGGTTTAAGGGAGACAGCAGTGTGAAAACTTATATTTTGAAAATTGCTCACAACCGGGCTGTGACACACGTTGCCGGCCAAGTTAAACGCATCGATACGCACCAATACGACCAAGAAGGTATGGGCTCAGATGGGTTTGTCGGTACTACACAGTCACCCGAGGAAGTGTCTAGTCAACACCAGTCTTTAGAACGCCTGTTGCGCGCTGTCAGAGCGTTACCACTACAGCCAAGGCAGGTGCTTACCCTTTCTCTTGAAGGCTTGAGTTACGACGAAATAGCAGACGTATGTGGTCTGACAAAAAACCATGTTGGTGTGATATTAAAACGCGCCAAGCAAAGTATCATGCAGGAGCAACCGCATGCATAATTCAGATAAAGAAAATCATAAGATTCAAATTGACGTTGCAGAGCTCGATCGAGACGATGCCTTGTCTGCACTCTGGCAGGCTCAATCTGTTACGGCTATCAATTTAACGGAAGTAAAAGAAAATCTTCGCAGTGAACGAACAAAGCAGCGCTGGTATATGGTGATAGACTCGCTAGCATTTATTCCAGCGATTTATTTGCTTATTACTAGTTGGGATAAATTTACGTTTGTCGCCCACGCAATGTTTATATTCATGCTTGTTACTGCCCTTCCCTTGCTTGTTTATCAGCTATGGTTAAGAAGGGTGGCTGCTTTTTCAAAAGATACGCAAACCGTTGATCATCTCATTCAGTTGACTAAACAAATTAAAAATAACGTAAAGATTGCTTTTATCACTAAGCACTCAACGTGGACTGCAGTGCTTTTTGGGTATGCTTTTTTGTTGGAACGTTATTTTTTCGGTGACCCTACGCCAGAGAAAATCACTAAGATGGCGATAGTCATGACATTACTTAGTATTGGAATGTTGATTTGGTATGTATGGGCACACAAAAGGCAAAAGCGCTTTGAATGTCAACTCGAAATACTAGAGACTATGGTGCAGCATCGTTAGGAATACATAGAGTAACAAGTACGATGTGTTTATAGGTATAATCAATCAATTGGTGCAATTCATCAGTCATCATATGGAGCTGAATTTATGCTTCGCTCAGTTTGTGCAATGAATGCATTTGGCAATTGTTCTTCTAATGCTTGAATCTGCGCGACCAGGGTCTCATTTTTTGGCAAATTAAATTTGGCAGCTAACTTTACTAGGGCTTTGGCACGCTTAAGGTTGTGTACGTTGATAAAGAAAGACTGCTCGCCATCCACATTAACTGGGCCCAGAAGTAATTCTTTCTTCAAAAGCTCTTGAGCCCCTGATAGTTGTGACTCCTGCGTTGTTAGGCTTACCAGCATGTGCGTAAGACTGAATAATGGGTTATCAAGTAACGTCAATTGTGAGAGCAACCTTTGGACAATATCCGTATTGTGTCTTTGCTCTGCAAATCGTGTGAATCCATTGAAAAACCTTGCATCGTCGGTATCTCCATAGAGGCTGGCAGTGTGCTTCAACCAACGATTGGCTAATTCTTTTTGGTTTGCCTCAAAATATAGTATCCCCAACCACGCGCTGTTGATCGCCGAATCAGGATCCAATTCAAGACAGGTCTCCATACTCGCAATCGCGTTATTTGTTTTTCCCTGAACCTGAAATATTTTAGCTCGCCAAACCCACGCCCATGTGTACTCGGCATCCACTGAGATTGCGGTGTCTAGTGCTGCCAAAGCAGCTTCATAATCACCCTTCCAGTAATGAATAATAGCGAGGTTTACGTTTATCCAAGGAGATAACGGATCCAATTTTAACGCCTGCTCGGCATAATTAAGCGCTCCTGAAAAGTCATTTTTTGCTAGCGCCATCTCACTGAATAAATACAATGCTGTGGTATGTTGACGTTGCTGTGTTAATACCAAGTTCAGCGACTGCTCTGCCAGTTCAAATTCGCCTGTCGTGGTTGCCAGAATAGCACGTGCTAGATGGGCGTTAATTTCGTTTGGATCGAGTGTCAATGCCTGATCAATGGAGGCTATAGCCTTTTCGGTGGCCAGATCTTTATCCATGTATACGTCGTGATAATCATGTCTGGCGTAAATATAAGCCAGACGCCCGTGGGCAGCAGCAAACATTGGATCCCGTTCAATGGCATCTAAAAAAGCGTCTTCCGCAAGATAAAACCATTGGCTGGTTTTGCCATGCATCAGCCAGTAAAGTCCTTTAAGGTAGTGTTGGTACGCAACAACATCCTGTCTGGCTGCGATATTGGAAGTGTTATCGTTTTGGCGATTGTCACTATCAGGGACCAATAACTGACGAATTTTATCAGCGATATCTTCCTGAATATCATACAACTGGGACATTGAATTTTCGTATCTGGATGACCAGATAGTTCTCTCCGATTCTGCGTCAATCAGCCTGACGACAATGAGATATTGATCACCGGACTCACGGACACTCCCCTCCAACAAAAATTGAGTATTTAACAGTCGCGCAATTTCTTCCAGTTGTTTATTTTGCCTAGCATATATATAGGTGGCGTATCGCGACTTCACATTCAACATTGATGTATTTGCCAGCGTACCTGCAATTTCTTCAAGAATGCCATCTGCAAGGTAACCCGCTTGTTTGTCTCCAGTGAGGTTTTTCAGGGGTAAAAGCGCCAGTGAAATACTGGTTGGTTCAGCAAGCGATGATTTTAGATTTGAGGTGTCTTTTTCAGTACCTAAAAAAAGCATTAAATAAACTACAATAACGCTGCCTACTAGCGCAAAGAAGGAGCCTACCGCGAGCGTTTTTCGGTGTCTTAATGCAAAAATTGATTTATCTTCAACCCTTTCTTCCTGCGCATTTTTACTGCTGGGAAGCGCTGTAGCTTTGGGATCTTCCTGAGCATCAGGTTGCCATTGAACCGTTGATTTTAGGCGATATCCTTTTTTGGGAATGGTTTGAATCAGTTGCTTAGCTTTATTGTCGCCAAAAGCGGTACGTAATTTAGAAATGGTACGGGTGAGGGCATCTTCTACAACAACGCGATCACCCCAAACCTCTTGCATCAGTTGCTCGCGACTTACTGTCTCACCTGCATGACAAGCCAAAACGTAGAGAACATGCATCGCTTTTGGTTCGATATGCAAACACTGCTGTTCTACGGATATTGTGTTATCACCCATATCGACCAGGTAGTGATCAATCTGGAAGTATCCTGTCGTGACCGAAGGTGTTTCCGTCAACTGCATCGCTCCTTTGGCATTAAATTGCGCTCAAACCATAAATTTTAGGGACTTTATCGGTTTTTCATCAGAAAAAAGTCAGGTTTTTGTAGGTGTTTGGTCAGGTAATTTTGTAGTAACGACTCAATACTGCGAGTGAGGCATTTGATACTACACATTCCATTTACAACCTTTACAGCGATGCTAGTTGGAAATGGGCCACAACACAACAACCCCTATCAAAATCGGAGACGGTACTATGTTAGTTACATTAAAGACGGTACAAAAAAATAACCTTGTTCGAAGCTTTTGTCTTTTAGCCAGCATTGTGTTGATACCTGTTAACGCTATCGCATCTACAGACCTGCTGAGCCTGCGGTTGAAAACCAGTATTCAGGAAGTGAATGGGGTACGGGAAATAGAAGCAGGTAATTATCAGACGGGCATCCGCAAAACTGAAGCTCATTTAAATAAGTTGAAAGTCATGTCGTTGCGAGCCCCATATTTAAATAACTTGTGTGTCGCCTACATTGCTCAAGAAAACTTTGACAAAGCACCTAGTGTTTGTGATGAATCCGTAAAAGCTAATAGGGAAAGTGCCATTGCTTTGAATAATCGAGCAGTATTACATTACCTACAGGGCAATATGTTAGCTAGCCGAGCCGATATGACAAAAGCGGTTGAAACTGCAAGTCAAAATCGAGTGGTCAATCACAATCAGCAAATCATTGGTATTAACGATTTGATGGCAAAGAATTAATCGCAGGCTGTGAAGGAATGAAACTCATGGAAGAGTATCTATTCGCTCATTGAAAAACTTGAATTCTTGCCGCCAACCTTTGCTCATCGTCTATCGGTGCCCGTCAGATTAGATATAAGCCGCTACACTTAACTTTAGACGATTAGTTGTTGCCTTTAGAACCTCGTGCACCTTAGTTATCATTTAGTTTCTTCTCTGAATTTTCATCGATATTGTTAGGCTCATTGCCGTCTTCATCATTATCTTTGCGGGTTCTCGTATCACCCAAGAAAAACTCATAATAGAGATCTAGCGCAAACTCTGACTGGTTTTCCAGTGTGGTTTGGATTGCCTCTAAATACAGGCTAGGAAGCAGCTGGTATTTAAGTGCTAAATCAGGTGGAAGCTGTCGACGTCTCAAGGTGCTATTGGCATCGTTATCTTTTATGCCTACGTCCACATTGTATTCCACCGAAAGCCTCTCGTTGATTTGGCCGGTAACAGAAAGCAAGTTTTCATTGGTACTTAAGCTAAAGTCATCAATGCCTAAGGCGCTGCCTAACTGCCCGGTAAGGGTTTCCGTGTTCGACAGCCCAAAACCTAATAGCAGAGCTGCATAGTTAGGATCTGCTGAGCCTCCAGCATCTGGCCCAGACCCCGTTAATAGATACGATAATACACCCTGTTGGTCCATAGAGGGTTCAGAGAAAAGGTTGATGCTCGGTGCGTCAGCGGCGCCGTCTATGCGAATACCCGCTATAACATCATCATCGGTTTTGGCAGGGTCTCGTATCGCTTCTACCAGCAATAGCGGTTGGTCGATAGGGCCGTTGAACTGCACTTCGCCGGTTTGAATAATCAACTGCTGACCATAGGCGCTGTAGCGACCGTTTATTATTTGCAGGTCTCCATAGCCAACTAACGCGGGTTGAGTGTTTACACGTATACCGCCGAATAAGCTGGCCGTCAGGCCAAAGGCCTCAAGCTTTACTTCTTCTGTCTTGTTTTTATCAATGTTAACCAGTACAGAAGCATGAACGATATCGAGTGGCTCTTCTTTGTCTGGTTCTCCCCGCAAATGCACGTCCTTTGATGGCGACACTGCACTTTCAGGCAAGGACTCAATCTCAATACGGGCCCAAGGGATATTGACCTCGCCCGTTACATCTACTTTTTCTTTGGTCGCAGCAACATCAATATTAGGCGATATTTTAAGGCGAATATTTGGCTGTCTTATTTCAAAACTGTTGCCTTTTAATTTAAAGTTAGCGCTAGGCTCAGATGACCAGTCGAGTTCGCCTTTTAGCGTACCTTTACCTCCACCGAGTATAAAACTTCCATCAAGCGCAGCAGTTTGGTCGCTAAGCATTACTTTTTGATTCCAGTCGGCTAATGTGACAGGCGTATCTTGAATATCTATTGCGCCGTTAGAAACAGTAAGCTCGCCATTTAGAGATGGATCATCAACGTAACCACCAAGGGTTATATTACCGTTAAGCACGCCTGTTAATGTACGAATAGCAGGTGAAAGAGGTTTCAATGGCGCTACATTAAGCCCTTCCATGACTAATTTACCGTCCAACGGTATTTTTTCTTCAAACGGTCGGGTATTTAACGTAAGCGTAGCATCACCAATTTCTTGACTGGAGATCAGTGACGTTGACTCCAGCTGTCCTTGTTTTATTTTACCGCTAGTTTCAAAAGAGTTGATGGTAAGTGTTAATGGTCTGGTTTCACCTAATTGCCACGGGGCTGCACTCATTGACGCAGTAAATGTTGCGTCCATAGGATCTTGTTGTGAATAACTGCCTTTAGTTTGAATGCTCAACGTAGCTTCAGAAGGCGCTGAAACCATGGTCGGCACTAGTTCATTCGCCCACAGCCCTACAGGTAGTGACGTTGCCTTAATATCCCAACTAGCTTTGCTGTCTTGATAATTCACGTTCGAGATACACAGCTCCCCCTCGCGACGAGATGTCCAGCAGTGCTTGTCTATTTGGGCTGTCACAGGCGCGGTGCCTATATCAAGTGTGAACGGGCTCGATAGTGCCCATTGCATATTAGCAAGCTCTAACTGGGTATCGCTAATCTCACCTACCCAATGATTGTTTGCCCATGCGCCTTTAAGGCTGAACGCAATTTGGTTACTGGGTACAGAAAGCTCTAGCTGAGCTTGGTGATCTTTATAAGTGCCATCTAGCGTTATCTCGCCGCTTAATGGCCCTTGCTGTGCGGCAGATGCATTTAAATTTGGCGATATCGTGATGTTTGATAAATCTAATGTGCCGTTAGCTCGAGGGTTTTGCCATGGACCTGAGGCAGATATTTTTCCATTTATTGCACCGGATATTTCTGGATAAAGGCTATTTATGGTGTTTACACTAATATTAATATCAGCGTTTAAATGACGCTTGTTTAAGACCTGCGCAATGACTCGGATAACGTTTTTTTCATTTTCCCCTTCTTGTACAATATTCACGTTAGTAACGAATAAGTCGCTGGGGCCGGCATATACGGCGTTGCCTTTTATCTCTAGTGGCTCACCTTGTAGCACGCCAGATATCTGCATATCTTTTAGGCTCATATGCAGCCCACCACGCTCAGAGTACTGTAAAATACTTTCTATCTCGCCGTTTAAGTTCTCAGGTGCGTAAGTGCTGAATCGCTGCGCCGACACGTTTGAAAGCGTGGTTTTACCCTCCCATGCAATACTCTCGTTTAGGTAAAGGGTACCTGTATTAACTAAGCTACCTTCTAGCGCCTTAACATTGGCCTGATTGACATAGATATTGTTCTTTTTAAGCACAACATCCAGTGATACAGGCACATTGCCTATGTCAGGCAAGGTTACTGCACCGTCGCCTTTTAATTGGTAATCTCCCATAGTGCCTTCAAGTGACAGCGTACCTGCTTTTAACGTGGCGTTTTCCATTGTTGGAATAGGTTGTTCTTGCCATTTTGCAGTGAACTCAATGGGGAGTTCAGTATTGAGAACGTTTGCCGTCAAGTTAGCCTCAGCGCTTACAGCCCCCTTTGTTATGACGGAAAGGGCCAAATCATCAAGTGCTCCCGAAGCGTTTAAATTTACGGTAAGAGGAGCATCATCAAGCACAGTCTTTACTCTAGCTGAAATGCTTAGTGGAAAGTTCCCTCTGAGCATCGCGCTTGCCTTTGCTTTTACTTCCCCTTGCTCATGGGCGACGACCATTTCTTCAATAGCAATATCACTGTTTTTGAACTGTGCATCAAGCAACGAGATTAATGCTATTTGTTGTGTGCTACCGTCTTGGGTAAGGTACAAGTCTTCAACCAATAAGGTACCAAGCGATATGGGAATAGGAGCGATAATGGTCGGTAGTTCAGGCACGTCGTAACTAAGCGAGTAGGACTTAGGCAAGGCGCTTTCTGACGCTTGCTTTGTTGTTTTATCTGCGTCTTGTTCTGGCGGTTGTTGAGCCGGGGAAGATTGAATTTGAGAAGCTGTATTCGCGGCTGGTGAATTTGCATTTTTATCCGCCTCTATTAAAGCAATACGAACTCCTTTTGTAGCTAAACTGTCGAGAGTCAGCATCTGGTTGCCGCTAAAATCCGTAAGCTCTAGCTCATCTACTTCAATGGTTGTGGTAAGAAGCACAACGTTAATGTCCGTAAGTACCAGATACCCTACTTCAATGGGAATAGGTAAGCTAAACTCACCACTCGACTCTGTTTCTTCAACGTTTTCTGGCGAGGCAGCGAGTTGCGTTAAGGTGGCATTTTCAAGCGTGAGTTCATTTACGCAGACTCTTGGTTCAAAAAGACAACGCCACGTTATATCAATATAGGCGTACTGCGATGACACTCGCCACTGCGTGTTTTCCCAGCGTAAATCGCGTATTTCAAGAGTATCGGCAAAACTTCCCTCGATATCTTCAATGGAGAGGTTTGAAACGAAGCTGTTTGCGATAAGCTTTACCGTTGGGCCGCCCAACGGGCTGATAAGTAGCGCATAAATCGCAACCAATAGCAGTACAGGCGAGAGCAAGATGGCCGAAACTGTACGTTTTCTCATAGCTCAGGCCCCAAGATGAAGTGAATACGCCAGTCATTTTCTTGTTTTGATAAGCCTCTGGCTAAATATACTCTTACAGCGCCAATAGGTGACAGCCAGTGAACCCCGGGGCCGATACCATAAGCGAGAGAGTCGCTTATATCGTTTGCAGCTTTACCCGCGTCTACGAAAGCGGCTATTCGCCAGTTGTCTGCAATTGAGTATGCGTATTCTATGCTTGATGTAACTAAGTACTTTCCTCCAATAGACTCAACGTCGAGCTTGCCAGTCTCTGGGTTAATAACATCTGCTTTAGGCGACAAATCACGAAATTTAAATCCTCTAACGCTTTGGTCGCCTCCAGCGTAAAAGCGAAGTGAAGCAGGCACATCATCGAAAGAGTTAGTTTTAATTGCTCCAATTTCCCCGCGTAAAGTTATTCTATGCTTATTTGCGTATGTACGAATTAACATAGCTTCAACGGCAGTTTTAGCATAATCAATGTCTGAGCCAAAGCCCTCTTTACCGTATTGAACCAGCGCTTGAAAATAAGTGCCGTTGCGAATGTTTAGTTCGTCGTCTTTATTACGGTAGGTTATTGAATAGCCTGGTAAAACTAACGATGTGGTGTTGGTATCAAGATCCCCCTGATCGTATGTTTCTCTAAGGAAGGTTACCGAATAATCATGCTGCCAGGGCGAGTCATCTTGTTGCGTGTATCTATGTGCTGACAAAGAAAGGGTTTCGCTCTCAAAAGACGTATTGGCGTACTCAATAAACTGATAGCCTGCTTCGATACTGGCATAGTCACGTGTGATATTTTTCATTGGAATGCGGTAGTCGGCGGTAACCGATTGTTCAGGCTCTGAAATGAAAATATCTGATGAAACTGAATGGCCTTTATCATTTACCCAAGGACGTTCCCAACCCAGGCGCACTCTAGGCCCGGTATCGGTAGCCGCGCCGACAGAGACATCAAATGCATCGGTAGGCCTGTGCTGAAGCGAGACTTCAATAGGAACCAGTAACCCTTCTGCGTCGCTTACTACCGGCCTTGCAATAACCCGGTTAAAGTATCCTGACTGATTTAATCGTCTGTTAAAATCGCCTAATACTGATGACGAATAGGCATCACCGGTTTTAAAAGGTTTTAGGCGCTTTATAATCGCTTTAGCTTTATCTTCACCGACAAATTTGAGTTCACCAAACTTATATTGAGGGCCGCTTTGTGCGATAAGCAGCACGTTTGCTTGTTTTTCGCCACGTACTAAATCTAGGCGTGTTGCCTGCCAGAAATAATCAAAATAGCCATTGGAAAGAGCGTAGTTAAACATGGAGGATTTAAATGACTCATAGACAGTCTGATTTAACACGTCGCCTTCTTTGAGCTTAAGTGAGTTGAAGCGTTCTCTAAATGCCTTATCTTCACGACCTGCACCAATGATTTCTCGGGTAACTTTGTTGATGGTAAGAGGAGTATTCAACGCAACCGTTACTGTTACCCTGTTCCCTTCTTGTATGCGTACCTTGGTTTCACTGTTGTAAAAGCCATAGGGTTGTACTGCCGTCGCCACCGTTTCTGCCACTTCATCTTGCCAATAAGGGTCAGTTAGTAATGCTTTTTCGACATCAAGCCCGCCTAAATGCAGACGAATATTATTACGTAGCTTCGCGTCTTCTACACCTTGAACATCATAGGTAATTGACTCTTGAGCCAAAGATACCGTGGACAGCAAGCACAGCTGCACGCACAGTAACCCCCTAGCTAATAAACAATAGGCTTTGGGTGTTTTGCGCACTAGTTGTCGGAAAAATAGGCCTTGCAAAGTGGCAAGTCCGCTCCAAGTTGAAGGCATGAAAAGGCTAAATCCTTAAGGCGACGCTATGCTTTGAAGCTTACCGTTCTAGGGTAAAATCCATGTTATATCTGTGGTTAATAGTACCACATTTGCATTTTGTATCCGTAAAGTGCGACGAGAGATCAAATTATCGCGCCAATATTGTCTATATCAAACCAGCTAGGTTTATTTTTGTACATTCAGACACGCCTTTGTATACTCGAACTAATATATTTTGAGGATTACTTATTAGCTAAGTTCCACCCACAATAAAAAATTACAAGGGAATGTTATGTCTTATAAGAAGACTTTCTCACCGGCTACGCTTTTTGCCCTGCTACTGCTAATTATTTCTACTGCGTTGAGTGCTGAACCGGCGGCGCAGAAAAATGCCTATGATGCTTTTAGTTCGCTGCCAACATATTGGACTCCATCTTTGTCACCCGATGGAACGAAAATCGCGTTTGTTCAAAACGTTGAGCAAGAAGAAGCGTTCGCTATGCTCGCCACTTACGACTTAAAAAAGGGGGAAAAGCACTACCTTCTGCGATCTGATAATGAGCGCGTAAAGATTAACTGGTACCACTGGGTAAACAACGAACGTATCGTGGTAAGTGCTCGCTATGAAACTCGTCGTGGTACCACAAAGGTGCATGACACCCGCTTGTTAAGCATTAAATTTGATGGTGAGGGCGGCGCATTTAATATGGTCGAATGGGAGCGAATTAAGCGTCGGGCCGGTAATCCGAACCACATTCCCCAATTCCAAGATGAGGTTATCGATTGGCTACCTGATGACCCAGATCATGTACTTATAGCAATAGATGCAGAGGTGCTAGGTTTACCTTCAGTGTATAAGGTCAATGTTAACACAGGAGGCGTAAGCCGCATTATGCGCGGTAAAAAGCGCATCAGAGATTGGCTTACCGATCAACAGAGCAACGTTCGTATTGGCATTTCACTCAATTATGACAGCGGTGAGCGTGAAGTTTTCCTAAAAGAGGAAGATGGTTGGCGAACTTTGTTTGCCTATAACGCCATGACTGAGAAGGGTGAATACCCTGTAGGCTTTGCAAAAGACCCTAATATCTTATACTTCAAGGGCTACAAAGGCGACTACCGCGCACTTTATACCCTAAACCTTAAAACCAATGAGCGAACTGAAGTGTATGCCGATGATGGGTACGACGTAGATGGCAGCCTGATCTATTCACCAGTTACCCGAGATGCTATTGGAGTGCGTCATGATGGTCGTTTTTATTGGGATGAGCGCTATGTTGCACTTCAAAACGGTATTGATATTGGGCTCCCCGATTACGATAACACGCTAGTCAGTTTCAGTGATGATGAACAAACCTATATCGTTTATTCTGAATCGGACGTATTGCCCGGTGTTTACTTATTAGGTAACCGTAAAGCGGGCACGCTCGATGTATTGTTTCAGCAATACAGCCAAATAGACTCTACGCAATTATCCGAACATAAACTTGTTGAGTATGAAGCCAGAGATGGTATCAAGATTGAAGCATACTTAACCCTACCTAAGGGGGACGGGCCTTTCCCAACTATCATTCACCCTCACGGCGGCCCGGGTGCTCGTGATTTCAGCGGTTTCGACTACTGGACAGCATACTTCACCTCGAAAGGCTACGCTGTGTTAAGGCCAAACTTTAGAGGCTCAAGAGGTTATGGTTATAGTTTTGCGCAAAGCCAAATGAAAGGATGGGGCCTTGCTATGCAAGACGATATTACCGACGCTGCTGGTTGGATGGTAGAAAAGGGATACGCAGAGCAAGATAATATGTGCATAGTAGGTGCAAGTTACGGCGGCTATGCCGCGTTAATGGCGACAGTTAAAACCCCTGAACTGTTTCAATGCGCCGTAAGTTTTGCCGGAGTGAGCTCGCTTAAACACGTTATCATTCATTCTCGTCGCTTTTTGAATAATGAGTTTGTTAAAAATCAAATTGGTGACGACTACGATGATTTAGAAGCTCGCTCGCCTTATTACAATGCAGAAGGGATCAAGACGCCTATTCTACTTGTGCATGGCGAAGAAGATCGTATTGTACCGCCTCTTCACAGTCGTTACATGGCCGACGAATTAGATGACCTTGATAAAGTCTTTAAGTATGTTGAGTTGGAAAGTGGTGATCACCATCTATCAATACAGCGTAATCGGCATCTATTTTTTAAGGAGATGGATGCGTTTTTAGACCAATACCTGAAACCGACTAAAAACGACGAGGCGGTAACAGCTAGTCTGTCAGAGGAGTGACACTCGTTAAAGGTGGTAGTATTTACGATAAGCTAGCCTAATTTGACGGCTTTTTAACCAGGTTTAAGGTATACTAATAACGGCGCGATGGTTTCGCGCCTTTTTTATTTCCCTCACTTTATTTCATATTCGAGACTTTATGCCCCAGACATCTAATGGCGTATCTGATGATACTGCAGTTGTGCAAAAGCCCGCCCTTGGCCTTGTTGAATTTGTTGCTTTGATGGCGACCATGACATCGCTGGTGGCACTTAGTATAGACGCTATGTTGCCCGCACTTATTCAAATTGGTGAATCACTTAATGTGCAAGAGGCGCATCAAACCCATCTGATTGTCACCGTGTTCTTTGTTGGTATGGCGTTTGGTCAAATGTTCTTTGGCCCCTTTTCAGATAGCCGTGGTCGCCGTCTTACTATTTTAGTGGGTTTATGTATTTTTGCTTTGGGTACCTTTGTATGCATGCTTGCCACTAACCTTGAAACCATGTTAGTTGGGCGGGTTATCCAAGCGTTTGGGGTGTCTGGGCCTCGCATAGCCTCTATGGCAATAATACGTGACCTTTACGTAGGTGATGCCATGGCAAAAGTTATGTCGTTTATCATGATGGTGTTTATCTTAGTGCCCATGTTGGCCCCCATTATTGGGCAAACCGTGATGGAACTGACATCTTGGTTCCATATATTCACGTTGTTTCTGCTGGTTGCTACTATGGCGGGGATTTGGTTCTTTTCTCGTCAAGGCGAAACCTTGCCCCGTGCAAAGCGCAGAAAATTCTCGCGGGCACACTTCTTTAAATCATCAAAGTTTATTCTGACCAACCCGGAAGTGATGGGTTATACCTTCGCTATGGGCTGTATTTTCGGAGCGTTTTTGGCGTACTTAAGCGCGTCACAAACCATATTTACCGTGTTTTACAATGTTGGTGAATGGTTCCCGTATATCTTCGCTACCCTTGCCTTCTCTATCGGGCTTGCTTCTTACTTTAACGGTAAAATGGTGATGCGTTTTGGCATGCGCAAGCTGTGTCGTTTTGCGCTAAAAGGCGTAAATGGTTTTGCGGTGGTGTATCTAGCGCTGCTGTTTGCCTACGATGGTCTGCCGCCGTTAATTCCAACCGTGGCCGTCATGTTTGTCGGCTTTTTCTTCGTGGGCATACTGTTTGGTAACTTAAACGCTATGGCAATGCAGCCTCTTGGCGATATGGCAGGCTTAGGTGCTGCCATTATTGGCTGCTTTTCAAGCTTATTCTCGGTGCCCGTTGCCCTTATCGTTGATAGTTTTTTGAATGGAAACTTGATGCCTATCGGCTGGGGTTTTCTGATCTTTTTTGCATTAGCTTACTCATCAGTTCGCTTTGCTGAACGCGTTCGGGAAGTGGTTGTTTCTTAACTAGGTAAGCATTTGTCAGTAAACGCTTTGGATTAGAAGCAGTTCGCTGTAAAGAGAGAAGTGACTTACTGAATTACAGGCATAAAAAAGCCCGACCAAAATGGTCGGGCAAGAGGGCTTAGTTAAGCACCTAACGACAGAAACTGTCCTAACCTCTGTTTTTACACAACTATGGCTTTCATATCAGTCATGTAGCCACGTAAGGTTTTACCTACTGATTCCACACCGTGTGAACGGATGGCTTCGTTAATCTCAACAAGGCGTTTGTTCTCTACTTGATTAGAAGCAGCAGCTAAACCCTTACCAATAACGCTGGTATCAATGGTAGGCATAAATTTCTCACGCAAAATCGGAATTGCTGCGTTGGCAAACAAATAGTTTCCGTATTCTGCTGTGTCTGAAATAACCACGTTCATTTCATACAGACGCTTACGCGCGATTGTGTTAGAAATTAGCGGTGTTTCATGTAGTGATTCGTAGTACGCAGACTCAGGCAGAATTCCAGCTTCAACCATTACGTCGAACGCCACTTCAACACCACACTTGATCATGGCAACTAATAAGATGCCGTGGTCAAAGAATTCTTGTTCGCTGATTTCACCTTCGTAAGCTGGTGCGTTTTCAAACGCGGTCTCACCGGTCTCTTCACGCCACTTAAGTAGGTTCGCATCACCATTTGCCCAATCTTCCATCATGGTGCGAGAGAACT
Organism: Alteromonas sp. S005; assembly: GCF_036864475.1. NCBI lineage: Bacteria > Pseudomonadati > Pseudomonadota > Gammaproteobacteria > Alteromonadales > Alteromonadaceae > Alteromonas > Alteromonas sp. S005. Next base: position 59,103 of record NZ_JAZETN010000010.1, on the reverse strand, counting down.
CACCGCTGATGATGTCATCTTGGTGCTTTTCAAATAGCGGACGAAGTAAATCAGTTAACTGCTCAGAAAGCTCAAACGCTTTCACTTTTGCAGGGTTTGATAGACGGTCCATCATGTTAGTTACACCGCCAATCTTAAGTGCTTCGGTAATGGCTTCTAAGCCGTACTGAATAAGCGCACCTGCATAACCTGGGTCAATACCGTCATCAACCATTTTCTCGAAAGCAAGTACTGCTGCAACTTGTTGCATACCACACAAAATGGTTTGCTCGCCCATTAGGTCAGATTTAACTTCAGCCACAAATGATGACTCAAGTACACCTGCGCGGTCACCGCCCGTTGCACTTGCTAGTGCTTTAGCTTGATCCCAACCTTTACCTTCAGGGTCGTTTTCTGGGTGCACGGCAATCAGTGTTGGTACACCAAAGCCACGCTTATATTCTTCACGTACTTCAGAGCCTGGGCTTTTCGGCGCACACATAATGACTGTGATATCGCTACGAATCTGCTGACCTTCTTCAACAATGTTGAAACCGTGAGAGTAACCTAATGTCGCACCTTCTTTCATAAGCGGCATAACGGCTTCTACAACGCTAGCGTGCTGCTTATCAGGTGTTAAGTTGTAAACCACATCCGCTTCTGGAATAAGTTGTTGATATGTACCAACTGTAAATCCGTTACTTGAGGCGCGTTTGTAAGAGTCGCGTTGCTCATCAATGGCCGCTTGACGCAGCGCATAAGAGACATCTAACCCTGAGTCACGCATATTCAGGCCTTGGTTAAGGCCCTGCGCGCCGCAGCCTACAATGACAATTTTCTTGCCTTTTAAGAACTGACAACCGTCAGCGAATTCATCGCGTGCCATAAAACGGCAGCGGCCAAGCTGGTCTAACTGCTGGCGAAGTGACAGGGTGTTGAAATAATTAGCCATAAAAATTTCCGAACAACATTCATTTTTGTCAATATCAAACACCGACCTTGGCGTTGACAGACCTCGTCTATGACGACTTGGTAATGAGACTAAAAGATTTCTTTTGTTTTGGAAAATGATATATTTGCAAGATAATATTGCAAAAAGTGAAACGTTTATGGATTTTCGCAGCCTACAGCTCTTTAATCACCTGGCTACAAGCCTACACTTCGGCGTTACCGCAGAGGCCATGTACGTGTCGCCTTCTACGCTAAGCCGGGTTATCCAACGTCTCGAGGACGAGTTAGGCTGTACGCTATTCAAACGTGACAACCGTAAAGTGGCGCTTACCCACAGTGGGCACAAGTTACTGTCATTCTCTAAACAAGCGCTGGCAGATTGGCAGCAATTAAAAATTGATTTAAAAGAAGATAGCGATGCACTTCAGGGGGAACTAAGTGTGTTTTGCTCGGTGACTGCCAGTCAAAGTCATTTGCCTGCAATGTTAAGACAATTTAGACAGCAGCACCCCGGTGTAGATATACGCCTTATTACCGGTGACCCTGCCCTTGCTATAGAAAAAGTTAAGAGTAAGCAGTGTGATTTATCTATTGCAATCTACACACCTGATATGCCAACAGATTTGCATTTCACAGCGCTTGATAACGTACCTTTGGTACTTATTGCCCCAAGAGAGTGGCGACTTACTCAACTAAGTCAGCTTGATTGGACCAAGCATCAGGTAATAATGCCTGAAACCGGGCCAACCCGTCGCACCGCCTATCACTGGTTTGCTGAGCACGGCATTCGCCCGAATGTTTATGCCTATGTAGGCGGTAACGAAGCAATTGTAAGCATGGTAGCGCTAGAGTGCGGTGTAGGTTTTGTGCCTAAAGTAGTGCTTGATCACTCCAGCATGGCTAATGCGGTGACCCAAATACCTGTTGAAGATATTGAGCCTTACGCGCTTGGTTTATGCTGTCTTCAAGACAAGCAAAACGAACCGCTTGTTAACGCTTTTATGCAGCTCAACATACAAGTGCGTGTTTAAGCTTGTGTTTTAACTACCCTAGCTGGCGCTTAGCTGTTTAATGAGGTTATCGAGGGCACGATAGCCCAGTGCTTCGGCAATGTGCGCCCGCGATACGGCGTTTGCCTCTTCAAGATCGGCTATGGTTCTTGCTACTTTTAAGGTGCGATGGAATACCCGCATAGACAAATTAAGCTGTTTAGCAGCGGCTTGTAGAAACTGCAAATCAGCGTCATCAAGTAAGCATATATCGGCTAATTCACCTGCGTGAAGGGCACCATTGGGTTTGCCTTGTCGTAGTCCTTGTTTGTGACGTGCCGAAATAACTCTCTCTCGCGTGGCATGTAACGAGTCGTCTGGTTTATTGGCAGGTTCTGGCAGATCGTAGTCTGGCAGTCGAGGCACCTCCACTTGTATATCTATTCTATCAAGGAGCGGGCCAGACAAGCGATTTAAGTAGTTGAGCTGCTGCTGTGGCGTTAACCGATTATCGTCAATATCCCCTGTCGGACTTGGATTCATCGCCGCGACTAACTGAAAGTTAGCAGGGTATGTCGCACTTCCTGAAGCGCGAGACAGATGCACGTCTCCGGTTTCAAGTGGTTCGCGTAATACATCCAGTGCTTTTCGCCCAAATTCAGGTAGTTCGTCTAGAAACAAAATTCCGTTATGAGCCAGCGAAATTTCACCCGGTACAGGGTTCGAGCCACCGCCAGTGAGCGCCACCGCAGAGCTTGTATGGTGGGGCGAGCGAAGGTGGCGAGTTAGAAAACGCTCTGCATGCAGCTTTTCGCCTTTCACAGAGTGAATGGCAGCAACTTCCAAGGCTTCTTCTTCACTCATATCCGGTAATAGCGACAGCATTCGACTGGCAAGCAAGCTTTTACCTGTACCTGGCGGGCCTACCATCAATAAGTTGTGAGCCCCGCTAGCTGCAATAATTAGGGCCCGTTTAGCTTGCTCTTGACCGATAATATCATCCCAACCAGTTGGGGAGTTGCGTGATGAGTGAGAAGTGAAAGGCTGCCCTTTGGCGAGCTTTTTGTTACCGGTAAGGTGTTCATAAACGGATAGAAGATCGAAGGCGGGAAACCGTGTTGCGTGGGAAACCAAGGCAGCTTCAACATCGTTATCTCCCGGGTACACAAGGGCTATATCTTCGTTCGCTGCCGTCATCACTACGGGAATAAGCCCGTTAACCGGTTTAATCTCACCGTTTAGCGCTAATTCGCCCACAAAGGCAATATTAAGCAGACTTATATCTGAAATGTAGCCCGATGCTGCTAAAATGCCAACGGCAATAGGAAGGTCGAACCGCCCTCCAAACTTCGGGATATCAGCCGGCGCTAAATTTACCGTTATACGCTTGGCAGGAAACTCGAAACCACTATTAATTAGCGCACTGCGCACCCGCTCACGGGCTTCTTTTACACTGGTTTCCGCCATACCTACCAATTGAAAGGCAGGCAGGCCATTAGCCAAGTGAATTTCCACACTTACCTCTGGTGCAGACACCCCCTGCCCCGCAAAGGTTTTAACAACAGCCATTCCCATATTGTGAAAACCCTCTCCTCTTACGCGCTCATTATTCGCCTTATTGAAATTTAAAAACTAAGGTGCGGCCAAATAGTCAGCGCACTAGGCATAAACTCTAGAGAGAGTGGAATGAAAATGTAACTGTACTAACGACGAGATTTATCGCGAATACTCAACGGCTTTGACCATTGGTTACCATGCTCGGCAAGGAACCTTAGATGCTAATGATGATCGCTGTAAAATACAGGCAGCTGCCAATGCCAGCGCATGGCGCCTAGCCTGAATAAAACGGTGGTCGCAAGAGCTGCAATACCACACCACTGGGTAGCAAGGTCAAATTCTAGTGCAATGCCATATACCACACCGCCAGCGATACAGGTCATCGCATAAAGCTCGCCGTTTAGTACCAGCGGTACTTCGCGACAGATAACGTCTCGTAACAACCCCCCAAATACGCCAGTAATGGTGCCCATTGCAACCGCCACTGCCATACCGGTATCGTTGGCTAAGGCTTTTTCTATGCCTACTACATTAAAAAGCGCTAGCCCAAAAGCATCGGCGATTAACAGGTAGTGAAAAGGGAAGCGTGGGCTGATTCGTAGCCAAACAATGGGTATAAAGGCAGCAATTAATGTGGTGTACAAGTAATCGGTATCGGCAATCCAAAAAACGGGTACATCTAACATCACATCTCGCAAAGTACCGCCGCCAATGGCTGTAGCGCTGGCAAGCACTACTACACCAAATCCATCCATGCGTTTTTGATAAGCCATAAGGGTGCCTGAAATTGCACACACGGCAACGCCTGCAAGGTTTAACCAGTGAAACCAATCGAACATGCTTATTACCCTTTTACTACTCTTAAGAACTCGCTATTTCTACCGCAAAAACTTGATCAAGCCGTGTGTTTCATGCTATTTCTTTGCATAATACCAATTCGCGGTTTACTGCGCATTGCTTGTAGGGGTAAAGCCATAACCCCAAACGAACAACATTTCATTTTTATAATGCCAAAGGAATACGGCATTGTAAGTCAAAGATATCATATAAAACAAAGCGCTACTGATCCGTGAGCAGTTGGGCTTTGTCGCCCTTCGCTTGAACGACCTAAGATGATTTAATACATCATCAGTATGACATGCAATTTTGAGTAAAACAGTGCGTATTGGAAAACAAGCCAAAGCATCACTGGTTTACCGCTGTTTTTAAGTTTCACATATAAGGTCTAGCATTAAACCCTAGCACCTAAAATTAACGGGAAGGATTTATGCCCAAGTTACGTTCTGCAACTACCACACAAGGTAGAAATATGGCCGGCGCTCGTGCGCTATGGCGTGCAACCGGAATGAAAGATTCTGATTTCGGCAAGCCTATTATTGCTATTGCTAACTCATTTACGCAGTTTGTACCTGGGCACGTTCACCTCAAAGACCTTGGTCAGCTAGTAGCGCGCAGCGTGGAAGAAGCTGGTGGTGTCGCCAAAGAATTCAATACCATAGCGGTAGATGACGGTATAGCAATGGGCCACAGCGGTATGCTGTACAGCCTTCCGTCTCGCGAGATCATTGCTGATGCAGTAGAGTACATGGTGAACGCACACTGCGCGGACGCCATCGTCTGTATTTCTAACTGCGATAAGATCACCCCTGGAATGTTAATGGCGTCTATGCGCTTGAACGTGCCAGTGATATTCGTATCTGGCGGCCCAATGGAAGCGGGTAAAACCAAGCTTTCGGACCAGCTTATTAAGCTTGATTTAGTTGACGCCATGGTAGCAGCTGCTGATGACAAAGTGAGCGATGCAGACACTGACGAGATTGAGCGCTCTGCCTGCCCTACCTGTGGTTCTTGCTCAGGAATGTTCACGGCGAACTCCATGAACTGCTTAACCGAAGCGTTAGGTTTATCATTACCGGGCAACGGCTCAATGCTGGCTACCCACGCAGACCGTGAAGGTTTGTTTAAACAGGCGGGTAAACAAATTGTAGAGCTTTGTAAGCGCTACTACGGCGATGATGATGAAAGCGTATTGCCACGTAACATTGCCAACTTTAAAGCGTTTGAAAATGCCATGAGCTTAGATATTGCCATGGGGGGGTCAACTAATACCATTTTGCACTTGCTAGCGGCAGCAATGGAAGGTGAAGTGCCTTTCACTATGGATGATATCGACCGCTTGTCTCGCAAAGTGCCTCACTTATGCAAAGTGGCGCCGTCTACACCTAAATACCACATGGAAGACGTACACCGTGCCGGTGGCGTATTGGGTATTTTAAACGAGCTAAATAAAGCGGGCTTACTAAATACCGATGTTAATCACGTCTTAGGCAAGCAGCTTACTGACGTTATCAGCGAGTGGGACATCACTAACCCCGAAAACAAAGACGCGATAACCTTTTTCCGTGCAGGTCCTGCGGGTATTCGCACTACTAAAGCTTTTAGCCAAGATTGTCGCTGGGATGAAGCCGATGACGACCGTGAGAATGGCTGTATTCGCTCTATCGAGAATGCGTTTAGCCAAGAAGGTGGCTTAGCGGTGCTTTATGGGAATGTGGCCGAAGATGGCTGCATTGTAAAAACCGCTGGAGTTGATGAATCTATTCTAAAATTCAACGGTACTGCCCGTATTTACGAGAGCCAAGATGATGCAGTGGCAGGTATCTTAGGTGACGAAGTAAAAGCCGGTGATGTCGTGTTTATTCGCTACGAAGGCCCTCGTGGTGGGCCGGGTATGCAAGAAATGCTATATCCAACGTCGTATTTGAAATCGAAGGGCCTGGGTAAGCACTGTGCGTTAGTAACCGACGGGCGTTTCAGTGGTGGTACAAGTGGCTTGTCCATCGGGCATTGTTCGCCAGAGGCCGCCAGCGGTGGCGGTATTGGCTTAGTTGAAGACGGGGACAAGATTGAAATAGATATCCCTAACCGGAGCATCAATATTGTTATTTCTGATGAAGCACTTGCCGAGCGCCGTGCAAAAATGGAAGCAAGCGATAAGCCTTGGAAACCGAAAGATCGCGTACGGGAAGTTTCTACATCACTTAAGACCTTTGCAGCGCTGGCAACCAGTGCCGACAAAGGTGCGGTGCGCGATGTCAGTAAGCTGGAAGACTTGTAATGGAAAACGAGCACGTTAGCGACCACGAGTATCTGAAAAAGATATTACTCGCTCCCGTTTACGATGTGGCGGTAGCTAGTGAACTGTCTTATATGTCGTTGCTTTCAGCGGAACTTGGCAATGAAATCTTTTTGAAACGAGAAGATCAGCAGCCAGTGAAAAGCTTTAAGCTGCGCGGTGCCTACAACCGTATTTGTTCGTTAAGCGAAGCACAACTGCAAGCTGGCGTTATTGGCGCATCTGCGGGTAATCACGCGCAAGGCTTAGCATACAGTGCAAAGATGAAGGGCATTCAAGCAACTATCGTTATGCCAGAAACCACCCCTGACATTAAAGTGGACGCAGTACGTCGCTTCGGTGGTGATAACGTAAATGTTGTCTTGCATGGCACGAGCTTCGACCAGGCAAGCAAACATGCCAAAGACTTGTGTGATACCCACGGCTATACTTTTGTGCCGCCCTTCGACAACCCAGATGTAATAGCTGGGCAAGGTACTGTTGCACGAGAGTTGTTGGAGCAAAACCCAAACCTGGATATTTTGTTTATTGCTGTTGGCGGTGGTGGCCTAGCCGCTGGCATTGCGGTGTACTTAAAGCAACTCAAACCCAGTATTAAGATTGTAGCCGTTGAGTCAGAAGAGTCGGCCTGTTTCATTGAAGCAAAAGCGCAAGGCGAGCCTACCGAGCTGGAAAGCGTAGGCATTTTTGCCGACGGCGTGGCTGTAAAAGTAATGGGGCAAGAAACTTTTCGTCTGTGTAACCGCTTAGTTGATGAAACCATTACGGTTACCAATGATGAAATCTGCGGGGCTATAAAAGATATCTTCGATGATACCCGTGTTATCGCCGAGCCTGCGGGTGCATTATCGGTAGCGGCAATTCGCAAATATGCCAAGCAACACGACCTTAAAGGTAAAAAGCTAGGCGGTATTTTATGTGGCGCAAACATCAACTTTCATACCCTGCGCTATGTGTCTGAACGCTGTGAATTAGGCGAGCAGAAAGAAGCGGTTTTTGCCGTTAAAATTCCTGAAACTAAAGGTGCGTTTAAACAGTTTTGTGAGTGCGTTGGCGCAAAAGCGATTACTGAATTCAACTATCGCTACGCAAGTGAGAGCGAAGCGCATATTTTTGTTGGGGTTAGGCTAAAAGGTGGTCAGCAAGAATTTGCGACACTACAACACGATCTTGAACACAAAGGATATGACTGCGTTAACCTCACTGATAACGAGTTAGCAAAGCTTCACGTCCGGCATATGGTAGGCGGCCGCCCGCCGACCATTTTAAACGAGCAGGTGTTCAGCTTTGAATTTCCTGAGCGCCCTGGTGCACTACTGAACTTCTTAAACACATTGGGTGAGCAGTGGAATATTACTTTATTCCACTATCGTAACCACGGTGCTGCGGAAGGCTTGGTATTGGCTGGTTTTGACATTGCGCCAGAAAGCCGGGATGACTTTAATCAGCATGTAGCTGAATTAGGCTATAAGGTCGAAGAGGTAACAGATAACCCTGCGTATCGCTTTTTTCTGTCGCAACCAGCGTAACGTTTTGTCGGCAATGCAGAAAAGCCTTTGATAGCAATATATTCAAAAGTGAATCATGGTCCACTTTAACCTGTTTTCGCTTTGTATTGCTTCACGTTAAGCGCAGGTTTACCGAGGAGCGATACAAAGCGGCACTATTACAGCCTCGCTATTTTAACCTCAATTTAAGAGGTACTGTCTCGGCGCCTATCGCGCTATAGACAGCGAGAGACACTATTTAGTTAGATAGATGGCTAATAAAAAACCCATGCTAATGCATGGGTTTTTTTACGCTTTTAAAAAAGCGGTAGCCAAAGGGCATACAATTTTAATTTGCCGTGTTTAACGCAACATTTTCTAGATGCTGAATCATCTCAGGCCATATCAGCGCCATCACATCAGCACGCAAAGCTTCACACTCTTCCGAGTATTTTAAGCTGCCGTCTTTTTCAGAATCTAACCAATGGTTATCTTTTAGTGCGCCGATGAAGCTAGAAAGCACGTTCTTATCGTAAAACTCAGGCGAGCTTAAACCATAAAGCGCTGATAAGCGCTCAGCGACCTGTTTACTTTCTCGCTCTAATGCACTGCGGCTTATCACCTTTTCTTTATCAAGAATTGTCAACACTACAGCATAACGCTGCAATGTTTCTTGCATACAGCGGCTTAATAACCAAGCAGAATGGAACTGTTTGCAGTGTGCATCTGGGGGTAAAAGCTCACCATCTTTTTGGCGCAACAGTCCGTTGTCTAACATGGCAGTGATCAAGGCATCAGTATGCGCAAGTGCTTCATCTTGCGTTAAATGCAAAAACAATTCTTTTTGTAGCAAAGGATAAAGCGCTGCAATGAGCTGGAAAATGCTGTTCTTGGTTGCGCCCTTCTTAGCGAAGATAGACGCCATGATAAGGCCTGGTATGGCGAACAAGTGCAAAATATTGTTGCGATAATAGGTCAGATATACAGCAGATTTAGGCTGAGGGCTGATCAAACGTCCGTAATCGTCTTCTTTAACATCAAAACGACCTAATTTTAATGTATCCCGAAGTAATTCTTGTGCCGATGAATCTGGAATAGTGGCATCATCACTGAAGGGCACTGTTTTGAACAAGTTCATGAAGTCATCCATGGCTTGTTGAAGTTCCACTTCACTCATTGTCTGCCTTTTAGAAGACAGCAGACATAGCGAAGCTAATGCCATGCCGTTAAGTGCTGCAGCGCGGTTAATGCGCGTCATGACGTTGTTAGCTAATTCATTAACTGCAGGCGTTAACCAAGCGGGCTTCTTCTCTGGTTCAGCATCGCGACAGTCGCGCCAGTTCGGTACATGACTTTCAAGGAACTGATTAAGCGCAATAGGCTCACCGAAGTTTACATAACCGTGCCCGTAATTTTTAAGTTTACGAATGGCAGAGAACACCTGAAGGTTAGATTCTTTTTTCTTCTTAGAGCCTTTAAGTTCGTTCAAATAGCTCTTCACTTCCATTACGTTTTCATAGCCAATGTAAACAGGGACAATACTAACAGGGCGGTTAACGCCTTTAAGCATTGCTTGAATAGTCATGGCTAACATACCGGTTTTAGGCGGAATTAGGCGACCCGTTCGGCTGCGTCCACCCTCGGGGTAGTATTTTACAGAGTAACCTTTGTTAAACAGCAACTCTAAATATTCTCTGAACACAGCCGTGTAAAGCTTATTGCCAGCGAAACTTCGGCGAAGGAAGAAAGCGCCTCCTCGGCGAAACATTTTTCCAACAGGCCAAAAGTTAAGATTGATACCCGCTGCAATGTGAGGCGTTACCATACCCTCATGATAAATCACGTAAGTTAATAACAGATAGTCCATGTGGCTGCGGTGGCAAGGCACGTAAATAATTTCGTGACCGTTAGCGGCTAGCTCACGTATGCGCTCAGCATGGCCTACGCTAATGCCGTTATAAATTTTGTTCCAAATGCGTGTGAGCAGTCTGTCACCAAAACGGATAAGTCCTTCGCGATAATCTGCAGCAATTTCGGTGATATAAGTTTGAGCCCGCTCTTTAGCCTTTTCATGGGTGACTTTTTTATTTTTTGACTCTTCGGCAATTGCACGGCGTACCGCATCTGAACCTAGCACACTGTTGTTGAGCTCTTGTCGCTCTAACAGTGTAGGGCCTGTCATACTCTGACGTTTTCGTTGAAAGTGAGTACTTGCTACGCGTACAAGCTTGTGGGCAATGCTTTGATCACTTCCGTGTTGATTTGACATTGCGCGTGCGGAGACAGCTTTAGAATAATTTATAAAGTTATCTCGGCCTAAAAATAGCACGATGAAAAGTTTACGTAGCCAGCTCGGTGCAGCATTGTCAGCAATTAAGTCGCTCAAGCCGGGGTTACCGCGCCCTGGTGCTCGGCCCCAAGTCACATACACAGGAACTACCTGTAGGTCGAGGTTTTCGTGGTCTCTGTGCAAGTGAAAAAGTTCAGTGAACACGTCTTCAATACCCGTATCTTTGGCTGACGAGCGAAAGAGAGGCTGAGTTTTACGTAAAAACAGAGTAGACGAATACTCTCTACCCGCCAGTGTAAGTGCGTCTGTTGGGCTCGGTAGACCTAGGTACTTGGTCGACATTCTCAGCGCAAGCTGGTCTGTCACTGAGTTAGTGGGAAGTAGATAGACAATGGGTTTGCTTTTATCTATTCCTAATTCGGTTTCAACGTTTACTGGAATACTGTGGGCTTTAACCAGTAACTTAACAGGATAATGAAATACCGACAAAAGGGCTTTTCGCATCCACGACATGAATTATGTAATCCTATGAAATAAAGACGAGTGAAGTGTAACACAATCGCATCGCAATCTCGCGATGGGCCAATGTTATTGATTTGCTTGTATTACAGACTCTCTACCTAGCTGTAAGTTCAAGAAGTTCAAAAGCGCCTGTGTTTTTATATTTTTCGGGGCATTTTCTAGGGTAAGGCTCACTGGCCTTTTTAGCAATGCAACATTAGCAGTATTTAAATTGCTATAAGCTAAGTCAGAAACTATTTTTATAAAGATAAATGAATGTGAGTTTGTAATAGTGGATGATCGAAAGCGATTAAAGACAATTGATGATATTTTGCTTGGTAATGATGTGCCGTTAGATCTTGACGATCTTATGGTTGTGTTAGCAGGAGCATACAAAGTACCTATTGCGCTAATAGGAATTGTTGGGGAATTTGAGGAGACATTCAAAGCACGGTATGGAACTGCACTTTCTAAAGTGAGTCGAGAGCATGCTTTTTGTAATCATGTTGTGCAAGAACGCAAACAAATTGTCGTAAACAATGCACATGATGACCCTAGGTTTAAGAATAATCCACTTGTGACTGGTGAACCGCACATCTGCTTTTATGCGGGAACCCCCATTGAAGTTAACGATGAAGTTGTTGGCGCCGTATGTCTTATTGATACGGTTCCTCGAGAAATTGAAGATAAATATTTAAAAGTCTTAGACAGAATAGGCGGACTTGTAAGCAAACACATTTCGCTTTCCAGAGAGCATGAGGCACTGAAGCGTGAACACGGACTGATCGAAAAGTCTCCCATAGTTTTGGCCACATGGCGGAGCACAACGTCCCTTCAGCTAGTTCATATTTCTCAAAATAGTGAGCGCGTATTGGGCATATCGGCGCAGGACTTACTCAGTGGCGCAGTCGAGTTTGGCGATGTGCTAACTCAAGTTGCTGAAAGCGATTTTACTTTTGCTATGCAGGCGCATATGGAAGGTGTTGAAACCCATTCATGCCGTCTTCAAATAGCCACGCCCACGCGTACCATTTGGGTAAGTATGATCTCAACGGCGAGTTTTCGTGAGGACGGGATGCTGTATTCAGTGCAAGCATTTCTTTTCGATACCAGCGATCAAAAATATGTTGAAGACAAACTTCACACAACAAACCAGCGCATGCGGCTCTTATTGGAGGCCTCTGAATTAGGTACGTGGGATTGGAATTTGGCCGCGGATGTAAATCAGGTTAACAAACGTTGGTGTGACATCGTCGGTCTTGAATATGAGTATTACGATACTAGCTCTCGCTTTTTCAGGCAGCTAATCCACCCTGCGGACTATGTAAAAGTAGAAAAGCAATTAAACGAACACATCACTGGAAAGAGCAAGGTTTTCAACACCACTTTTCGCATGAAACATACCAATGGTTCGTGGGTCTGGGTTGAAAGCTATGGAAAAACCGTGGAATTTGACATTACGGGTAAGGCTATCCGCGTTGCTGGTATTCATCGAGACATTACGCAAAGAATGGAAAGCGAGCTTCACGAGAAAAAGAAAACCCAGCTACTGCAATTTATCAATAAGACCCGTGCCTCCTATCTTCAGAGCAACGACTTAACTTTGGCCTGCCAAACGGTATTACCGGAGCTTATTGATATCTCAGATAGTCAGTTTGCTTTCATTGGCCAAATGAAAGGGGAAGGCGATGATTCAAAGCTGTTTATTCACGCCATTTCTGAAATAGTGTGGGACAGCACCAGTTTCACACAATATAACGAGTACAAAAAAAGGAACCTATATTTCAGTAGCTTCGACAACCTTTTTGGTACCACTATTTTAACCGGTGAAGTAACGATAAGTAATACTTCAGGGACCCATCCAAACTCAAAAGGGGTGCCGAAAGGACACCCGCGCATTAGTCGATTTTTAGGGCTGCCGATCAAGGTCAAAGATAGAGTGGTGGGCATGATTGGTTTAGCCAACAAATTTGAGACATACAATGTAGAAGATGCAAAGTTTTTACAGCCTCTACTCGATGCGTTAGCTGGCCTTTTCTATGCGGTAGAATTAGAAGATGCACGCGCCGTCGCAGAGGAAAAGCTACGGCAATTAGCTATGACGGACTCGTTGACGGGCTTGTACAACCGAAGGGCATTTATTGATGAATGTATAGCATTTTCGAAACAGCATTTAAGTGCCTGCGTTGCGATTGTTGATATTGATTATTTTAAGAAGGTAAATGATACCTACGGACATGATGCGGGTGACCAGGCGCTTATTACGCTTGCAAGGAAAATAGCTAAACAAAACAGCGAGCCGAATGTGGTTGCCAGACTAGGTGGTGAAGAGTTTGCTATTGTGAGAATGGGTAAAAATAAAAAAGAAATTAATACACAGTTAGAAGCGCTTCGTATCGCAGTGGAAGAAAGTCTTGTTACCTACAAAACCGACACAATAAAGCTTTCTATTAGTATAGGTGCAACCTTTATCGATAATACCTATGGCGCAGATTTCAGCGCGCTTTTATCTGCGGCAGATAAATGCCTCTACAAAGCAAAAGAGCAAGGCCGAAATCAAGTAGTATGGGATGATGACTGAGAATTTTTCTTTGTTAAAAGTCTTAGAGCCATGCTTATCCTTAAAAGTGATGATTGTGTGGTAAACAAAGATACGCTATAAGAAGATAATATTTCACTGTAGTTAACAAAATTAGGCGTGTTTTGAGCTTTTGACTAATGAAAAGCCATCATGCCTTACAAATCAGGGACGACGCATGAACACTTCGCGCTTGGGTTTTTCTGGCCTTTTTTCTGTTATAGCTCTAACGGCTTGTGGTGGCGGAGGAGGGGCTGACTCGTCTCCTAACCCAACGCCTGCACCTCCTCCTGAGCCTACCGCGTTAGAAATTCTGTCGAATCCATTAGACTACTCTACTGCACAACTAGATTCTGCAGCTAAGAGCTACGCTGACAATGGTTATACGGGCGCAACAAAAGTGGCAACAGCCGATCTTAGTGCTGTGCAAAACGTCTATGTGGCACTTTTCGGTGAAGATATCACGAGTTCACCTTATTTAGACCTGTTCGAGGTATCAGAGCTTGTAGATGCCAACGGCAATATTGAGGGTACCACACCGTGTTCGGATTCAGGCTCTATTTCTTACTCTGGAAACCTGAACTTGGAAACGGGTATAGGAACAATAGTTGTCGATTATGACCAATGCCTTCACTACTACCTAAATGCGTATCACGACGGCCAACTTTCAGTCGCTATTACTAAATCAGACGACGACAACTTTGAGGCCACATCATATTTCACGAGTCTTTCGGTAGGAAGAGGTAGCCAACGCGTAACGCTAAAAGGGCTAATGAAAGCTGATTTAAGCTACGACTCACGCACGGGTTATTACAACGAAGAATACACACAATATCTGACTGCTACGTTTAACGGCGAGACCTACAAAATAAACGCTACCTCTTTTGATGGTGTGAGAAGTATTAGTTACTCCTCTGAATTTGAGGGGACAATATATATCGGCTCTAAAGGTAAACTAGAGTTTTCTTACTTGTCTGAGGAAGGAGGGCTACCTTATGCTTACCAAGGTTCCCTTGTCGTAAAAGGCGATAAAACGGCAGGCATAGATTTAATGCAGGGCGCGGTTCGCTATGGTGAAGATTCCGACGGCGATGACACCTATGATGTTGGCGTGTTTTTCAGCAGTATCGAGACCTTTGCAAGCAGCAATATCGCGAATATTGTTCTATCCGATATAGAAACTATTTCAGCACCTCCCGTTGCAGGTGAACCTTATTACTTTGCTTATGACCCTGTTTACACGTCTGACGATATAACCGTTGATGAGGGGTATTATTACGACTCTGATACGCCTGAATCTGATTTGTCAGTATCCTACCGTTGGTATATTAACAACGTTGTTTTAGAAGGCGTTAGCGGTAATACATTGCCTGCATACAACGCGGTGTTCGGCGATGAACTTAAAGTAACTATGGTAGTGTCCGACGGTGTTAACGTTGTTGAGTCGCAACCATTGTTTATTACTATTAGTGACTCCCCAATGACACTTGCCGTTTCCAATATGCCTGAATCGGTAGCTGCTGGTGGTTACGTCGAGTTCACTGTGAGTATGACGGACCCCGATCAAATTAATAGTGACTCTGCAGGGCAGCTTGTATCAGCGCCTGAAGGCGTAACCCTCGATGATGAAGGCTTATTGACTTGGCAGGTACCTGAGAGTCAGTTGTTCAACGAGCAAACATATATTTTTAATTTTGCTAGCTTAGATGGCGAGGAGAATTTACAAACCCTAGAGATCAAGGCTTACGCAAATAAAGCCCCAGCGTACGCACGCGTAACGGCGATGACACCAATTTATAATCACGGATTTGCAGTCGCTTCATCTAATGGTGTAAAAGAGCTTGTATCAATTAATGAGCGAAATGTGGGTACTTTTTCGTTAGAGGGAAATTCGCTCAAAAATACCTACGTATACCCCTATAAATTGCCCACTAAAGGTGAAATTAGGGGCGTGCATTCCCAGGATGTTGACGGTGACAATAACGATGAGATCTACCTTCTTACACAACAGGGTTTGTCTGTTATAAAAGACCGTGAAAGTAATGCCGAAGCGGTGTTCGTTGTAGAAGGAAGTATAGTTTCTGGATTGTTTTATGACATCAATGGCGATGGAATTGATGAAGTCGCTTATTTATACGGTGATGACTATTATGATCCGAACGCGATTGTCATTGTTGATGTTCAAACGGGTGAACAGTTACAGCAGTATGATATCGACGGCGTTAATAATATTGCTTTTGGTAATGTAGATGATGACGCTTCGATAGAGATGGTGACGAACAACGGTTACGTATTTGACATTGACAGTGGTACCAACCAATGGCTGTATGGCAGCGGGTTTAGCAACATGTTTGTTGTGGTGGGCGATATGAATGACGATGGTGTCGATGAAATCATCGGTGCTGATAGTTGGAACCATATCTCAATTTACTCAGCAGTATCTAAAAACAGTTTAGCCACGCTGGAACATCCAGACATTTGCGATATAGCCTACACCAATGAAAGCTCAGCTGCTAAAGGGCTCGTGGTGGTATCCGAATGTCAGTGGGGACAGGTGAAAGGCTTTGCATTCGATGCGGGTCAAATTTCTGAGCAGTGGGCTATCGCTCACAACACGTACAGCGCTATGTCACTTCTTATCGATGATTTAGATAACGACAATGTGCCAGATATCATTTGGACTGGTGACAACCAAGTTTTAGTCGCACAACAGAACGCTAGCGGTGAGTATGCATTGGCAGATATTGAAAGTGCGCCGCGCGCTTATAAATATCACGCTGCAGGCTGGGCTCCCTACGGTGACAATGACGAAAGAGCTGTCTTTGTCAGTGACACAAGCAATTACGATTCATCTATTCAAATTTTATCAGTAAACAAAGACGATGAGTTTGCGATAAGTGGCGAAGTTGGTGAAGACGCCTATAACGACAGCAAGCCCGTTGTTACAGACTACAATAATGACGGTGTGGGTGAGTTATTTATAGGGGCGCTGGACTATAATTCGTCGTTCAATGTGGTGAGACTTTCGGATAATTCTGTTCAGTGGACACTGAGTCAAAATCACAACAGTCAAATATCATTTATTGAAGCACTAGATGTGAATAGCGACAGTTACGCTGATGCAGTTGTCGTGGAAAACGATCGACTTAAAGCGTTTGATATTGAAAATCAGGTGCTAATTGACGCGATCAACAACGATTTTTCAATCAACGCGCTGGCTGTTTCAGAAAGTAATGGAGTGCATTATTTTGCTGTCGGGGGGTATCGTTCGTTAAAGCTCTATAAAATGCAGGACGGTGAGTTTGTTGAGTTAAATGAGTTGGAAACTACTTGCGATCAACTGCTCACAGTAAATTTTGATAGCGATAGTGACCTTGAGTTTGTGTGTCTGGACAGAGATTATTCAACGATCAATGTGTATGACGTGACAAGCGAAGCATTAGCATTGAAAGAGACTATAGCGCTGTCTTTTTACCCTCAGAAGATAGCAGCTATACCAACGACATCGTCTAACCAGTCGATCCTCGCCATCCATCAGCCAGATGATTACGACTATTCGTATGATTACTATGACAGCATCGGGTACCAAGTAGTTGAGATTGATAATAAAGGGCATGCGGTATGGCACAGTCCGCTATTGGGGCTGCAAAACGTTGATGGTATGCGTACCCGCAAAAACAGTGATGGAGAGTTGGAGCTACAAATAGGTAACTCGGACATGGCCCTTCTGGCAAAATAAGGATACTGCACTTGTCGCAGACTCATGCGTGTAGCAAAAGACGCGGCAAGTGCTTGTTATTTGTTTTTAGGTGTATATACTTACAGGAACTGTATGAACAGACAGGTCTTTTATGCGCCCACTCACAGCTCGACAAACTGAAGTTTTAGAACTTATTAAAACAACCATGCAAGAAACGGGAATGCCGCCTACACGTGCGGAAATTGCTCGTCAACTTGGTTTTCGTTCTGCCAATGCAGCAGAAGAACATTTGAAAGCATTGGCGCGTAAGGGCGTAATTGAAATCTTACCTGGTACCTCCCGTGGTATTAAGCTCAATATCCCCCTTGAGGATACAGCATCAGAAGAAGAAGGTTTGCCTCTAATCGGGCGCGTAGCGGCTGGTGAGCCAATTTTGGCGCAAGAACATGTCGAATCGCACTACAAAGTCGATCCTGCTTTGTTTCAGCCTCAGGCAGACTTTTTGCTTCGTGTAAACGGCATGAGTATGAAGGACATCGGTATCTTAGATGGTGATCTCCTCGCGGTGCATCGCACGACTGATGTCCACAATGGTCAGGTCGTTGTGGCGCGGGTGGATGAAGACGTTACGGTTAAGCGTTTAGAAAAACGCGGTCGTGAAGTCCTACTTCATGCTGAAAATGAAGAGTTTTCGCCAATTAAAGTAGATCTTGCCAGCGAGCCTTTTGCCATAGAAGGTATTGCCGTGGGTGTCATAAGAAACGCCGACTGGATGTAAGGTTTTAACATCTTCAGCAAAAAGCGGCGCCCTAGCCGCTTTTTTAATGCCTTTTGTTGCTATATTTCTGCTAGTTTTCTTAAGTTAGCAGCGCGCAATACCTCGTCCAATCATGACCTAAAGTATAAATATTAAGCAGCACGCAAAAGCCATTCTGCCTGTGAATGAATTTTTAGGTATGCATTCATTATTTGAAAATTTGTTTGAAAATAAATATCGATAGCACGTTACTCGTTGATTTTTCGCTCAAATGATTGCTCGTAAGCTCACATGCCTTGTTCAAAATGCGCGTTTGATTTTACCCCGTCTCAACAGCTACCAATTTACTCCTTTATTCAAAGCGTAACGTTAGGCTGCCATTGCAAATGATTAAAAATTGAACGCTTCGTTAAATTTTTAACAGAAAAGACTAGACGGCACGGAATTATTGCGCAATTCTTAGACAAAGATTAACAAAATAATAACAATGACTCTAAATTTGTTTTACAAGTTGAGGTTATGGGTCAATCGTTCGCAAACCATTTGGTAGGGCATCGCGCAAAAAAATCAGCGTTTTTGGTCTTGCTATTACGGAGGTGCTGAGTGAAACAACTAACGACCATTATTGCAAAATGGTGTTCTAGTATACCTATTTTGCTTCTTTCCCCATTGCTTCTTGCGCAAGAAGCTAGTGAAGAAGTTTCTTCACTCAATTTAAGACGTGGTGCAACCGATATCAGCGGGCAGGTTTATGACCTTCATATGCTGATGTTCTTTATATGTGTAGGGATTGCGGTTGTAGTGTTTGGGGTTATGTTTGCCTCAATGTATCTACATCGTAAGTCTCGTGGAGCTAAGCCCGCTAATTTTCACGAAAACGTGAAGGTTGAAATTGCGTGGACCGTTGTTCCTTTTCTTATTCTAATCTTTATGGCTGTGCCTGCGGCGAACACCCTTATAGCAATGGAAGATACGTCTGAGCCTGACATGACCGTGTTGGTAACCGGCTCTCAGTGGAAATGGCACTACAAATATATGGACAGCGACGTAGAGTTTTACTCTCTGCTTGCTACTCAGCGTGAGCAAATAGAAAACAAATTTCAGAAAACCGACAATTACTTACTGGAAGTTGATCGTCCGTTAGTCATTCCAACAGGGAAAAAGGTGCGTTTTCTTATTACATCTGACGACGTTATCCATTCGTGGTGGGTCCCTGATTTCGCCGTCAAAAAGGATGCAAATCCAGGCTTTATTAACGAGTCTTGGGCTAAGGTCAACGAGCCAGGCATTTATCGGGGGCAATGCGCTGAGCTGTGCGGAAAAGACCATGGTTACATGCCAGTCGTGGTTATCGCTAAAGAGCCCGCTGAGTTTGATAAATGGATGGGCGAACAAGAAGAAATTGTTCGTAAAGCCAAAGAAGAAGAGCAGCGTCTACTTTCTATGAATATGTCTATGGACGAATTAATGAAAGAAGGCGAGCGCGTGTATAACGCTACGTGTGCAGCCTGTCATATGCCAAATGGTGAGGGGTTACCAGGTGTATTCCCAGCACTTAAAGGCAGCAAGATGGCGTTAGAAGATCAACAAGGTCACATCGACATTGTCCTACATGGTAAGTCGGGTACGGCTATGCAGGCGTTTAGCAAAATGCTTAGCCTTAAAGAAATTGCAGCGGTAGTCACTTACGAGCGCAATGCGTGGGGTAATAACACTGGCGATATGGTTCAGGCCAAAGACGTCAATGCAGTGGCAAACGGAAACTAGGAGCAGAAAAATGAGCAAAGCAACTGAAGTTATTTCGCCAGATACCTCTGCGCCTCACAGTGGTCACGTACATGGCGATCACCTACATGATGACCATGAGCACCACGATCATATTCCCAAAGGAATAACGCGCTGGCTGTTTACTACTAATCACAAAGACATTGGCACACTCTACCTGTGGTTTGCCTTTATTATGTTTTTAGTTGGCGGCGCAATGGCCATGGTGATCCGCGCTGAATTGTTTCAGCCCGGCCTACAAATTGTTGAACCAAATTTCTTTAATCAAATGACCACGGTGCATGGGCTTATCATGGTTTTTGGTGCCGTAATGCCCGCTTTTACGGGGCTAGCAAACTGGCTTATCCCGATGATGATTGGCGCTCCAGATATGGCGTTGCCGCGGATGAATAACTGGAGCTTCTGGATTTTACCTGGCGCTTTTTTAATTCTGCTTAGCTCACTATTTATGGAAGGTGGTGGCCCTGCTTTCGGGTGGACTTTCTACGCGCCGCTTTCAACAACCTACAGTGGCGATTCTACCGCGCTGTTCGTGTTCTCGGTTCACATTATGGGTATTTCCTCCATTATGGGCGCGATTAATGTGATCGTGACTATTTTCAATATGCGTGCGCCGGGTATGACCTGGATGAAAATGCCGCTATTTGTGTGGACGTGGCTTATCACCGCATTCTTGCTTATTGCCGTTATGCCTGTACTTGCCGGTGCGGTAACCATGGTATTAACGGATAAGTTCTTCGGAACGAGTTTCTTTGATGCTGCAGGTGGCGGCGACCCAGTTATGTTCCAGCACATTTTCTGGTTCTTTGGGCACCCTGAAGTGTATATCATGATTTTGCCTGCTTTCGGCATTATCTCGCAAATTGTTCCTACCTTTTCCAGAAAGCAGCTATTTGGCTATGCGTCTATGGTGTACGCCACAGCGTCTATCGCACTGCTTTCATTTGTGGTGTGGGCTCACCACATGTTTACCACGGGCATGCCAGTGTACATGGAGATGTTCTTTATGTTTGCCACCATGCTTATCTCGGTTCCTACTGGGGTTAAGGTGTTTAACTGGGTAGCGACCATGTGGCGTGGTTCACTAAGCTTTGAAATGCCAATGATGTTTGCTATTGCCTTTATTGTTCTGTTTACCATTGGTGGCTTATCAGGGCTAATGCTGGCGATAACACCTGTGGATTTCCAATATCATGACACCTACTTTGTTGTGGCTCACTTCCACTACGTTCTGGTAACTGGGGCAGTCTTTTCAATTATGGCGGCCGTGTATTACTGGCTGCCTAAATGGACAGGCAAAATGTACGACACTACCTTGGCTAAATGGCATTTCTGGTGCTCCTTGATATCGGTAAATGTCTTGTTTTTCCCTATGCATTTTGTTGGTTTAGCAGGTATGCCACGTCGTATTCCTGACTATGCATTACAGTTCGCTGATTTCAATAAATGGATAAGTTTGGGTGGTTTTGCTTTCGGCTTATCTCAGCTGATCTTTCTTGCCCTGCTTATCAAGGCGTGCAAAAAGCAAGGTGAAGCAGTATCGGCGCAAGTTTGGGATGGCGCCGAAGGGTTGGAATGGGAAATTCCATCACCTGCGCCTTACCACACGTTTGAAACACCACCTGTCGTGAAGTAACGGTAGGTGGCGTTTGTGAATTAGCCATTCTTGTAAAGCGCTAAACAGCAGCGGTAAGGATGGCATTCACATAGTGCTGACAGTGGAGTAAATAAGCGATTATACAAGCGTTTAACAAGCTTCACTATTGAAGTTACCCGGAGGTTGCGTAATGTCACAGCAAAGTGCAAATAACAAGATGGTTATCAAGCTTGTTGCTATTGTCATTGGCATGTTTGGCTTTGGCTTCGCCTTGGTCCCCTTGTATGACGTCTTTT
This sequence comes from Alteromonas sp. S005, assembly GCF_036864475.1. Lineage (NCBI taxonomy): Bacteria > Pseudomonadati > Pseudomonadota > Gammaproteobacteria > Alteromonadales > Alteromonadaceae > Alteromonas > Alteromonas sp. S005. The sequence continues at coordinate 37,500 of NZ_JAZETN010000010.1, read as the reverse complement.
GTGACGTAGCGGGAATTAATGGCAAAACTGAGAACACGGCAGCAGTTTACCAATCAGTTGAGATTGATGAGTCACGTGAAGTGACCGTAGAGTTTATCACTCGCACCAATACTGGAATGCCATGGGAGTTTCGCGCCGAAACTAAGCGTGTGAAGGTGCACCCTGGCGAGCTTAACACGGTATCGTTTTATGTGAGAAACCCTGCATCAAGTAATATCGTTGCTCAAGCAATTCCTTCTGTATCCCCCGGCACAGCGGCGCTCTACTTAAACAAGACAGAGTGCTTTTGCTTCAATCAACAGCCATTAGAGGCGGGAAGTGAGGCCTACATGCCCATGCAGTTCTACGTCGACCCGCAGCTACCCGAAGATATAACATTTTTTACCTTGCAGTACACACTCTATGACGTCACAGCGCGAGCCAGTGACCTAACGACAACACCGAATCCCTTTATGGCTTCAACCCCATCAACTGGTGAATAAGCAGAAGGGATAAGGAGAAGAAAATGCAAACCGAAGTACAGAATCACGAATACCAAAAATACTATGTACCCGCACAAAGCCCATGGCCCATCGTAGGCGCCGTGGCGCTGTTTCTTATCGCCGTTGGCGCAGGCAATTATGTGGTGCAGGCAACTAGAGGTGAAACCGGTTATGGGGGACATATCCTCTTGGCAGGAATAGCCGTGCTGCTAGTTATGCTAGTGGGCTGGTTTAAAAACCAAATTGATGAGTCTATGGCCGGGCTTTACAGCGACCAGCTAGGCCGTTCCTATCGACAAGGGATGAGCTGGTTTATTTTCTCTGAGGTGATGTTTTTCGCCGCGTTTTTCGGTGCGCTCTACTACGCAAGGTTTATTTCGGTTCCGTGGCTGGGTGGGGCTTCAAACAATGCTATGACCAATGAAGTCTTGTGGCCGACTTTTGAAGCCATGTGGCCGCTGGTATCAACGCCAGGAGGCATTACCACTCAAGAAATGAGCGCTGCTGGGCTACCGACTATCAATACAATTATTCTGCTCATTTCATCTATTACTTTGCACTTCGCCCATGTGGGGTTAGAGCAAAACAAGCGCAAGCAATTAACGCTAATGCTGGGTGTCACTATTTTACTTGGGTGTGGGTTTTTGTTTTTGCAGGTAGAGGAGTATATACATGCGTATCGCGATCTAGGGCTTACGCTTCAGTCAGGCATTTACGGTAACACCTTCTTTATGCTGACCGGATTTCACGGCATGCATGTGACTCTTGGCACCATCATTTTAATTGTACTGTTTTTTAGAGTATTAAAAGGTCACTTTACGCCAGAAAACCACTTCGCCTTCCAGGCGGGAAGCTGGTACTGGCACTTCGTAGATGTGGTGTGGGTCATGCTCTACATCTTTGTTTACGTCCTTTAGATATAAAGCCTCAAACTCAATACGGTCTTGGGTTTGGGGTAATTAAACCCGTACCAATAGCGATAAGAATGATAACAACGATGATGGCTGAAGTGAGCACACGTCGACCAATATACTTACTCATTGGCCCCTTAGATGTGTCGTTTTTGATCATGATGCGCATCGCCATGAACAAATTCACAATCATGTACAGCACCAAAGCAATAAGGATTATTTTTATCAGCATACTTACCTCTATTTTTATTCTCATTATGCAGGGTGCGAGATAATCATGTCCTCTCACACTCGCCATATTATTCCTTGGTTACTTACGGGCTTTAGTGTGGCGATTATGTGCGGTTTAGGTTACTGGCAACTAGATCGCATGGTCCAAAAGCAACAACGTTTAGCTAGCATAGCGCAAAAGCAAAGTAATGGAACCTTGAGTTTAGAAGAGGCACTGATTCACACTGACCCAAGGGATATCACCGTTTCTTTCAGTGGTTCACTAGATGCAAATCACGTATTGCTGTTAGATAACCAGATACACAACCAGCGTGTAGGGTTTGATGTAATAGCGCCGGTATATACTAATGCCGGATGGCTTTTAGTGAACTTTGGTTGGGTGCCCGCGCCAGATTTAACTCGCACCTTACCGGATATAAACTTTACCAGCGAACTACGCGATTTTACCGGCGTCATCAGTGTGCCGGGAAATAACCCTTTAGTTAAAGAAACTAATATGGCCTTGTCGCAAAGCCCCGCTCTTGTTCAGCACATCGAATTCCCTGCATTAAACGACGCTTTAGAGCGTAAATTTTTACCTTTTATTCTTCAACTTACTACGCCTGACCCTGCGTTTATTCGCGAACATCAGGCCGTTGTAATGTCTCCAGAAAAGCACCTTGGTTATGCAGTCCAGTGGTTTGGTTTAGCCATTGCCGCTGCGGCAATTGGTGGTTTTGCAATTAGCAAGAAAGGACGTAGTTATGAGTAACACTGCTTCGAAAAAAACATTAATTATTATGGTAGCTGTGTTTGTTTTGCCCGTCGTTATGGCAAAGCTTGCACTTGACAACGATTGGTTCACCAAAGGTGCTACTAACAAAGGTCAGTTGCTAGCGCCAACTATCGACATGAGTGCACTTTTAAAAGATGCAAAGCCCAAATGGCGTCTGCTTTATGTCATGCCTAATGAGTGTGATGCAGTGTGCGAAAACGCACTCTTTAGCATTAACCAAGTGTGGCTCGCGTTGGGTAAAGAGTCAGACCGAGCCCAAGCGGTGGTTGTTACTACAGCTTCAAGCGATCAAGGGGCGGTAGCCGCCTTAGCGGACTATCCTTTCGTAGAAACTTTGCCGGTGACCACAGCTACCGAACTTGCCTCTAGCAGTGTCTATATCGTCGATACCCAAAATAACGCTATGCTTTTTTACGAGATAAAAGACGATAGAAAAGACGCAGTGATGGAAAGCCGCAACATGCTGGCAGACATGAGAAAGCTATTAAAGCTATCACGCATAGGATAAACGCTATGAAAAAGTTAACCCTATTCAGTATATTTCTAGCGGCTGTTGTTATTATTTTGGGTGCCTATACCCGATTGACCGATGCAGGGTTAGGCTGCCCCGATTGGCCTGGGTGCTACGGTAATTTAACTGTGCCTTTAAGTGAAGAAAAGGTGGCACAAGCCAATGCCGCCTACCCTGAGCGTCCAGTTGAAGCATTTAAGGCGTGGAATGAAATGATTCACCGCTACTTTGCAGGAACGCTGGGGCTATGTGTGCTAGCTATTGCGGTTATCGCCGTTCGGCAGCGCGATAAAGGGAGGCCCGTTAAGCTGCCGCTTTTACTTTTGGGACTCATAGTATTTCAGGCGGCCCTAGGCATGTGGACAGTGACGCTCAACCTGCTTCCCGTTGTCGTAATGGGGCATTTATTGGGTGGTTTCTCTGTGCTTTCTTGCTTGTTTATTCTTTACTTGCGTTTGCGCGAGAGCGCCAACGATGAACTTGGGTATAAAGAGCGCTCCACTGTGTCAGCGTTACATGGCGATGAAGCTGGCAATTCAGCACAGGCAAAGACATTTCAGCGAAACCTTAAATTCTTTGCTTTTATTGGGCTTGGTGTACTTGTTACGCAGATTGCGCTGGGAGGCTGGACTTCCGCAAATTATGCAGCCTTAGCTTGTACCGAAATGCCGGTTTGTGAAAGCGGATGGCAGGATAGAATCGATATCGCAGGTGCATTCAGCGTACCTGACGCAGACAACTATGAATTTGGCGCTCACGATTACGGCGAGCGGGTCACTATGCATATAGTGCACAGGTTTGGCGCAGTGATTACGTTTTTATACTTGTTAGCATTGGGTATAAACGTGTTAGTTAGCCGTTCCGCCACCAATAAACAAAAGTATGTGAGCGCATTTATGTTGGTTGCGCTGTGTACTCAAGTGGCTTTGGGGCTTAGTAACGTTGTTTTTATGCTGCCACTGGCTGTCGCCGTCATGCATAACGCGGTTGCAGCAGTATTGCTCCTATCCTTGCTAAACCTTATTTTTACCGTTTTCCGAATTCTGGAAAACGATCAGGTTTTCGATTTAGAGAAGCAAGGTAACGCGCCATTCTCGGTGTCTAAACCGCTGCAAGGCGCTTTTAGAAACCAGCAAGCTCGAACTTCATCACTACACGAATCTGAATACGCATCTTTACGCGACTCTTATCAAGATCCTATGAGCGGGTCTACGTCCTCGCACATTCTTCCTAAAGCCCCAGGAGGTTTCCATGGCTAAATCGGTCTCTTTACATGCTCGTACTTCCCGTCAACACGATACAGTAACGTGGCGCGATTATTACGAAATGACTAAGCCAAACGTGGTTATGTTGCTGTTGTTAACTGCGCTGGTGGGCATGTGTTTAGCCACGCCTACATGGGTAAATGCAACCGTACTCATCTGCGGCCTATTGGGTATTGGTATGTTATCCGCATCTGCAGCTGTAATTAATCACGTTGTCGACCACAAAATAGATAGCGTCATGGCGCGTACGTTTAATCGGCCTGTCGCCAAAGGCAAAGTCAGTGTAAATAATGCGCTTTGGTTTGCCGGTATTTTAGGTGTTATAGGGTTTGTGGTATTGGCTTTGTTTGTAAATATGCTCACCGCTTGGTTGACCTTAGCGAGCTTAGTTGGGTATGCGTTCATCTATACCATGTATTTAAAACGCGCTACGCCTCAAAATATTGTGATCGGTGGTTTGGCAGGTGCTGCACCGCCACTTTTAGGCTGGACGGCAGTCACCGGGGAAATACATGCCCATGCACTACTTTTGGTACTGATTATCTTTACTTGGACCCCGCCCCATTTTTGGGCCCTAGCCATCCATAGAGAAAAAGACTATGCCAAAGCGAAGGTGCCTATGCTGCCGGTAACACACGGTGTTTCATTTACGAAAACGTCAGTATTGTTATATACAGTGTTACTAGGGCTTGTGTGCTTGCTTCCCTACCTTACAGGTATGAGCGACCTCATTTATTTAATTGGCTCAAGCGTGCTTAATATTGGATTTTTATATTATGCATTAAAACTAAAATTTGATGCTCAGCCTCAAACGGCAATGAAAACTTTTAGGTTCTCTATTATTCATCTCATGGTATTGTTTGTAGTATTACTCTTAGATCACTACATTCCATTGAGTTTATGAACCAACGAACTATTGTCGGTCTTGTTGCATTTTTAGCGTTATGTGCGGGCATTGTAGGGGCGCTTTATATCGCGCCCCCAAGTGTTGATAGTCAGCCTGAGTACTTTCAAACCTATCCTGAGCCAAGAGCATTATCACCTTTTGAGCTAACGTCACATGCAGGTGATGTATTCGATAACGCCTCGCTTAAAGGACAGTGGAGTTTAGTATTTGTAGGCTATACATTTTGCCCGGATATTTGCCCAACAACTATGGCCGAGCTAAGCGGAATATACCCTGAACTAAAAGCGTTAAATACTGTCAAACCAATTCGAGTTGTATTTGTATCCGTTGATCCGAATCGTGATTCAATAGAAAGACTTTCAGAGTATGTAAGCTATTTCAATGAGGAATTCATTGCGGTTACTGGAGAGCATAAAGTGCTATTCCCGTTCGTACGTAATTTAGGGATGATGTATGCTATCGCTGAAAGTACCGACAATCCCAACTATTTAGTTGATCACAGCGCATCAGTCGTACTTGTCGACCCAAAAGCTAGAGTGATAGGAAGATTCAAACCAAAAAGAGAGCCTGGAAAGCTATCGATAAGTGATGCCCAGCAAATATTGGCAGATATGCCGATAATTACCTCGAAGCAGTAGTATGGAAATAGAAATTAGGCAAGGTTTGGCATCTGATGCCGCGCAAACTACGCCGCTCATATTAAATGCGGCACAGTCATTATTAACGTCTATTTTTGGACATAATAAAAATAAAACGGCCGATGGTTATCTCTCTCATGCTTGGGAATTGGGTGGCGGTCAGTATGGCTTCAATAATCATTGGGTGGCATGCACTGGAGACGAAGTGTTAGGTGTGGTGACTGCCTGGCATAGTAAACTAGGTGCAGCGTTTGATAGGGCAACCCTAGACAGTATAACGTCATACTTTACGCTTGATGAAGCTATGACAGTACTCATGCGTAACCAAACAGTAGCGGTGAACCTTACGCCCCCCACCAATACAGAGCTTATGATTGGTCATCTCTCGGTAGAAGAGAGTGCTCGCCGTACGGGGGTAGGCTCAATGTTGATAGACGCGATGCACGAACGAGCGAAAAAGTTAAATAAACGTAAGCTTGTGCTTGATGTTGAAGTATCAAACGTGTCTGCCATTCGTTTTTATCAACACCATGAGTTTGAAGAAGAGTCGATAAATAAAGGCTTTATACGCTTTGCCCGCAAAGTGTAGGTAAACGTTTTCTTATATAAGCGCGAGTTCATTGATGAGAACTCGCGCGAGCCCTACATCAGACTAATTCCGTTTCAACATTTCTAATTTGCTTAGTCAGGATAATTGCCACTTTCATCTGCTACAAAGAAAGGCACAGAGTACCAATAATAGCGACCAGCTTGTTTATTGGATGGTGCTGTGCAGTTCACCCGTGAGCGACCTACGGGAAGCGTCTTATTTAAGGCGAATGTAAGCACATTACCTTCAAGACTGGTTGAGATGGTATTGCCCCCGAAAAAACAATTAACCTGAGAAAGGCGCACATCTTTACTGTCTATCGTCAAGCTTATAGGTGAAGACAAGGTCCGTGTCGTCATGCGAGGGTTTTCGTGTGAACTGTGTGTTACTGGCATTGCCAGACTGTTTAGTTTGGTCTTAAGCGTTGCTAGATTAGCGTAAGGGCCTGCTGCTGGAAACCGTGGAAGGGCCTGCATGTCGCTACTTGGGCCTACAGCCCCAGAGTGTTGGCCGAACCCAATATAACCTTCAGTTTCGAGCTTATTGGCAAGCGCTGTATTGTATTCCCCAAAGGGGTACGCTAAATATTTAAGGCTTATATTTAGCTTGGCTTCTATCTTCTTTTCAGCACTTTCTACGTTTTCCCACACTTTTTCCAGCCATGCGGGCTCGCCCATCGCTTGCTCACCGTTTAGCATGTGAAGATGATCTAGCGTGTGATTGGCAAAAACAACACCATCGTTATGCATTGCCGTCACTTGCTCCCATGTCAGTTGCTTCGGGCCTACGCCAATTTCATCAGGGTTGATAAAAACCGTGTACGGGAAGCCCAAGTCTGCCAGTATTGGGTGAGCATTGTGTAAGATATTCGCGTAACCATCGTCAAAGGTGATTGCAACTGCTTTCTCTGGCAGTGTTTTGTTGTGTTGTATGGCTGAAACAACGTCTTGAAGCGACACCACGGTGTGATGTGCATGCAAGTATTCCATATGAGATTTAAATGCTTCAGGTGAAATGCTGGTACTCGCTGGTGTAGATGAAGACACATGGTGATAAAGCAAGATAGCGGCGTTGGGCGCAGTGTTTATACTCGTCTTGCTAATTTCATCGCCCTGTTCTTTCGTATTGGATGCTCTACTCAGTGCAGAGTATTCGCCCGAATCTGATGCAAAGCTAGACGCGCTCAATAATACACTGCAAAAGCCCATCAACATTGAGGATAAAAGCTTCAAACCCGTGGATGGCTTTGTTCTTTTTTGAATTAGATTGTTGTTTTTCATATCATCATCCACTGAGTGCCTGATCAAATTCAATAGCATGGTAAACTCCCAAATAAAAGCGACTTGCCCAACGTGATACTTAAGCAAGCAAGTACGCTTTTTACTTATGCTGCTGCATAGGCTGCATAGGCTGCATAGTATATAGCGAAACTTACCCTTTTTGAGATCATTTATGTCCCGTGCCCAAGTAACTCAGCGCTCCTTTTTTGACGATCATACTCGTCTGTTAGCGTTAGCGCTTCCCATGATCTTAGCGAACATTACTACGCCGCTTTTAGGCTTAGTGGATACCGCGGTCTTGGGCCATATGTCGTTACCTGCAATGCTTGCTGGGGCCTCAGTAGGCGCACTTATATTAACGCAAATATACTGGGTGTGTGGGTTTCTTCGCATGTCTTCAACAGGTTTGAGTGCACAAGCGAAAGGCTCACCCAATAATACGTTAGAATCTGCCAAAGTATTGTGGCAAACGGTGGCTGTGGCATTTTTGTTGGGTGCAGTAGTACTTGTTCTGCAATCACCCATTCTTTCTTTAGGATTAACCTTAACTCAACCTAATGACGAAGTAGCTCTGCACCTTCAAAGCTACTTTTCTGTGCGCGTATGGGGCGCGCCTGCTGCAATGCTTAACCTTGCGTTAGTAGGGTGGCTGGTGGGGCAGCAAAAAACGCGCAGCGTAATGACTATTCAAATTGTGGGAAATTTACTGAACGCTGCACTTGATGTGGTATTTGTATTTGCTCTGAATATGTCAGTAGCTGGCGTGGCATTAGCCAGTGTGATAGCTGAATATACTATGGCCATAGTGGCGCTTATTGTGGCATTTAAACACGTTGGCGGTGTTGCGGTTAGTGCGTCTTGGTTTAATCGGGCGGCCCGCAAGGTGCTAATGAAGTTAAACGGCGATATGTTACTACGTAATCTTGCACTGCAAGGCTGCCTAGCATTCCTCACTATTCAAGGGGCCCGTTACGGTGAAACGTCGGCGGCAGTCAACGCTATACTTATGCAGTTCTTTGTTTTAATTGCATTGGGGCTTGATGGCATTGCCTATGGTGTTGAAGCACTGGTGGGGGAAGCTAAAGGGGCGTCTGACAGCGGTGAAATAAAGCGACGCACCTATCAAGGACTAGCCTGGTCGAGCGTTTTTGCTCTTATTTATAGCGTGATATTTTTCGCAGGTGGTGAGGCTATTATTACGTTGCTTACTGAGCATGGTGACATTGTAGACGCTGCGCTACCTTATCTTAGTCTTATGGTGTTACTTCCTTTATTAGCCCACTGGTGCTTTTTATACGACGGCGTGTTTGTTGGTCTTACCCGAGCAAGCGCGATGAGAAATACCATGATAATAAGTGCGTTAGGTGTGTATTTCCCTGTTTGGTACCTTACGCAAGACCAAGGTAACGTTAGCTTGTGGTATGCTTTACTTGCCTTTTTACTTGCTCGCGGCGTGACATTGGCTTGGAGTTTTTATCGATTAGATAAGTGTAGTGAGTTAGCCTCATCAAAAAGCTAATTCCACCGCGCTTTTATTTAGCGCTTATTTACCTGAATTTTGCCCAGCCTTCCTCTACTCAACACGCTTTTGCACAATGATAATGGTGTGAAGCTCTGGGTGTTGGTCGAACTCAACATGACGAACAAAGCATCCCGCATCCATTAATAATGCTATGTATCCATGCAGCCCGAGAGAGGCATAATAAACTTCAGGGCCCATCACTTTGTTTGTGTGCTCTCCACTTTCTGTTGTGCCCCCACAGCTAAAAAGTAACACGCCATCGTCGACTAAGTGATCCACCAGTTTTTTTAGCAAAGGTGCTTGTTGCGCTAAGGGAATATGCCAAAAGCTATCCCATGCGCTAATGAACGAATAGTGCTTAGTTAATGTGAATGTGCAAACGTCGGCGCAATAGAAGGTGTGGGCAGGTAACTGCGACTTAGCTATAGCCAGCATATCGTTAGAAACATCGATGCCTTCGTACGTTAGCCCATTACTTTCGATAATGGGAACAAAGCGATTTGTACAGCCGCAACCAATGTCTAGTGCGTAGCCGTATTCCTGTGTTTTTCTTTTACTGTGCGCATCTCCCTCATTAGGCGCTCTACTATGCACTCTATCCTGCTCTGATTGTGGGGTGTGTGGCAGAAATGACAGGGCTTTTTGATAGGCAGTTATGCCATTTTTTTGATTAAACTCGGGTCGAGTCCAGCGGTGAGTTATGGTGTCGTAGGCCTTGCCAGTTTCTTCAGGAGTCATATGCTATCTGTTAGCTGAAATTTTACTACTTTAAGGTTAATTCATCTAACCAAAATGTATAGTGGGAAGTGCATGCCGGGAGGGGAAAGACGCTACCTGCCTTGGTCATAAACTGCCAACAGATAACGCCCATACTTTTTCGCATTATTTCAGCCTATTAGGCCGCTCAATATAAAATCAGGTACGATGCGTTCTATTTTCTTACTATGTGCGTAGCGCAGAGTTTATTACCTGAAGGATCTCGCAGGTAAGCGAGGTATAATTGGCGTTCGCCATTTCCCCGGATGCCTGGTGGGTCTTCACATGGAACTCCCCCATTCTCGCTTCCAACTTTATGCCATTCATCTACAATGTCCGGTGTACGGGCTGCAAGACCAAAGGTTGTTCCATTACCGTGTGTCGCTTCCTCGCCATTAATCGGCTTAGTTAGGGCTAAAATACCTTTGGGCGTGTAGTAAAACACGCGGCCATATTCATCAAAAACGCCTGGCTCGTAACCCAATACCCCTAAAATAGCGTCATAGAATTTCTTAGACGCCTCAAGGTCGTTTGCACCTAACATCACGTGGCTAAACATAGTTGTGTCCTCTGAAAAAGTAGGGGTAACCCCTTTTATCAAATTAGGTTATTCGCGCCCTGCTTTAGTGTCTTTATTGCGCTAAAGCGAAGTTCACCGCAGCTGAAGCATGGATAGCTGTAGTGTCGTATAACCTAACCTTGGTATGCTGTTGTTGCACTAATAACGCAATTTCTGTGCAGCCTAGAATAATGCCTTCAGCACCCTCAGCCGCTAGCGCGTTAATTACTTCAATATACGCCTCACGAGAATCAACACAAATCACGCCCTTGCATAATTGTTCATAAATAATGTTATGAATTGTGTCTCGTTGTTGTGCATTTGGAATAACAACCTCAATATCAAAAGCCTCTTCAAGACGGGATGTATAAAAGGTTTGCTCCATGGTAAATCGCGTACCCAGCAGCCCGACCTTTTTAACTCTGTTTTGCTGCAATACACGGCCCGTGGCGTCGGCAATGTGAATAAGCGGAATGGTAATATTTTGCTCGATATGAGCGGCCACTTTGTGCATGGTATTGGTACAAATTAATATTGCTTTTGCACCTGCTGCCTCTAAATGCTTTGCCTCATGAATTAAAATATCGGCAGTTTTATCCCATTCGCCTTTATGTTGAAGCTGCTCTATGTAAGCGAAATCAACGCTGCTTATTATCATCGGGGCACTGTGCAGGCCGCCAAGCTGTGCGTTGACGCCGCGATTTATAGCTTGGTAATAACTGACCGTAGACTCCCAACTCATACCGCCAAGCAGACCTAGCTTCTTTAGTTTGTTTTCCACGATTTGGCTTCCTTTTTCAAACACTAAGCACAAACGCTAAGTTACAGACAAAATGCGTCCGCTACTAGTGGCAGGAAGTTGGCAAGTCATACAAAAAACAAATTATAACGATGTTATGTTTTGGTGGCATAAACAGGTGCCCTTGCGCTTTCTGAATATTTTAATACTAAAAAGTGTTTGGAATTAAGTAGATAAGTTCAATGACTAGAACTTAGGCGGCGGCTTCTTATTTTTGATGAACGAGAAACGCTGAATGAAAATGCCCCAGTAACCTAACATGGCAATAGCAAAGCCAAGAAATAGCACTAAAAGGCTTAGGTAGCGCAGCGCGACATGAAGTTCGCTAAGAGTAAATAACAGCAAGACGCCGACAACGAAAATAGCTAAGCCTATTTTGAATCGTTGCCAGCTCTTGAGTGGATCTTGCGTCAGCATAGGGACAGCATGGTAAAGTGCACCTAAATGAGCGCAGTATTGCGCTTAGTAGTAAGAGTGCTCACCAGCTTGGTGTTCAGTTGCATCGCGCACGCCTTTAAGCTCGCCAGCAAACTGTTCAATCATTTGCTTCTCTATACCTTCTTTAAGCGTCACGTCTACCATTGAGCAGCCATTACAGCCACCGCCAAATTGAAGAATAGCGTAGCCATCTTCAGTTAACTCGGTCAGTACAACATTACCCCCGTGGCTAGCAAGCTGCGGGTTGATTTCTGACTCGATCATATAGTTGATTCGCTCAACCAAAGGGGCATCGTCAGCCACTTTACGGGCTTTAGCATTAGGCGCTTTGAGCGTTAATTGAGACCCCATTTGATCGGTAACATAGTCAATCTCCGCTTCATCAAGGTACGGCGCACTTTCTTCGTCCACCACGGCATCAAAACCGTTAAACGGAAGGCGAGTATCCGTCTCTTCCACAGCATCTGGCGGACAATAGGACACGCCACACTCAGCTGACGAGGTGCCTGGGTTTACGACGAATACACGAATATTCGTGCCAGACTCTTGTTTACTCAACAGTTTTACGAAGTGAGCCTGGGCTTCTTCTGATATAGTTATCATCAGCAAGTCCTACATATTTTGAAAATTTGAATTATTGTATCAAATTTACCTGAGTAAAACAGTCAGGTATTAATTAAATAAATTATTCCAGTGAATCGAATTTGTTAAGAGCGACGTACTTCGGTATTACTCTCAACCATAACAACAAGACGGGAAGCGCTATGTTAGCGAAACTTAAAAACTCCGCCAAAAATAACCCATTATCACTTACAGTATTGTTGGCGCTTGGCACCATCGGCTTTGGGGCGACAACCAGCCAGCAAGCATTGGCACAGCCAGCCTTATCATCAGTGGTTACTATTACCCCTGATAAAGGCGGGCAGCCAGTTACAGCATACTTACCAAATACCGTATCCTACAACCCAGCTATTCCTACGCCTGAATCTGTACTTGGTGCCAGCATTGGTGAGTGGCACGTACGTCACGACCAAGTCGTCAACTATATGCAGCTTCTTGCCGAGAAGTCTGACCGCATCACTATCGAAGAAACCGGTCGTACCCACGAAAATCGCCCGCTTTTGTTGATGACAATCACCGCATCTTCAAATAGAAACAATGTTGAAGCCATGAGGCAGCAGCATATTGATGCCATGGAAAGTGGCAAAAAAGTAGGTAGCGACGCGCCCTTGATTTTTTATATGGGTTACAGTATTCACGGTAACGAGCCTTCCGGTACCAATGCCTCCCTTGCGCTGGCTTATTACTTAGCCGCCGCTGAAGGTGAAGAAATCGATGCCTTGTTGAACAACAATATTGTGCTGTTTGATCCGTCTTTCAACCCCGATGGACTCTCTCGTTTTGCTCAGTGGGCAAATATGCATAAGGGCAAGCAGTTAGTTTCTGATAGCCGACACCGTGAACATGACGAGGGTTGGCCGTCAGGACGAACCAATCACTACTGGTTCGATCTCAATCGCGACTGGTTATTGCTGGCGCACCCAGAGTCGCAGGCGCGTATTAAACAGTTTCATAAATGGCGGCCTCATATTCTGACCGATTTTCATGAAATGGGCACAGACAGTACCTATTTCTTTCAGCCCGGCGTACGCTCGCGCAAAAACCCGCTAACGCCGGACGAGAACGTTACCTTAACTGAAGCGCTAGCGCATTACCACGCGGCTGCATTTGACGAACAGGGCGAGCTGTATTTCACCGAAGAAGCATTCGACGACTTCTACGCTGGAAAAGGGTCTACCTATCCAGATTTACACGGCAGTGTAGGTATTCTGTTTGAGCAAGCCAGCTCGCGGGGCCACCTTCAAGACTCTATAAATGGCAAGCTTGCTTTTAAAGACACCATAGCTAATCAAATTACCACATCTCTTAGTACCTTTAGGGGCGCATTGGCAAATAAGGCTGCGATCCTTGATTACCAGTCGGGCTTTGTGAAGAGTACGCAGTCTTTGGCTAAGCAAGACGCACAGGCTGGATTTGTGGTAAGTGCATCGAATGATACCGCTCGGTTTAACGCATTTATCGCATTACTTGAGCAGCACCACATTGAATATGAAGTGCTTACAAAGAACTTTGACGTAAGCAAGGTTAGTTACGAAGCTGGAAAGGCGATATTTGTTCCTACAAGCCAACCGCAATACCGTCTAGTAAAGTCAATTTTTTCTACGCAAACCTCATTTGAAAATAACACCTTCTATGACGTTTCAACGTGGAATTTGGCTCTGGCCTTTAACTTGGATTACGCGCCTTTAGACAAAGGCGATGTGCGAAGCCTTACGCTAAGTGACAATACTTCTTTGGCACAAATAGCACTTAATGATATTCATGAAGACGCTTATGCCTATGCGTTTTCATGGCAGCATTACTATGCGCCTGCCATGCTTCAAACCTTGCTGGAAGCCGGTGTGAAAGTGCGCAGTAGTGAAAAAGCGTTTTCCGCTATTAAATACGATGGCAAAAATGTAGACCTACAGCCCGGTAGTATTGTGGTGCCTAAAGGTTTGGGGCAGCCCGAAAACTTAGCAGCCATTTTTAGCAAAGCGCAACAACAACTTCAGGTACCTGTGTTTAGCTTGCGTAGTGGGTTAACGCCGACAGGTAACGATTTAGGCAGCCGGAGTATGGCGCCCGTGGGCTTACCGCAGGTATTAATTGTAGGTGGTGAAGGGACAAGTGAATACGAAGTGGGAGAAATGTGGCACTACTTCGATACAAAAGTCGGCTTGTCTGCAAGCATCGTAGAGCAACAACATTTACTACGTGCGCTTAATGACCCTAGCATTGCATACACTCACATTCTATTTCCAAGTGGTCGCTATAGCTTTACAGAAAATGACAGAGCAAGAATTGAAGACTGGGTGAAGGCCGGTGGCGTGATCGTAGGCCAAAAATCTGCACTGCGTTACTTTGCTAAACACAAGTGGCTAGATGCGGAGGTTGTCAGTAGAGAGACCATAGATAATGCTTTTGATGAAAGCGATTTAAGCTACGAAGATGGTTCCTCGCTCTATGCTAAAAAGCTTGTGGCAGGTGCTGTATTTGAAGCCGATATTGATAATACTCATCCGCTTTTTTACGGCTACAGCGATGACACGCTACCTATGTTTAAAACGAACAATATGATCGTTGAAGCAAGTAGTTCGCCGTTCGTCACGCCAGCACGCTACACCGACGAACCACTCGTAGCAGGGTTTAGTGATAAAAGAATGGTTGCGCTAATGGCTGAGTCAACTGCGGTGACGACTCAGAAGATGGGGCGTGGAGTTGTCATTGGTTTTACCGACAACACGCAGTTTAGAGGCTACTGGTACGGCACGAACAAAATGCTGGCCAATGCAATTTACCAGTCGCACTTTATCCGCTAAATCAGTTTATAAGGCGCGGTGAATGCCGCGCCATAAAAGCGCATCTTTTCGTATTCTTCTTCGAGCATCATGCCCTTTGATATAAGCTGCTTTTTGGAGGCGGCGTGAATGCCGCCGCCCAAACTTGTATTTGAATTTTGGGGTAGCGCTGCTTAAGTCTTTTACTTAGTGTGTTCACTGTCACGCCTGTGGTGAGCACGTCATCTACAATCGCAACGGTAAAATCGCTGCCATCTTTATCACATTGCGCTGCCGCTATTTCGTCGTCGATACACTGTTTCGATAGACTAAATACACGGTTTGCGTTCTCTGCTCTGGCTAGCTTTGATAAGTGATGCTGCACACTAAAGCCTTTGCGGCTAGCCCACGCTTGATTAATGGGTATATCTAGTTCGCAGCTAAAGCCGTCACACAAAAGCGTAGCTTGGTTGTAGTGCCGCTTTGCAAGCCGCCATGCACTAATTGGAACCGGAAGCAATACATCTGGCACTGGTAGAGTGCACTGTCGCTTTTTATGGACAAACCAGTTACTTAATACTTTCCCTGCCGTCAGTGAATGCGTAAACTTCAACTGGTGAACCAGCGATGACATGGGCCATGTGTGGAGTCCCAGCACGGATAGTGCGTCGTAGTGGCTATGCTTGACGTGGCCCGCCACAGGGCCGTATTGAAGTAGGTTACTCCCATGTAATGGGGCTTCGAAAAAAAACATGTCATCTTCACACCAGTGACATACTGGCGTAGGACTTGCCTGATAACATAGCAAGCATGAAAGGTTCATAGTGTTGATTCCATCAACTTCCTTGAATTGTCGAACGTCGACCTGTTTTCATCATTTCGTGTTTTTTCAAAAAGCACGTGTCTGCCTAAGGAGGTGTAAATGGAAATTTTGCATACAAACGGCGAGCTTGTCACCCGTACTCAGGGTACAGGCGTAGATGTAGTATTTCTTCATGGGTGGGGTATGAACAGCGGGGCGTTCACATCCTTTATTCCATATCTTAGTGATAATTTTCGCGTTACTACCATTGACCTTCCTGGGTTTGGCGAAAACGCGGGAATCGTGCCCTCACCTTACAATGTAGAATCACTTGCCCAAGCTGTTGTAGATAAACTGCCAGAGCAGTGTGTCTTGGTCGGATGGTCATTAGGGGGATTAGTAGCCCAAAAGCTCGCGTTATTAGCACCAGAAAAGCTCACAGGACTGGTTACCATTGCTTCAACGCCTCGTTTTATAGCCGGACCATGCTGGCCGGGCATTGCGGGTGACTTACTTACTATGTTTGAAACGCAGCTGGAGAAGAATTACCAAAAAACACTGGAACGATTTTTGGCAATTCAGGCTATGGGCAGTGAAACGGCTAAGCAAGATATTAAGTCAATTAGAGAGCAGGTTACGCAGTTTCCAGAACCTGCAGAGGAAGCGCTTAAAAAAGGGCTACGAATACTCTCTACAGAGGACATGCGACAAGATGTAGGGCGAATAACTACGCCTACATTACGATTGTATGGCAGATTAGACAGTTTGGTGCCTACAAGCGGTATAGACCGAATTTGCGAACTGCATCCGCAGGCGGATACGGTGGTGCTGCCACACGCTTCTCACGCCCCGTTCATTTCTCATCCTCAGCAAACCGCCGATATTCTATTTCGCTTTGCAGCAGGTATTTACCAACAGAAAGCGTCTTGAACTAGCGTCTCAACAGGCTTCAAACCTATCTAAATTGGTGGTTTGAAGCTTTTTCTTTCGTCACAGCCAAATAAAAGTCGCCAGCTAACAATAAGTTAATGGCAGTGCCTGATACACGCCTTTCCATTTGTGTGAAATTGGTCAATAATTACACATGAGAGGTTAGAGGTAGTGTATGACAAGTGTTGATGGTTTAGGTGTAGGCTCTGCATTTGCAGCGGCTCAATATGGATTACAAAGTGCAAGCGATGGCGTATCGCAGGCAGCGGCTAATATTGCTCAGCGGACGGCTGAAGATGCTGTTGCTCCCGCTCAACCTACTGTGGCTACCAGCGAAACAAACAACACTTCTTCTAACTCAGCTTCTAGCACTACCCGTTTAACCGACGATTTAATTGCGCTAAATGTAAACGAGCGCAATGCCCAAGCTTCCGCCAAAGTTTTAGGGGTGGCCGACGAGATGCTTGGAACTATCATTGACGTATTGGCTTAGGTGGAGCTGCTACGGTGAATATTGTAACGCCAATCCTTACCGCCATTGCTTATCCCACGGCGAATGTAAATACAGAATCTGCCCGCAGAGATAACGTGCAGCGGGAAACTATTCCCCAAGCGTCAGATTCCCAGCAAGGTGCTTCTCAAAAAGGTTTAGGTTCTGAAACTGATAAGGCTAAAAGCCCGGGTCAGCCGCCAGCTCCTGTCACCTATGAACGTCCTCAAATACAAACCGAGCTTCAAGCGGCTTTCCAAAACGTGTTTGGACAAGAAAAAGACAATGCTCAGGACGAGAGTGCCGGTAAGCAAGACGCGAAAGACAGGCAGCAAGCGCAACAAGAAAAGCAAGAAGCCGCGGAAATTGAACAGCTAAAAGCCCGTGATCAGGAAGTAAGAGTTCACGAACAGGCGCATGCGGCAACAGGTGGACAGTACGCTGGTGCACCGCGCTATGAATACACTACAGGCCCAGATAACAAGCGCTATGTCACCGATGGCGAGGTGTCTATCGATGTTTCGGAAGAAAAAACACCAGAAGAAACCCTGCAAAAAATGGAGCAGGTGCGCGCCGCAGCGCTCGCTCCAGCTGAGCCTTCCTCACAAGATTTAAAAGTAGCCGCAGAGGCCTCTCAAAAAGCCACAGAGGCACGAAGCGAGATTGCCAAAGCACAAGCTGAGAACCTATCAGCAGGGGAAACCGCAACAGCGCAGACTTCAACTGATAGTGTTAATAAAGCTTCAGGTATTGAATCTATCACTGAGTCCGAAATTGGTATAAGCCCTGCGACAGGGACGGCTGCAGACGAAGTGTTGGACGTTGCGTCTAACACCGCAAACGCTATACCTTCGCAAGGTTTAGAGGCTAACGCGGCTGACGCCATGCAAACAAGAATAGGCCGCATTCAAAACGCCTATTTGCAAGCCTATACTCCGTCAAGAGAAGGCTTATCGCTGCAAGCATGATACCGTAAGTTAGCGCTGGCTGCTTCACGCTACGCCAGCACTTTATTGACGCAGAATAACTCACGAACTAGCTCAAGGAAATTTCGGAGCACGGCCTTTTTATTGATGCAAAGGTCTCTGCAAATAAGCAAGCATTAATAATCCAATATTGCCTTTGTAAACGGATATTTAGGTGAACCGCCAGTGATATCTGATAGCACCGAATTCATGGTATCTACATCGCTATCGAATCCACCATGGGTTGTAGCTGCCGTCGCATCACCCTCTTTTCCTTCGCTGTACTTGAACGTTACGTTGGACAGTGGCTGATTAAACACGGCCATACCCAATAATGGCATCTCTGGTTTGGCTTCAAAGGCATTTGATACTAAATAAAGCAGCGATTTTTGGTAAATACGCGCCACGTGATCATCTTTTTCTAACGCTTCAGATAAGTTATAAATCGTAGTCGACTGGATATGTTCTCCCTCTATAAACTCAGAAAGCTTTTCGTTGAATAGAGAATAGCTGATGGCCGGGGCCATTAAATGCAGGCTTTCAACTTTTATATTTTCATCAGCTTTGAATAACCTTGATAGACTGTGAGCATGAAAAATAGAGCCTGCAGAATGGCCCACAACGTGCAGCTGTACCCTTGGGTTGTTTCTAAGATAGTCGGCTAACTTCGTTAAAAAGTAGGTGCCGTCGGACGTGGTGCGGGAAAAAGGCGTACAAGCGTCTGATTTCATTTCACGCCACAGCGCGCCGCCTACTTTACGTGTTGCCCATTCTAAAATGCGGTCGGTGTAGTCGGTAAATGCTCCAACTTTGGTGCTAATTTCTTTATTTTTAAAGCCTAAAATGTCTTTTAGCTCTTCAAGCATACCTGTGTCATACATGAAGTGAATGGGATATACATCGTTTTTGAGAAAGGTGTCTTTCATGGCGGCAATGCGTTTAGCCGAGGCTTTAATGCTATTCAGGCCACCGTGAGCGTACAGCATTACATGTTGATGACTACTGTCAGCAAGCTTTTCAATAATGGCATCGACGTGGTTTTTATTGCTCCAATATTTACTTCTGGTATCAAAGTGCCCATCATCAAAATGAACGAAGTGATCTTGAATGCTTACCCGAGGTGTGGAGCGAGAAAACAGCCCCTGTGCAATAGAGCGCGTAACCTGATGGTAGGTACCCGTACCTGAAATAGGAAGTGCGAGTTGTACCACCCAAGCATCCATAACATTTAACGCCCAGTCATCGTATCGCCAGAGTGCCAGCCCTGACTTTTTCCAATCCGTACCCCACGAGTTCTGAATCCAAAAGCCTTCATCGTTGTAGCCAACTATGGCGAACGCATGGCCGCCCATGGGTTCAGGCCTTAAATTTATTACATCACCCTCACTATCTTTCCAACCTTCATGGATTCTGGCAGACACAAAGATGACACCCACTTCATTAAGTGCAGCATGAAAATCGCTAATTTCCCGTTCAAGCCGATAGTATGCGCCGAGTCTATGATCACTGGCGTTATCAGCTATGGCGAGGGTCATTTCAAACTCGTTGCTGTGATTAATATCTTTCGTTAGTGAATCGCTACACACCCCGCTGTTATACCAGCCTTTAATAGCGCCGCGGCAACTAGAGCCATCATAGGCTTCGCCCAACCATTCATCGTGACGCTTTGCCATGGCGTAGAGCATCCATGGGCTCACGGTATGTTTTCGGCCTTGTTGGCGATAGATAAAATTTATGGTGGCGGCCAAGGCAAAGCCTGTACAGGCGCCGTCTTTACCTTGGTCTAATATAACCAAGTTACCTGGCGGGTCGATAAAAGGTTTAAGTGGGGTGAGGTTGGGTTGGTAATAGCGATCCCGAAGGTCTGGATAGTCTGCGCTGACATTCAGCATACTTTTTGAAACAGGTAAGTTCATAGCATCATCCTCTGATTAGAGCTGGTGATCTTTGCTGTACAACCAGATGAAACTTGCGTTCATCAAAAGTCGGTAGCCTTTAACTCATTATGGTCGTCCGAAAGTACTGCCTGGAAAAAGGCTGAGGTCAAATGAGCAACATTACCTTCGTTAAACGCGAATAACATACGAACTTCGGTTTCGGTGTGACCCACACCTTTTCATTGTTTCGGTATCTTAATGCTTTTTAAGCAAGCATTGGTGAGCGCTAATACTCTCCATTGCACCATGACTAATGTAGCAAAAGCGAAAGGATAAATGGAAGAGCAATAAAAAAGGCCTGTCTTGCGACAAGCCCTTTATAAGACAAATTAAGCGACGATAAACAGCTAAGGTTTACTTTTTCGCTTTAGCAAACGCGTCAGCAAAGGCATTGCCCATGGCGCTATTTTGAGGCTGACTGTTGCGATTGCCGCCTCCCTTATTTGAGCGCGGATTTGCTTTACTGTTAGCACGTCCAGCCCCTTTGTTTTGAGCTTTACTTGAGCCTTGGTTATTCGCGCCCTTACCTGAAGAGCCATAGCCACCGGCATTATTACTTTGGCTTGGTGTATCGTCTAAGCGCATGGTGAAGGAAATACGCTTGCGCGGTACGTCTACTTCCAGCACTTTTACTTTAACAATATCACCGGCTTTAACTACCTCGCGAGGGTCTGAAATAAACTTGTTAGTCAAGGCAGAAATATGTACCAGTCCGTCTTGATGCACGCCCACATCAACAAATGCGCCAAAGTTAGCTACGTTGCTCACCACGCCCTCTAAAATCATGCCTGGTTTAAGGTCGTTAATGGTTTCAACGCCTTCTTTAAACGCGGCAGTCTTAAACTCTGGACGCGGATCGCGGCCTGGTTTATCTAGCTCTTTTAGAATGTCTTTAACAGTTGGTAAACCGAATGCATCGCTGATAAATGTATCTGGCGATAAGCTTTTGAGTAGCTCGGTATTGCCGATGATGTCGTTAACCGCAACAGCGGTAGTATCAACAATCTTGTCGACCACTGGGTATGCTTCGGGATGAACCGCAGAGGCATCAAGTGGGTTGTTGCCGTTTACAATACGCAAGAAACCCGCCGCTTGCTCGAAGGCTTTAGGCCCTAAACGCTCAACTTTCAGCAGTGCTTTACGGTCTGGGAAAGCGCCATTAGTGTCTCTGAAGTTAACAATGTTGTGCGCTAAAGTTTTGTTTAAGCCTGATACATAGCTCAATAGCGCAGGCGATGCGGTGTTAAGGTCAACGCCAACAGCGTTTACACAGTCTTCAATAACACGGTCTAGCGACTTGCCTAACTGGCTTTGGCTTACATCATGCTGATATTGGCCTACACCAATGGCTTTAGGCTCAATTTTAACTAGTTCTGCGAGTGGGTCTTGCAGGCGGCGTGCGATAGACACGGCTCCACGAATTGAAACATCCAGATCAGGCAGTTCTTTAGAGGCAAGCTCAGACGCTGAATACACAGAAGCGCCAGCTTCACTTACCATAATTTTCTGTGCTGTAAGTTCGCTATTGTTCTTAAGCATTTCACCGACAAGTTTGTCGGTTTCACGAGAACCTGTTCCGTTGCCAATGCTAATTAAGTCTACTTTGTATTGTTTGCACAAGGTTGTTAGCGTGCGAATAGACTTATCCCATTGGTTTTGCGGTGCGTGTGGGAATATGGTGTTGGTCGCTACAACCTTACCTGTACTGTCTACTACCGCTACCTTAACGCCGGTTCTCAAGCCTGGATCTAAACCCATAGTAGTTTTGGCACCTGCAGGTGCAGCCATCAACAAGTCGTTTAAGTTTTTAGCAAATACTTCAATGGCTTCTTCTTCAGCACGCTCTCGAAGGGCGCTGAATAGCTCAGTTTCCATGTGTAAACCAATTTTGATCTTCCACGTCCACTGTACAACCTGGGCTAAGAAATCATCAGCGCCCCGGCCGCGGTGCATGATATCGTAGTGGCTAGCGATAATGTGCTCGCAATGAGATGGGCCTTTTTCTTCTGACTGCGGGTCGGCATCTAGCTGAATATGAAGCATGCCTTCATTGCGACCTCTAAACATGGCCAATGCGCGGTGCGATGGTACCTTTTTGTATTTTTCGCTGTGTTCAAAATAGTCTTTATATTTAGCGGCTTCTTGTTCTTTACCCGGTACAACCGTACTTTTTATATGTGCATTTTCAGTAAGGTAATGACGCACTTTAGCTAGCAAGGAGGCATCTTCAGCAAACCTTTCCATAAGGATATAGCGAGCACCCTCTAGCGCGGCTTTAGTATCAGCCACGCCGTTGTCTGCATTTACAAACTCCTGCGCTTTGCTTTCAGCGTCTGTGTCAGGGTTGCTAAATAAGGCATCGGCCAGCGGCGCTAAACCAGCTTCAATAGCAATTTGCCCTTTAGTGCGTCGGCGAGGCTTATACGGTAAGTACAAGTCTTCAAGGGTTGTTTTGCTGTCAGCACTGGCAAGGCTGCTTTTAAGCTCGTCAGTGAGCTTGCCCTGCTCTTCGATAGATTTAAGAATAACGTCGCGGCGCTCTTCTAGTTCGCGTAAGTAGGTCAAGCGCTGCTCTAGATTACGCAGCTGCGTATCATCAAGGCCTTGGGTTACTTCTTTACGGTACCGGGCTATGAAAGGTACGGTTGCCCCTTCATCGAGAAGTTTTACTGCGGCAGTTACTTGCGAGGGTTGGACGCTAAGCTCTTCTGCAATTTTATTGGTAATCATAAGTCGCTCTAAGATACTAAAAGTTCGCGCTAGGCAATGGCGAATAAACGGTGTGTGACAGGCTTGTATACACAGCGTTAGTAGTGAAAATAAGAGCGGTGAGTATATCACCGCGGTGTAGGGAAAGTCGTCTGATCATTGCGTTACAACTGAGTAGTTAAGTAGACCATCTCTTTTTTCAAAGCTTATCTGTTGCGTCGTACCAAATACGGTTTATCCACCACTCTTTAGTACCCGCCTCAGTTTTGACAATAAACTCATCGTCCTCTTCTTTGCCAAGTAGAGAACGGGCCATGGGTGAATCAATAGAAATGTAGTCTTTGCGGCCAAAGATTTCATCATAGCCAACTAAGCGAAGCTCCATAACAGCGCCCGATTCGTTTTCAATTTCAACCCAAGCGCCAAAGAACACTTTGCCTTCTTGCTGTGAATCATAATCAACAACTTTTAGGTTCTCTAAACATTTGCGTAAGTAACGAACCCGACGGTCAATTTCGCGAAGCTTCTTTTTATTGTATTGGTAGTCAGCGTTCTCACTCCTATCGCCCAGGCTGGCTGCCCAAGTTACCTTGCGAGTGATTTCTGGCCGTTCTTCACGCCACAAGAAATCCAGTTCTTGTTTAAGCTTTAAATAGCCTTTTCGAGTGATAAGCGGTGTTTTCACAATGTCCTATAAATAATCTAGCTAATTACCCCTACTTTATGTGGGTAATAAGGCAAAACGCAATCTTTGAATAAGGTAAAAAGTGACAAAGCAGGCAGATTGAATAATTATTGAACATAAACCTTTCTGCCAGTGTCGTAGTATAAATAACATACTAGCCATTAGGGGAAATGAATGCGTAACAGAATGCCTGTGTTGAACCGCCGAAGGTCGGGGAGCGATCCGCTTCAAACCAGCGGTACTATCATAGGTTTTATGCTGTTTTTGAGCGGCGCGCTGTTATTGTTGTATGCCTTACTTGATATAGTTGTTCGCTTAAATAGTGTACGAACCGTGATATACCTTATCTTAGCGTGTGCCATGTATAAAGTAGGGCACTCACTGCTGAATCACTTTGCAACGTTTAAAGTCCATACGGAAAGACGACGCGCACCTAACCGTTAAAACCTTTAGTTTTAAGCCCTAGTTTTTAAGGTTTAATTGTTCCTAAAAAACCTTGTTAGGGCCGTGAAATATTTCAACTTTGAGCTAAGCTTAAAAGTGTAATTCGAGGCACCAAGCATATTGAATAGCCCATTTTACTATCTGGGTACGCGCGTGGTGAAAATCCACTAGCTCGTAGGGAAAAGGTAGGCAAGGATCACGCTGACTCACTAAAACAAAAAAGCCGACGCTGTGCGTCGGCTTTCTCTTATGCTCAATTCGCTGATTTATTCAGCTTGCGCTTCGGCTTCAGGTTTAACCACTTCTAGAAGCTCAACATCAAAAATTAGTGTTGAGTTAGGCGTGATCGCGCCTGTTGAGCGTGCGCCATAAGCAAGCTCTGATGGAATGTGGAAGCGGTATTTCGCGCCTTCTTTCATCAGCTGTACGCCTTCAGTCCAACCCGCGATTACGCGATTAAGAGGAAATTCAGCTGGCTCGCCGCGCTTATAAGAAGAGTCGAACTCTGTACCATCAAGCAAGGTACCACGGTAGTGAACTTTTACCATGTCTGTTGCTTCTGGGCTTGCGCCTTCGCCTTCTTCAAGTACTTCGTATTGAAGACCAGACTCTGTTGTCGTCACGCCTTCTTTCTTACCGTTTTCTTCTAGGTAAGCAAGACCTGCTTCAATGTTTTTCTCAGCAGCTTGTTCAGCCATTTCTTGCTGTTTAGCACGTAATACTTCTTCGCCCTGTTGAGCGATTTGCTGAATTTGCTCTGGCGTGAACTTAAGGGTGTCGTTTAGGCCGTCTTTAAAGCCCTGTTGTAGCGCATCTTGGTCTAGGGTTAAACCAAGCTGCTCTTGTTGTTCGGCACGGTTGCTAACAAACAAACCCATGCTTGCGCCCATGGCGTAAGCTTGCTTTTGTGTATCTGTCATTTCTTCTGCTGCAACAGCAGTTGTTTTTGCACTATCAGCGCTTGTAGAAGCGGCCTCATCAGATGTGTTTGGCTGGCAAGCGAAAAGGCCTAGCGCAGCGATAGTAGATAAGGCAACGAGCGACTTCTGCATAAAAACGTCTCCATTAATTATTATCATCATGCGTCTATGTCTATACTGCTGCATCTAAGGCAGTTTGCACGATAGTTAAAGATGCGTGATCCATGCTATGTTAAACCTAGCGTTTACAAAGCGAAACCCATTTGATTATGTTTAGGCCTCAAATGTTCCATAGAATAGTGTTACTCACCTTACTTATTGGCAATTCCATGGGATGCTCTGTCCCTGATACTACGCCAATACAGCAGTGGCGTCATGTAGAAGAAGGCGCATACGCGGCAGATATATCCACCGACGGTACGTTAGCGGTGGTATCTGGCGTAAATAATGGTGTCAATGTATGGCGAATTGGGCAGAGCGAGCCCCTCTATCATTGGAGTCATCAAGGGGAAGGTAACAACTTAGTGATGTCAGTACACATTAGTGCAGATAAGCGCTATGTGGTCACTGCCGACCGTGAAGCGTTTGCCTTGTGGAGTTTGGAAACCGGTGAGCCAGAAGGGTTTTGGCGTATAGACGAGTCCTCTATTCGCGATGTGGTAGTCACCAATAATGGTAATGGCATACTCGTCGCTCGTTCAAATGGTAAGGTGATGTATTTTGAGCCGCGTACCTCTCGTCGTCTGGAATTTTTTGGGCATCAGGAAAAAGTTAATTCCATTGATATCTCACCTAATGGCAAGTTTGCCCTTACAGGTGGCAATGACTATATTGCCTATTTGTGGAGTACAGACACTGGGCAGATCATCCACACCTTCACGCACCCTACCCGAGTGACAAAAGTTGCGCTAGATGATGAAGGGCGATTCGCCTTTACTGCCGACAGTCAAAGTAAGTCGCAAGTATGGGATGCACAAACCGGGCAGCCCGTTACTTCACTCAAGTTTGCATCAAGACAAAAAATCTTCACAGATGTCGAGTTTTCAAAAGATGGTCAGTATTTACTGACAGGATCTCCAGCTAGGAAGGTATATCTTTGGAATTTGCAAAACGGTGAACAAATCCAGTCAATTCAAGTTGCATCAAGAGAGTCTATTTCACCGCCAACCGCAGTTGTTTATGGCGTCGGCTTCCTTCCCAATGGTAATATATTGTCTATAAGCAGCAGTGGCCTTGCCGAAGAATGGCAACGAGAGAGATAGAGAATTTACATGACAGACAAAAGCGCTGAGCAGTTAGAACAGCAAATAGATAGCGCCAATAGCTATATTGAAGAGTTACAGATGAAAGTAGCCTTTCAAGAACACACTATCGAGGCACTTAATGAAGCGCTGGCTTCACAACAAAAACAGCTCGATGATTTAGCATTTAAAGTAAGTCACGTAATAGACCGTGTTAAAAGCATAGAACCGTCTAATATTGCTAAGCAATCAGAAGAAACCCCGCCTCCGCACTATTAATTGTAGCTATTCTTAAATGGCATCGGCACCACTTAGGTTTGAATGGGGTGCCTCATAGGAAGTCGACAAATAAGTAAAATCAAAGGTTTATAAAACTAAGCTGCATAAGCTTCGGGTTAAACACTAGTTTATCTTGTTATGAGTTAGGCTAAGACTGCATTTATCCTGACGATTTAATTGGATTACACTTGCGCCCCGATACAAAGGCCTCAGTTAGAGAAGCCTTTTTACTATTTAAGAGAGAAAATTATGAGTGATTTTGATATGGATGCCTTTGACAGCATCGATTTTGACTCAGTTGAGCAGTCAGTAGCCGAAAAGCAGGCTGAAAAAGACAAGCAAGAAAGCCAAGAAATTGAAGGCATGCGCGACGGTGCCAACGATTGTGGTGATAGCTGTACCATATAAGTACCTTATAACGGCAGCTATAACGGCTAGGGCTCATGCAGAGCCCTCAGCGGGTAAATAAGCCCTCAGCGATTAAACAGCCCTCAGCGGTTAAATAAGCCCTCAGCGGTTGAACGGGCCCTTAGCGATATATAAGCCCTCAGCGTTTTTAATTAGACCTTTCAGGATTTTCTAGTCTGTCTAACTCCAACCGGTCAAGCTCTACACTTTCCTCCACATCGCCTTGAAACGCTTTGATAAATGCGTTCTTTAATATCGCCGTAAATGCCTCCCAAGTCTGAGTTTCTGGGCTAGATAAATCGCCCTCAATAGGAATACGTGTGGCGATTTGGTCCTCGCTCTGATTTTCAAATAGTTCGGTGACAAAAGCAGAAATCGCTTCAATACTGCCTTCAATAAAACCGTCTCCGTCACGTTCAATGTCGCCTTTCCAAGAAAATACTTCAACGTTATGCAAAATAGGTTTTATATAGCCTTTTACCTGCCCTTCGTTAGACGCGACCTCGGCAGCAAGCGTAAGCGTTCCGGCTTCTAAGTCAAAAGGTGCATAGGTATCAAGCAGGTTTTTAAAATTCACCAGACCAACGTTGTCAGCTTGAATGTCTAAATCAAAGGTAGGAGCTTTGGTTGCTGGATTAAGCTTGGCGTTTAATGAAATAGTACCTTGCTCTGCCGTCTGGCCCTTCGCTGTAGCTGTAGCCACGCGGGTGTCTGATAAATCGTCGCTGTTAACCAAATTATTCACTTCAAGGTGAATGTCGTGCAGCGCAATATCGATAGCCGGAGAAGTATCAGGGTTGTGAAAGGCAATTTTCCCTTCGTTAATGGTGAGTTTATCTATGCGCAGAGGAAACAATTGGTCGGCAATAGACAGCCAATTTTCGTTCTTACCCGACTGACTCTTTTCTTCCGTGTTTCCGTCTACAAAGTTAATTTCGGGAGAATTTACCACCACCCTGCCAACGGCCGCACCTTTAAAAAGCTGTGACCACGATAGTGTAAATTCCACATAGTCAGCCTTAAACAACGGTTTATCTATTTGTCCATTCGCTTTATACAGCAACACATATTCTAAGCTGTAGGCACCTCGCCACAGCATTAAATCAACATCACCCACACGACCATTGTATTGGTCCGATTGGCTTAGTGTGTTGTTAATATATGTGGCTGCCGCATAAGGAAGGTACAACCTAAATGCGATGAGCATGAGCAATAGCCCTGCTACTACATAGCAAAATCGTTTTTTAGCGTGTTTCATATTTCACTCCTTAGGAAGAGGAATACAAAAAACATGCCTTGGAGAGCGTTTTTCCTCGGTAAGGGCGTTAGCCAAGACTAGCGCGGTATCCAGAGGAGGTTTTAAAAAGCCTGAGTACAGTATGATAAGGTGTTACACAGGCCTGATGGTAAGATTTTCTTAACAGTGAGTAGGAATGCTAGTGAGGTTTGAAAATACCAATCACGTTTTCGTTAGAGCGAGTAGCGGCACTGACCTTTTCGTCAGTTTGCGCTTCGTTGTACCCACATGCGACGCATTCCAGCTTTTCCACGTTATTTTCATAATATAACGAAATAGTATCTAACTCTTGGCATTTTGGGCACGTAGCCCCTGCTACAAAGCGACGTTTTACACGTTTTGACATACATACACCTTTGGGGAATTTCGCCAGTATTATACCTCGAAATAGCATGTGTTGATCAGCTTTTACCTTAAGTTTTTGATACTATACGCGCCCTAGATTGTTCTATCACAGGTTAGTCATGATTAAGCTTTCAAATGTATCGCTACTTCGCGGCCGCAAAATGCTGCTGGAAGAGGCGTCGGCACAGGTTTTTCCAGGCCACAAAGTGGCGCTTATAGGCAGCAATGGCTGCGGAAAGTCCACGCTGTTTGCACTGCTGCGCAGTGAACTAAGCGTCGATGCCGGAGATTGCAGCGTACCAAGTGATTGGCGAATTGTGAGCGTGGCTCAGGAAACGCCAGCAACCGATCGAACTGCGATAGATTACGTGATAGACGGTGACAAACATTTACGTGATTTACAGGCTAAGCTGGACGCCGCTGAAAAAAGCGGCGACGGTGTGAAAATAGGCCAAATTCATGGACAACTAGAGCAGGCTGGGGCCTACGATGTAGAATCACGTGCAGCGACTATACTTTCTGGCCTCGGATTCACTAATGTGCAGCTAAGCGCACCGGTGAGTGACTTTTCTGGTGGTTGGCGCATGCGCTTGAACCTTGCACAAGCACTACTTTGTCCATCAGATTTATTGCTGCTTGATGAGCCCACTAACCACTTGGATTTAGACGCCGTGATTTGGTTAGAGAAATGGCTCCAGCGCTATGCAGGCACCTTATTACTTATTTCTCACGATAAAGCCTTTATCGATAATACGGTGGCGCAAATTATCAGTGTTGAGCAACAAAAGCTTGTTACTTACACAGGTAATTATTCCTCTTACGAAACCCAGCGTGCCGAGCGTATACGCTTACAAAACATTGAGTATGAAAAGCAGCAACAAAAGGTAGCCCATCTAAACTCGTTTATTACGCGGTTTAAAGCCAAGGCTAGTAAAGCAAAGCAAGCGCAAAGCCGTATTAAGCAGCTAGAGAAAATGGAAACCTTAATGCCAGCCCATATGGCTAGCCCGTTTAGCTTTTCCTTCGCGCCGCCAACAGCGCTTCCTAACCCGCTGGTTCAAATGGAAAAAATACAGCTGGGGTACGATGACCATATCGTTCTTCAACAGGTAAAACTGAACTTAGTACCCGGTAGCCGAATAGGTCTTTTAGGCAGAAATGGCCAAGGTAAGTCAACGTTAATTAAGCTGTTAGCGGGCGTTCATGCGCCCAAGCAAGGTATTTTTAATACCGCTAAAGGTCTTAAAATTGGCTATTTTGCGCAGCACCAGTTAGAAACACTAGACGCTAACGCCACTCCCCTTTTACATTTGCAACGCATTGATGAAAAAGCTACTGAACAGCAGCTTCGCGATTATCTGGGCGGTTTTGGTTTTAACGGCGATGAAGCATTGGCGCCGGTGGCACCGATGTCAGGTGGCGAAAAGGCGCGCTTGGTGTTGGCACTAATTGTTTATCAAAAACCTAACTTATTGCTGCTGGATGAGCCTACCAACCATCTAGATTTAGAAATGCGCCATGCGCTAAACATTGCGCTTCAAGGTTTTGAAGGGGCTATGGTGCTGGTATCGCACGACCGCTTCTTACTTTCCTCGGTTTGTGAAGATTTCTATTTGGTAGACAGCGGTGAAGTTGAGCCCTTTAAAGGCGATTTGGATGACTATCGGGACTGGATTTTAAAACAGCAGGCGGCAGAAAAAGCCAAGGCCAACAGCGAGGCTAAAAGTGCCAACAGCGACGCTAAAGACGGCGCGCAGCAAGAGACAGAGGCGCACAGTAAGCCAGAACGCAAGTTAGATCGTAAAGAAGAAAAGCGCCGCGAAGCAGAGTTCAGGCAAAGCGTAGCGCCACTTAAAAAAGCCATCGAAAAGCACGAAAAAGCCATGGAGAAATGCGGTACCGCTTTGGCTGAGGTAGAAGCGTCACTCGCCGATACCTCGCTTTACAGCGATGACAAAAAAGCAGAACTCATGGGCTTGCTCGACAAGCAAACTCAGCTAAAGCAACAGCTTGAAGAAGAAGAGATGGCATGGCTAGATGCCCAAGAGCAGATAGAGCAAAAACGAGAAGAGTATGACAATGTCAGTGCCCAATATTAATAGCAGCGACTTTTGGGAGTACAGCGTATCTCGCTATACGAAAGGCGATATGGCACCGCTCGCGCTTTTACTTCAAGACAACCACAAGGTGAATGTAAACGTTCTCTTGCTGATTTGCTGGTGTTTAGAGAATAATGTCATTATAAATTTGCCCCAGCTTAAGTCGGTTATGGCGGCATCAGCGAGCACTGACGAAAAGTTAAAGCAGCATCGCGAGAAGCGTAAAGCAGCAAGCCTAGAGAAAGGTGGTGAGCAAACAACCTACGATGCACTTAAAGCGCAAGAATTAGAGCTTGAAAGGCAACAGCAGCAAGACATCGTTGCGTCTTTTAATGAGCAGGCGGTTACGCACTTGGGTCAGCAGGCCTCGCCAGCGAATATATTTAACGCGTCTATCGCTGCGTTCATTAATGCATACGAGTTACGCGACAACAACGAGGCGCGCCAGCTAGTGAGCCTTGTGGTTAATCAATTATCGTAAAAACACAATAAGAAAATACAATGAGCAAATCAGCGCTATCGCATGGAAAGATAATAAAAAGTAGCTTTAAAGTACCAGGATGGGCAAAGAACCGACATGTGCAAACCATATGGCCGCGTTTTATTCAAAAGCGCTTACCCCTTTCTTATAACATGGAGCGTTTAACCTTACCGGATGACGACTTTGTTGACGTAGCATGGGGCCCCAAACCACAAGAGACATCAGGAATAGTGGTGATGTTTCACGGATTGGAAGGCAGCATTAAATCACACTATGCGAATGATATGATGGCCCAACTGTCTGTGAATGGTTGGCAGGTGGTAATGATGCATTATCGCGGCTGTAGCGGTGTGCCCAATCTAAAAGCGCGGGCCTATCACAGTGGCGAAACAGAAGACCCCAGCTTTTTCTTAGAGTGGCTGCACGATAAATTTCCTCGTATTCCCAAAGTAGCGATTGGCTTTTCGCTTGGTGGCAATATGCTGTTGAAGCTGTTAGGTGAAAATCCAGCACAAAAGTGGCTAAAGGCTGCTGTTGCCATCTCTTCTCCACTTAAACTATCTGAGTGTGCTAAGTCAATTAACCAGGGTTTTTCGCGGGTATATCAAAAGTATTTACTTACTAGCATGAAAGACACTTTGCGTAAGAAGATGGAATACATTGATTATCGCAAGCTTATTCAGCTAACAAAAAGTGATGTAGAAGGGATCACGAGCTTTACTCAATTTGACGAAAAGATCACGGCTCCGCTGCACGGTTTTGCAGATGCGCAAGACTATTATGAAAAGTGTAGCGCGTATCACTTTTTAAGCGCTATCCACTGCCCAACATTAGTATTGCATAGCATTGATGACCCCTTTATGAACCACTTAATTGTGCCGAAAGAAGAAGAGCTTGCGCGTAACGTCACCGTGGAGTTGAGTGAACGCGGCGGTCATGTCGGCTTCATGCAAGGCTCTGTGTTAAACCCGAAGGTTTGGCTGCACGAGCGCGTCAAACGCTTTGTTAGCGAAGCCTTACCGGTAAACTCAACCTGTGGTTATGTTAGTCGCTAATACCGCGTTAATGTTGGTGTGATTTAAGTTTTATAAATCGTTTTTCAAGGAGTGTGAATGATAATTCCCATCGACGCGTTAGAAGCCGATACGCTTTATAGCTTGGCTGAGTCTTTTGTATTACGCGAAGGCACCGACTATGGCGCTGAGGAAGTTGAGCTGGAGGTAAAAGTTCAGCAGGTGCTAGACAGGTTAAAGTCTGGCGAGGCAGTACTAGTATACTCAGAGCTTCACGAAAGTGTGGATATAAAAAGAAAAGAAGATATTGAGCCCAGCGACACAGCCGAATAGAAAACGAAGCGAAAGAATAGCTATCTTCTTGAAATACAGGCACAAAAAAGCCGGGTCGAGCAACCCGGCTACCTACCTGAGGAGAGGAAGGCTTAAAACGCGTAGCGTGCAGTTACCTGCATAATGTCTAAATCATCAATGATTTTGTAGTTTGCGCCAACAGCCCACTGTGGCGTTATGTAGTAGTTAGCGCCCACTTTAAATGTGGCCTCACCGTCGTCTACATCGTAATAGCCTACTTCACCAGCAAGCTCTACTTGCTCTGTAATCATTGAGCGAAGACCTGCATTAATGCTGTAACCAGTCTCGTCATCTACGTCACCATCAATACGCTCTAGGTTGGCACCGAAGTAGGCGTCTGTCGTGGCGTTAACAGGTAAGCGGTAACCTGCACCCAAAGTAAGCATATCAAAATCGAAGTTACCCTCTTCAAAGAAGCTGTACTCGCCGTTTAAGTACCAGTTGCTGTTTAAAAGGTACTTACCATTAACGGTTAGGCCGTCTGGCTCGAAAGACTCGTTGTCGTCAAAGTCCATTTTGGTGTAACCACCTTCTACGTAACGCCAGTCTGGCTTGTCGGCCATTGCTGTAAGAGGAATTGATGCCGCAGTAAGTGCCGCTGCAATAAGTGTGATTGATTTACGCATGTGATAACTCCTTAGTATGTTCAGTAGCCCACTGTCTGCAGCGCAAACGTTAAATGTGTTTGCAAAGCGTGTTGGGAGTCAGCGCTTCTGCATCGCGCTGCCCTTATACGTCGCTCTGCAGGGGCCTACTTAATTGATGAGCACAAAGTTAAAAACGTCTTCATGTCATCTCAATTATTTCTTTTCAGAAATCGTGTCCGATGTATTTATCAAAGTGATGAAGTGCAAAGCGTCTGCCAACTTCGAAAAAAGTTCAGCTGAAAAACAAAGGATAAGCCGCTATCTATCTAATAAATAAAGATAAAATAAAAGTGAAAAGAGAGTCTGTACAAATGCCGAAGCCGATAACATCTGGGGGGAGTTCATAAAGTGAACATTTTGGCATGGAGAACTGTCTCTAAAAAACAACAGTTAACCTTTTGGCTAGCTCATCGGACAAATTTACAACAACGAAATTGTCTGCCACCTTCAATATCGATGTTTTTAAGTTGTTGTAAATAAATGTAAATTTAATTAATGCGTCCGTGTTTTTAGTATTGGAACAGCTTTTGCTCAAGTACTTGTGTGTTATCCAGCAGTCACTTTTGCCAACAGGCACGGAATTCGACTTTTTTGCGATACCAGTGAATAAGGAAAGGAATAGAGCGCCTTTCTTGAATGGTTTCAATGAATACTTTTTCTCATCATCGTTTTAAAGCAGCAGATAATCTGTTGCTCGCTATGTATAGCTGAGCGATAAAGCTAAGAGATTGACGACCATCTGGATAACCATTGTTTTCATAAGGAGAGGACGAATGGCTAAGCCAGTTTCAATTTTCGGAAAAAATTTACAAACTAATGCGTTCCAGCAACGAAAGCTGTCGCGCGTTCTTTTAGCGATGACCAGCGTGATTGCCCTATTTGCATTTCACCAAGCGGGCGCTGTCGAGGTCAATGACAACAATCAGCCTCAAAAAGCATCACCCGTTCTTCAATCTATTATTGATGCCGCTCGCAAATCAGCAACAGAAAGCTATGAACAAGACGATCATGGATTAAACAGCGAGTTAAAAGAAATTGATTACACCACCTATCGTTCTATTCGTTTTAAGCCTGAGCAAAGTCTTTGGCACGGTGAAAACGACTACGAACTTCAGTTCTTTCACCCGGGTTTTCTATACGAATATCCGGTCACTGTTCACACTATCGGTGAAAACAATAAACCTGAGCGCTTAGCATTTGATAGTGACATGTTTAATTACGATGGTTCTGCAGCAGGTTTAGCAGGCATGACAGATGAAAAGTCGGGGTTTGCAGGCTTTCGTGTTCACTACCCTATAAAAACCGACGAGTACAAAGATGAATTTGCCGTTTTCCTAGGTGCTTCATATTTTCGTTTGGTAGGTAAAAATCAAGTCTATGGTATTTCTGCACGTGGCTTGGCAATTGATACCGCTTTAGCAAAAGGCGAAGAATTCCCTCACTTTACAGAGTTTTGGGTTATCGAGCCTGGTGAAGGCAAGCCAATTACTATTTATGCCCGCCTTGAAAGTCCTTCGGTAGCTGGCGCTTATAAGTTTGTTATCCAGCCTGATATTGATACCAGTGTAAAAGTGGAAAGCTGGTTATTTGCGCGAGACGATGTGAGTAAGCTTGGTATTGCGCCATTTACCAGTATGTTTTTGTATGGCGAGAATACAGAAAAGCGTCATGACGATTATCGCCCAGAAGTGCACGACAGCGATGGTGTGTTAATGGTAACTCACGCTGATGAAGAGATTTGGCGTCCACTGACTAACCCAGCACGTCTGCAGGTAACGTCACTGAGCGATGCTAACCCCAAGGGTTTTGGCATGCTTCAGCGCGACGGCGAGTGGGATAATTACCTCGATGCAGAGGCCAACTATCATATACGTCCAGGACTTTGGGTTACTCCAGAAGCCGGGTTTGAAAAGGGCCGTTTAGAAGTTGTTGAAATCCCTACTAAATCTGAAATTCACGATAATATAGTGGCCTTTTGGACGCCTGAGAAGCAGTTTAAATCGGGTGAATCTCTGTATTTCGCTTATGAACTTAAAACCGTAGAACAGAATCCTTTTGTCAGTGAACTGGCTTCAGTTGTACGTACCCGTCAGGGAAAGGCCGTGCTACCTGGCGATGAATTTAAAGACGATAGCTTGAACACTACCCGCCAGTTCAATGTGGACTTCAGTGCACCTTCTGACATTTCTTTTGACAACGAGACCATGAAGCTGGTGGTGCAGGGTACTAACGGCACGATTTCGCAACAGCGCCTTTACCCGGTAGCCGATGGCCAAGAGTGGCGTGCGTCCTTTTTTGTGAAGCCGAAAGAAAATCAAACGGTAGATATGCGCGCTTACATTGAAAAAGACGGTGAGCGCGTTAGCGAGGTTTGGAATTATGTCTACCAGCCAAAATAATCGCACTCTCACATTAGTATCGAACGAGGCTAAAGCCGTGCCTCAGGTTAAACGTGACAGCACAGCACGTGCTTCACACTTCATCTTAAAAGGAGAGCATATGCGTTTGTTTATCATGGCAATGCTAGTAATTCCAAGCACGGCATTGGCCGGTTGGAGCTTGTACGAGATATTTTTACCGAATGGCCTTACAAACTTAGAAATTGCGCAGTTAGGTTTAGGATTAACCCTATTCGCTTGGCTGTGCATGGCATTTTGGACCGGAATCATTGGTTTCTTTTTGCAGCTTTTTAATATAGACCCATTGAGTTTAAGAAGTAACCAAGTAAAGCCTGACGCTTCGTCACCAATAAAGCAAAAGCACGCTGTAGTAATGCCGGTTTATAACGAAGATACCCGCCGCATTATGGTGGGCTTCGAAGCCTGTATTCGCGAGTTAATGGAAAGTGACAACAGTTCTAAATTCGACTTTTTCATGCTAAGCGACACCCGAGATATGGAAAAAGCGGACGCTGAGCTACGTGCCTTTACCCGATTAAAGAAACGTTTAGGTGCCTTCTCTAACCAAGTGTTTTACCGTCGTCGCGAACAGAATCTGCATAGAAAAGTGGGTAACCTTAAAGAGTTTTGCGAACGCTGGGGCGCTAATTACGAGTCGATGATTGTGTTAGATGCCGACAGCGTAATGACTGGAGAGCGCATGCAGGACTTGGCCCGTCGTATTGAGCAAAACCCCGATACGGCCTTAGTCCAGACTATTCCTATGCCAGTACGTCAAAACACCTTCTTTGGTCGTTTTGTGCAGTTTGCTGCTCACCTTTACAGCCCAATGTTGGCGACAGGTCTATCGTTTTGGCAAACAGACAGTGCAAACTACTGGGGGCATAACGCCATTATTCGGATTGCTCCTTTTATGCAGCATTGCGGTCTACCCACCCTCGAAGGGCGTGCGCCTTTCGGTGGCGAAATACTAAGTCACGACTTTGTAGAGGCTGCGCTGCTGCGCCGTGCCGGTTGGCAGGCTTACTTACTTACCGATACAACAGGTAGTTATGAAGAAGTGCCTAGCAACATCGTCGACTACGCTATTCGCGACCGCCGCTGGGTACAGGGCAACATACAGCACTTAGGGCTTTTAAACGTGAAAGGTCTTAAATTGGCGAACCGTCTGCACTTCTTATTTGGTGCATTTGCGTACATATCTTCATTAATACTATTTTGCATGTTGGCGCTTGGGACGGCAGATGCGCTAATACGCGCTACGTCGGTTCCCGAGTTCTTTGTGTCTGAATATCAGCTTTTCCCGAGCTGGCAGGTAGCCCGCCAAGACATGATGATGGTAACCATGTGGGGTACGGCGGCCTTACTATTCTTGCCTAAACTTCTAGGTATTACCTTAGCTTTAATAAAACGTCGTGGCGAATTTGGTGGCGCGTGGTCTTTACTCAAAGGGGCAGTAATTGAATTGGCTATGGCCGTGCTTATTGCGCCGCTGATGATGTTCTACCACAGCTATTTCGTGATAAGTGTTCTTATAGGCCACTCAGTAAAATGGGAAGCGCAAGAGCGTGAAGGTCGCAAAGTACCTTGGACTGTCGCAATCAAACACACGCAAATTATGAGTTGTTTAGCCGTAGCGTGGGGTGTAACTACCTTTTACTTCACACCATCGCTGTTTATGTGGCTGCTACCTGTATTGGTTGGCATGGTGTTGGCGGCGCCGGTGATTCGCCTTACAAGTAGTGATAAGTTAGGTATAGCAATGCGCCAGTGGGGTATATTCGTTATCGACCAAGAAGTAAATGAGTGTAAAGCGCTTAAGCGCTTACGTGTTGCGATGGGATATTTTACTATTTCTCAATACAAAGCAGAAGTACCTGCACTACCTGAAAACGCGTGGCAGAGCATGCCAGAGCAAGCGTTAAGCCAAAAGCCATTGCCCATGCGTTACAGACTTCCTAACAGCGCATAATAGATTCACGCCAGATATAAAACAAAAAACCGCACGAGTG
>NZ_JAZETN010000009.1:0-156152 GCF_036864475.1 Alteromonas sp. S005 | reverse complement strand
GTTACTAGCTTTTGCTAGCTGCCTCTCCCGAAGCGGATGCGTATCTTACAGCGCATCTTTTTTTTGTCAACAACTTTTGTTTATTTATTTTTAAACTTAGTTTTTGACATCCTCATCAGTTGTTAGCGTTTTGCTGTTCCCTGTTGAGGAGGCGCGCATTTTACGCATTCCTGACACATCGTCAACACCCTTTTTAGAATAAACACAAAAAAAGCGACCGTTCGGTCGCTTTTTAATCTATTAGCACATTAAACATGCATTTAAGCCTGAATATCCTTATTTTATCAGCTCAAAAAGGCATATTCTCTTTAATACGAGCAAAGACATCTGATTATTGATTGCTACGTAATCATTCTTGCTTACTGTCTGCACTTTCATTGCTTTTCTTTTTATCGGCATTGAAATCCGCATCTTCTTCATGATCGCCCACTACGTCGTCTAACGTTACTTTCTCAACGGTACGGAAAGTATTAATAGGTCCAGCTAACGCATATAGTGCAAACACAAGGAACAACACCAAAGCTGGTTCTGTTGCTACAACAACAAATATCAGAAGCACTAACAGCAGGCCAACGAATGGCACCTTGCCATGCCAGTTTACTTCTTTAAAAGAATTGTACTTAAAGTTGCTCACCATAAGTAAGCCAGCTAAGCCAGTTACTGCAGCAACTATAAAACCATAGTCAGTACCTACTGCATCATACTCAACACCTACCCATACAAGACCAGACACAACTGCCGCAGCAGCCGGACTTGCAAGCCCTTGGAAGAAGCGCTTATCTGCAATACCCACTTGTGTATTAAAACGGGCCAAGCGAAGTGCTGCACCTGCTACATATATAAAGGCTGCTAACCAGCCTAACTTGCCAAGTTCAGTCAACCCCCAGTTATAAGCAACAAGTGCAGGCGCTACGCCAAAAGAAACCATATCGGCCATAGAATCAAATTCAGCACCGAAGTCACTTTGTGTATTTGTCATTCTTGCCACACGCCCATCTAAACCATCAA
Organism: Alteromonas sp. S005; assembly: GCF_036864475.1. NCBI lineage: Bacteria > Pseudomonadati > Pseudomonadota > Gammaproteobacteria > Alteromonadales > Alteromonadaceae > Alteromonas > Alteromonas sp. S005. The sequence goes on along the minus strand of NZ_JAZETN010000009.1, from coordinate 155,144 downwards.
AGATCATAGCGACGAAGATAGCTACTGCGGCGGCCTCGAATCTTCCGTTCATTGATGAAACCACAGCAAAGAAACCAGAAAACAACCCTGCTGTTGTTAATAAGTTGGGAAGTAAGTATATCCCTTTACGTTTTTGATCAGACATATGTCCTCATACTTCTACATATACAATTGCGTTAATTATTTCATAGATATCTAGGAACGCATAGCAAAGTAAAAATACAGTGTCTTTACCTGCATATTTTTACCCTATTTCGATAAAGCAAATAATAGTCGCTATTCTATCGCCGACATTACTAGCAGCTGCCCCTAGAAACCTAAGTTGCCTAACGTATCCCTCCAACTGAGTCTAATAACTAGGTATACGGCAACATACCTTAAATAGGTCACCGTTCATATATCATACAAGTCCATGTTGAAATTAGGTACCTACTAAGTGTGCGCCAATAGAAAGGTGCAACGCTATCTTAGTATGTACTAGAAGCGAAAAGCGCTTCTTTTATAGGAAAGCAATTATGCTATTACTTCCAAAACACTTTTCTTTGAAGTCTGTATTACTAGTCTCCACGGCTTTGCTATCCACGTTAAGTGCTAATTCAGCATATGCCACCTACTATTATACCAAACAGAGTTATTCACATTGCGGTTCGTCAAGTCAAACATCAGAACAAAGCAAAGTATGCAATTCACCGTTAGGTGAATACAATTATGACTTGGTAGATAACAAAGTAACCCAGAACACCCCGACAAATGATTCCACCGTTCAAATAGACGGGCTAAATATAAACATGTCTGCCTTTTCTGATACGCAGGGAATTACTGGAGAAACCGTATTCGGCGCGAAGCTAGAGAAAATATCTGATAAATGGGCTTATGGTGTTACTAATAATGATGAATCAAATTACCGTGGCAGTGCAGACCACGCCATTGATAACCTAAACTACTTTTCCAGCGGTAGCGATAACTCGGACTACTACAGATTCACAAACGTAGAACGGGATTATGATTTTGTGTTGCTGTCTTTTGATTCTGCGGTAACGCTTACCGGCGCTAGCTTTTCTTGGCTACACAGCAGCAGCGATAGTCAGGTGTCTGTAGCAGCGCTTGGCAATACGGCGAAATTAACTTCTGGCGTTAACACGTGGAGTGATATAGTTGAAGATGCCCTAACGTCAGCATCGTTTGACATCGAAAGTTGTGAATATTTAGATCACCGCGCAGACTTTACGTTCACTGAGTCGGCCCAATATTGGTTGGTGGGAGCGTACAACACTGTATTTGGTGAAACAGACGGAAGAATAGGTAACGACGCGTTTAAACTTGCCAATATCGGTTTCTCTATTTCAGAAACAGCGGGTACACCAGATACTACCGAAGTGTCTGAACCTGGAACTATCGGCCTACTCATGGCCTGCTCACTCTTCGTCATGTGGCGCCGCAAAAAACTTGTTTAACAAAATTAGACTTTAGATCACTGACAGGTGGTACAACCTGTCAGGTTTTTTTACTAACACCAACCGCAACTCGAAAAAACCTTTAAATTTCAAACGTATAAAAATGGCACGCCAAATGCTTAATATGAGAAATTATTTTCATAGTATTTGTGGTCCAAAAATGAATTTGAAGAAGTTTTTAAGTATCTCCCTTTTATTCCTGCCGATAAGTGCAAGCATATATGCTAGCGATAGAGCGTTAGAAGAAGCCACTTACACGCTTGTTGACGGTATTGGTGATACCGCTACTACTAATATCTTTAAGAGTACAGACGCTTCTCAAGGTATTTTAATCGACGGCATTAACGTAAAGGTCTCAGTTTCTGCATGGAGCGATACTGGTAGTCACACAGCTTGGTACAATAACACCACCAAAGAATGGCATGAGGGTGCAGAAGATATCTCCGTGAAAAGTGCTTCGATGACTGGTTATGTTAATTGTTTAAAAAACCAGTACAAAAAGTGTATATCTGGTTCTGAGGCATACGGTTTGGGAATCAGAAATGCCGATAAAGCTTACTACCAAGGCAACACTTATAAAGATAGTCATTCAATAGATAATGTGTGGGATGGGGGAGATAGGGACTTTGACATGCTCCTACTTTCATTTGATCAAGAAGTCGTCTTAACAGGCGGAACTTTCTCTGCAAATTACTACGATTACGGCGAGAGAAACGATGTAACTGTTGCAGGCCTCGACTATGACAAAGCTAACGCTTTATTTACCGGCACTAGTAACTTTACGTGGTCAGATGTAAATGACAGTGTAATTGCTGGCGCACTTGGCCATTTCGACATTAGCAAAACAAAAAATTCTGAAAACTATTACGAATCTTCATTCGCAAAGAATCTCACCGCCGCTAAGTATTGGCTTGTTGGCGCCTACAATACCATATTCGACCAGAGCGCAAGCGGTTCTATCAATAACGTAGGTTTTAAACTTTCCTCACTTACCGTTGGCTTAGAAGAAAAAAACACTCAACCACCGACACAAGTTAGCGAACCAGGTGCACTTGCACTGATGAGCTTAGGTTTGGGTCTTGTTCTTTATAGACGTAAGCGTCGCGTTTAATGGTTTAAAAACGCATAGAAAACACGTATCTTTAGAAGGTGGCTTAGGCCACCTTTTTTTATGCTATTTTTAAGCCAGTGGCTAGGCTAAGTTTCGAAGGTTTATATGGATTTTTTTAATAATAAAAAGCGTGTTGTACAGCGCGCTATTATCTCTGCAGTTGCCTCATCGTTAATTACTTTCAACAGTTTTGCTACTACATCAGAAGATTACGAAAAAGCACTCACCGCGTTTAATCAAAACGAATACGACGAAGCCTATATCCACCTTAAAAACAGCTTACAGAAAGACCCTGAAAATCTAGCCGCAAAAATACTGATGGGCGAAATACTGCTTATAAACGGCTACCTAACCGCGGCCGAAATGGAGTTTGTAGAAGCGCTAGAGATGGGTGCCGATATTAACCTTCTGGCAGAGCCGCTTGGCAACACTTGGCTGTTCTTGAACAGATATAAAGAGATTGTCGATTTTGCCGATTTAAACAAGCTATCGGGTGATGCTGAGCTCGAATGGCTTATGATTCGTGCAACAGCATGTATTAGATTGGAAGACGAGCAGTGTGCCTTACGCGACTACAACACTATAGTCTCACGCACACCTAACTTCGTGCCAGCTATAAACGGCTTAGCCTCTATTGCCCTTCAAAATGAAGACTTAACTAAAGCGAATTCTCTTATCGATAAAGCCATGTCGTTAGAACCAGAAAATGCAATTACATGGCGACTTAAGGGCCAGCTTGCTTACCGACAGGGAGATACTGACGCGGCAACTGCACATTTACAAAAAGCCCTAACGTTTAACCGAGACGACCCTATTGCGCTACGTAACCTTGTAGATTTGTACTTAGAAGCAAAAGACTACGATACCGCAAAGCTTTTCGTTGATGAAATTATTGAAGATACACCTAACGATCCGTTAGCCATATTACTCAACAGCTGGCTACAAAGTAGAGACAACCAGCAAGCTATTGATAATTCAAAGCTAAAAGAACTTAACGACTTCATGGCGCAGCTTGACCCTGAGCTGATAACCTCACAGCCGATGTTGTTGTATATAAGTGGTTTAACGAATTTTTTTAACAACAACATGGAAACAGCCGCAAAGGACTTTAATGCTTACTTGCAGCAGGAGCCTGATGACCTGCAGGCAGTATTAATGCTAAGCCAAGTCTATATGGCAACCCAGCAAGACAAACAGGCGCTTGCGCTGCTTGAACGCCATCAAGATGCGTTGATGGAAGACCCTGACTCAGCACTTCTTCTGGGTGACTTATTTATTCGCCAAAACAAAGCGTTTAAAGCTGAACGCTTATTGCAAAACCTTGAATATAAGTACCCAAATGAAAATAAGCTTCAGCTTTTTAAAATCAAATTGATGGCTGCAAGAGGTAAACAGGACGATGCGCTTTCGATCCTAGAAAACAATTTACCTAACTACAAAGATAACGCGGGTTTTCTATTCACTTATTCATTAATGAATTTACAGGCGCAGAAGTTTGACAATGCATTGAAAGGTGCAAACCTGCTAAGTGGGCTTTTTCCCGACGAAGCTGAAGTATATAACCTTAAAGCCGGCATCTTGATTAGACAAGGTCAGCTAGAAGAAGCTAAAACCAATATTGAAAAAGCGCTGGCACAGAACCCTACCCTTTTTCCTGCAAAATTTAATTTGGCGGCTACAGAGAGTCGCTTAGGCAACGTAGAAACTTCTAATCAATTGATTGAAGAACTTCTTACTTTGTCACCGCAGCATAATGAAACGCTGATGCTAAAAGCGTTTAACCTGACCAAAGCAGGCAAGGTAGATGAAGCAAAGCAAATCTATCTCGATTTACTAACTCTTACGCCGTCGAATAGCGGTGCTAGGGAACGCGTTTCGTCTTTGTATCAGCAACAAGGCGACATCAAGAATGCACTGTATCATTTGGACCTGCTAATTAAAGATGACTTCGACAATGCTGACTACCTTCTTCGTAAAGCTGCCCTTCAGCTTGCTAATAATCAACGTGCCGATGCCGAAAAAACGCTCAGCATTGTAAGAAACTTTATTAACGACGACGCGGGTAAATTAATTGCCTATGCCGACCAAGCCCGAAACATTGGTGATAGCGAGAGCGCGTTAAACGCCATGGCTCGAGCACACGACATAGCAAACACAAGCACATTTGTTACCCTGCGCTATACAAGCTTACTGTTAGATTTACAGAAAAACGATAAAGCACAGTCGTTGTTAGCGACAATTCCTGCAAACCAGCAGCAAAACCCGGTTTACCATTTTCTAAAAGGAAGATTAGCTGCGAATAAAGGTAATGATGAAAGTGCGATTAACGCTTTCGAAAAAGCGCTAGAAGTCGACGCTTCTTTTGCACAAGCCTTTGTTGCGATCTACAACTACGCATTGAACGAACAGTTCGTTGATGTATTTTTAAATACTGCCCGCAAATTGGTGAGCGAAAGTGAAAACAACCTGCTGGCGAAAAACCTTCTAGCACAGTACCTTTTCTTTATTCAAGAGTTTGACGAGTCGATAGCGCTATACAAAGAGCTTGTTGAAGAGCCCAACCTATTGAACCCAGCCGAAGCCTTTAACCGCTTAGCTATCATGCATATAGAAAAGTCTTTAGTTACCGCGAAGAACTATGCGCGACAGGCTTACGAATTACAGCCTAATTCATCAAAAATACTCGACACTTTTGGGCATATTAAAGCGCTACAGGGAGATTATGAGGGTAGCCTTAAAATGCTTAGAGACGCTTTCGCAAGGGACGCTAACGACCCTAACGTTCGCTACCACCTTGGCTACACGCTTGCAAAACTCAATAGAATTGACGAAGCGAAGAAAGAGCTAGAGTATGCAGTAAATGTAGAGCGCCCATTCTTTAGGCGTCCGCAAGCTAGAGCATTATTAGAGAGCCTATAAGGCTCTCTTTCGCATACAACTAAAGGCAGCACGAACAATTGCGTTTGTGCTTCTCCATCTTACCAATGCCCGGATTAAAGGTATTGGTAGGGTCTAGCTCTCTGTAAAACTGCTGTAACGTACTCTCAGCTTCATACAAATGCCCGACGTTATGCTCGGCAGGATATTTAGCGCCGCGACTATCTAATAATGCCAACATGTCCGCCTTTACTTTTTTGGCATCGCTGCCCTTTTTAAGTATGTAGTCTTGATGGAAGACATGGCAAAAGAAATGGCCGTAATAAAGTGGCTTTTCGACATGTTTGGCTATGTGCTCAGGCAACTTTTCTACCCAAAACTCGTCATTGCGGCGCAACGCAATATCTAACGCTAAAATATCCCCGACTTGTTTGTAATGCAGGATTTGATAACGCACCGCGGCACCTGCCGCTGCGAAGCGAAGTAAAAAGGCTTTAGATGCTTCCTCTTCATTACAGGTAATGTAGTCACCATCTAGCTTCTCTTCAGTAAAAAGTTTGGCTAAAAGTGCCTTTGCCTCTTCAATACCGCCATCGCTCATTTTAAGGATAAGGTGGTGCTCGTACTTGTCGCGGTAGGCTCTCAAACTTGTAGGAATTTGGTTAGGGAAAAACTTACTCACAAACTGCATAATGTTGTCGCTTAGGTAACGAGGCATAAAAGGCAGTTTGTTAAGCACAGCGTCCACCCGCCCTTTAAGGGCAAACATTTCAGGTAGTGAATCTGTACCCAAACGTTCAATACTCAATATCGTGTCTTTGCCATACACATCTGCAATATCAAACATTTCTCTATGCAGGTATTCACCTACTTCAGGAACATTATTAAACGTCGACAGAATGTCTCTGCGAATACGGGTAAGTACACCAGCATCGTTTGTACCGATATAAAACGTTTGTTCTTTTTTTGGTACTTCGAATGTATCTAAGCGAACGGCAAAAACGGCAATTTTACCCGCGCAACCGCTGGCTTCATATAGTCTTGATGGGTCGGCATTGAAGCGACTAGGCGTACTAGCATTTACATCTCGAACGATTTCTTCATAGTCACTGGCTGAAGCCTTTTTACTTGTTTCTGGGAGTGATTTTGAAAAGTTGCCTGAAGCGAGATTACCGATAATTTCTTCAGGTGTTTCACCCAAGTCTATCCCTAAGTGATTAACTAACTTTAGTTCACCGTTTTCATCTATTTGAGCAAATAACGATAATTCCGTATAAGCAGGGCCTCGTTTCACCAAAGCGCCACCGGAGTTGTTAGCTACACCACCCACAATAGACGCTCCCAAACAGGACGATCCAATCACCGAATGTGGCGCTCGGCCAAGGGGCTTTAAAACTTTTTCAAGTTTAAACAAGGTAGCGCCAGGAAAACTCAACACTTGTTTACCCTCGTTTAGTAAAAGAATCTCGTCCATAGCGAGGGTGTTAATAACCACCACAGGTCTATCGTAGTCGTCCCCGCTTGGTGTAGAACCTTCCGTTAACCCAGTTTTCGCAGCCTGCATAATGATAATGCAGTTATATTCAACGCAAACCTTAAGCACTTCCCAATATTGCATGAGCGTGTTTGGAAACAGTACGGCCAATGCCTCACCTTCGCCCGAGCGCCACCCTTTTCGATAGTGCTCAGTTTGGCGTTTTCCAATGGCAAGGTTGCTTTCCCCGAGTACGCGTTTAAGTGCGTTAATAATTGGGGCTGTTTCCATGTATGACTCCTAACACTCACGCTGAAATTGCTCTAGCAGACTAAACTAAAGGAAAAGACAGTGCCAAGGCAATAATAAAGCAATAAAAAAGGCACTGTTTCCAGTGCCTTAAAATTAAACATTTGGTTTGCTGATTAACTACTTACTACAAATAGCCCACTTTCGTCAGCATCAATTCGAATGGTGGACTCGGGTAATAACTCGCCCGCTAGCAATTGCTGTGCGAGTGGATTTTCCACCTGCACTTGTATCGCTCGCTTAAGCGGCCTTGCACCAAACACAGGGTCGAAACCAGCATCTGCTAACTTATCCATGGCCGCAGCAGAAAGAGTAAGTTTGTAACCTTTTTCCGCTAGTCGCGCTCTCAAGGAAGCAAGCTGTATTTTAGCAATAGACTTAATTTGCTCTTTACCCAACGGATGGAATACCACAATGTCATCTACGCGGTTTATAAATTCAGGTCTAAAATGCTGCCCTACCACGTTCATTACCGACGCCTTCATATCGTCATACTGACTTTCGTTGTGTTTATCTTGAATGATGTCTGAACCTAAATTAGACGTCATGATCACAACGGTATTTTTAAAGTCTACCGTGCGGCCTTGCCCATCAGTCAGTCTGCCGTCATCCAGCACCTGAAGTAGAATGTTGAATACATCAGGATGTGCCTTTTCAACCTCATCCAATAAAATGACCGAGTAAGGCTTGCGACGAACCGCTTCGGTTAAGTAACCACCTTCTTCATAGCCAACATAGCCAGGAGGTGCGCCCACTAAACGCGCCACCGAGTGTTTTTCCATAAACTCTGACATATCGATACGCACCATGGCATCTTCAGTATCAAACATAAAGCCGGCCAAAGCTTTACACAACTCAGTTTTACCCACGCCAGTTGGCCCTAAAAATAGGAATGAACCAATCGGACGGTTTGGATCAGCAAGCCCCGCACGTGAACGTCGAATGGCATTTGATACTGCCTCAACCGCTTCTTCTTGCCCGACTACACGTTTATGAAGGACATCTTCCATGCGCAGCAGCTTCTCGCGCTCGCCTTCAAGCATTCTCGCTACCGGAATACCTGTCCACCGAGAAAGCACATCAGCAATTTCAATGTCCGTTACTTTGTTTTTAAGTAGCGTGGTCTCACGGGTTTCGTTTTCTGCCGCTTGCTCTAACTTTGCTTCAAGCTCAGGAATACGACCATACTGAAGCTCCGACATACGATTCAAATCAGATGCCCGGCGAGCAATTTCTAAATCAAGCTTTGCTTGTTCGAGCTCCCCTTTAATGGTTTGGGTGCCTTGCATGGCATCTTTTTCATCTAGCCATACTTTTTCTAGCTCTGCATACTTTGTTTCTGCTTGCTCGCGCTCAAGTTCAATCATTTCAAGGCGCTTGTGGCTTGCATCGTCAGTTTCTTTAGCAAGCGCTTGCTCTTCTAACTTAAGCTGGATGATACGGCGCTCTAATCGATCCATATCCTCAGGTTTAGAGTCTATTTGTAAACGAATACTAGAGGCCGCTTCATCAATAAGGTCAATGGCTTTATCTGGTAACTGACGATCGCTGATATAACGATGTGACAAACTTGCCGCTGCAACGATGGCAGGATCCGTGATGTCTACCGAGTGGTGAAGCTCATAACGCTCTTTCAAGCCACGAAGAATAGCGATAGTGTCTTCTACACTTGGCTCCTCAACCAATACCTTTTGGAAACGACGCTCCAGTGCCGCGTCTTTTTCAATGTACTGACGGTATTCATCTAGCGTGGTTGCTCCCACACAGTGAAGTTCACCACGAGCCAGTGCTGGTTTTAGCATATTCCCAGCGTCCATTGCGCCATCGCCCTTCCCTGCTCCTACCATGGTGTGCAGTTCGTCAACGAATAAAATGACGCGGCCTTCTTCTTTAGCTAGCTCGTTAAGAACAGCCTTTAAACGCTCTTCAAACTCACCGCGGTATTTAGCACCAGCGACTAACGCGCCCATATCTAGGGCAAGAACGCGCTTGTTTTTCAAACCTTCAGGTACTTCGCCGTTAATGATGCGCTGTGCTAAACCTTCAACAATGGCCGTTTTACCCACACCTGGTTCACCAATAAGGACGGGGTTATTTTTGGTTCTGCGCTGCAGTACTTGAACGGTTCGACGAATTTCGTCATCACGCCCAATCACGGGGTCGAGCTTGCCTTGCTCCGCCCGCTCGGTTAAATCTGTGGTGTATTTTTCAAGGGCTTGGCGCACGTCTTCCGCGTTAGGATCTGTCACCTTTTGACCACCACGCATATCATCTATCGCAGTTTCAATAGCTTCTTTAGTGATGTTTAGGCTTTTTAAAATTTCACCTAATCGCCCTTTATCTTGAAGCGCTGCCAAGACAAAGATTTCCGACGTTATATATTCATCTTTTCGTTGCTGGGCTATTTTGTCGCAAAGGTTCAGCAGAACTCCACTGTCTTTGCTTAACTGAACATCGCCTCCAATACCTTCAATTCGCGGTAGGCGCTCAATAGCCTGACTTAAAGCAGAACGGAGCGCATTGACATTAATGTTTGCTTGGTCAAGCAACGGGCGTACTGAACCGCCTTGCTGGTTGAGCATGGCAGTCATTAAATGAACAGGTTCAATGTATTGATGATCTCGCCCCAATGCGAGTGATTGAGCATCGGATATGGCGAGCTGAAATTTACTGGTAAATCTGTCTAGTCTCATAATCTCAACCTAATAAATGAACAATTATTCCTGTTCTAGTTATGTAGGCTGCTCAATTGCGATTCAAGTATGAGATTGAAAAGTTAGTCAAAAATATAAAAAATACTGTAGGAATTTTGATTTAGCGCAAATATTTGATGAGTCTGAAATCTTGAGCCTTTTTTCCTAAACAATCTAAAGTAGGCCTATCACGCTGACCATTCGCCCCGTCGTACGTTTCTTTTGATGCGTTGCTCTTCGATGTGAATAGAAGCGTCGCTCATCAGAGTAAGTACACAGATTACTTTGCGTAATAGTATCTACGCCAGCTTGTTGCAGCTGTATTTGCGCAATTAAAGGCAGGTCTAATAGGTATTTTCCATCATTGTGACTATCAGCGATGGCGCCCTTTATATGACGAAATTTACTCGCCAATTGAGAATCCACTTCATAGCAAGCACCGCTTATTGCAGGACCTATCCAAGCCATGATTTTATTGGCATCGCAGCTAAATTGCCCAACCGCATTTCTGATAATATTGGTCTCAAGCCCTTTCCACCCCGCGTGTACTGCTGCCACTTCTTGACCACTCCCATCACATAATAAGATGGGAACACAGTCTGCAGTCATTACGGCGCAAAAGTGTGAGACAGAACAAGAGTACGCAGCATCGGCGGTGGTATCAGCGCTTGGCAATGACACCACACGATTACTGTGTACTTGCTCTAACCATGTGATTTTTTCACTGTGTGGGATAAGGCTTCTATTGGCTTTAACTAATAAAAGGTCATCTCCCACATGAGCTCCAACGTTCAAGCCTGCAAAATCTCCCATACTACCGCCCCCCAATCGGGTTGTTGTGTAAGCAACAACATTATCGGGGCATGACCATGACGGACTAATTAAATCCAACGATGACGTAATAGGTGAATTTGCAGCTGAAAATGTCATAGTGTCATCTGCTTAAAGCATATCTTGAGGATTGTCTGCTGTGTCTTTCTTAACCGCCTTCAGCAAGTCTTGCATATCTTGAGGCAGCGGTGCCTTCCAGGTCATCCACTCTTCGGTCTCAGGGTGGAATAGCGATAGCTGAGCGGCATGTAAAGCCTGGCGCTGGAATCCGCGAAGCGCAGCAATAAACTCCTCAGACGCACCTTTAGGTAAGCGCGGACGCCCGCCGTACACCTGATCGCCTAACAGCGGATGCTTTATATGCGCCATGTGAACGCGGATTTGGTGCGTACGACCGGTCTCAAGCTTCAATCGCAAATGTGTATAAGCGCGAAACTTTTCAATAACGCGATAATGGGTGACTGCGGGTTTACCCATTTCGCGAACTGCCATATGCGTGCGCTTTGTGGCGTGCCTGCCGATAGGTTCATCTACAATACCACCGGCAACCATAGTACCTAATGCAATGGCTTCATATTCACGGCTCATTTCGCGGCGCTGCAGCTGGTCAACCAGGTGCGTTTGTGCGGGTATTGTTTTTGCTACTACCATTAAGCCCGTAGTGTCTTTATCAAGACGGTGGACAATGCCTGCACGGGGAACTTTGTCAATTTCAGGGTAGTGATTCAGCAATGCATTAAGCACGGTGCCACTCGGGTTTCCGGCTCCGGGATGCACCACTAAATCAGCAGGTTTGTTTATAACGAGGATGTGCTCATCTTCGTAAACAATATCTAGCGCGATGTCTTGCGCTACACTTGTTACCTGCACATCCATTTCGGCTTGTACAGTAATGAGTTCATCCATTTGCATTTTGTGTCGTGGGACAGTGATTACTTCACCGTTTACTGCAACATTCCCGTCTTGAATCCAAGTTTTTAACTTAGAACGAGAATATTCAGGGAACAAATCAGCCAAAACCTGATCTAAGCGTAAACCAAAATGCGCAGCTTCCGTTGAAGCTTCTAATTGTATTGTGTTCGGCGACTGTGTCATAACACCATTGATTACGTCTAAAAAAGGGTATTATAACAAGTATTCACGCTGTACACTGCCTTGTTTACGTTTTTGTATGGTTTTTCTCGTCGTTAGTACGTTAGAATGCAATTAAAGTGTTGTTGTTTAACACATGAGCTTAGACAGCGAAGTATTAAACTGTTTAGCAGGAAAATAGAATTATTATGAAATCATTTCGTCTACTGGCTCCCGTTTTATTGGGTGCTATGGTGTCTGTCGCAGGATGCAGTTCTTCAGATCAAGAAGAGAAAGCCGTTTTAGCTAATATGGGTGCTCAGCAACTGTACGACAGAGCAAAGCAGAGCATGGAAGTCGGTAACTTCAGTGCTGCTGCTCAAACGTTAAGCGCACTAGACTCACGTTACCCTTTTGGTCCTCTTTCGCATCAAGTACAGCTAGATCTTATTTATAGCTATTACAAATCGGGCAAAAACGAAGAAACACTTGCTACTATTGACAGATTCATTCGTCTCAACCCTAACCATTCTGATGTTGACTACGCGTATTACATGCGTGGCTTAACTAACATGGAATCGGACAGTAACCTGTTCCAAGAACTAATGAATATTGACCGTACGGATAGAGACCCTTCAAAATCCCGTGCAGCATTTGAAGACTTTCGTCGCCTAATTCAGCAGTATCCAGACAGCAAGTATGCGGCTGACGCGAAGCAGCGTATGGTTCATATCAAAGACCGTCTAGCGCGCTACGAAATTGCTATTGCACGTTTCTATATGAGGCGAGAGGCTTATGTTGCTGCAGCTAACCGCGGTCGCTATGTTATTGAGCACTTTCCTAATACTACGCAGGTCCAGCAAGCCTTGGAAATTATGGTTTCAAGCTACGAACAGCTTGGTCTAACGGAGCTTCGTGATAACGCCATGAAGACACTTAGACTTAACTACCCGGATAGCGAATTCATCAGCTAGCTAAGGCAGGTTTGAAGCGCGAAAGATTTTCGAGCACGTAATTAGAACAAAAAAAACGCACTTCAGTGCGTTTTTTTTGTTATTTTGCAGTTGCTATATAGCTGGCAAAACCGTTCTGTCTTTAGCGGAAAAACAAATGGCTAAACGGATTTAACAGTCTTGCTAAACCGGAAGTAAAGTGTAATGGCTGGTCAACAATACTAAAAACCAAGCAACCATCCTTACCTTCGGCTTTTGGTGTATGGGTTTTATCACCGTCCATAAAAATGAAATCGCCGGTATCATAACGACTAAGCCCGTCACTGAATTCACCATCTATGACCAAGGTATACTCAGTTCCTCGATGGGTGTGCTCGGGAACACTGCCACCACTGCCCATAAAAATGAAATTGGCTACGCCTTGATTACCCAAATCAACCGGGGCCTGCCATAGTTTGCCGACTAAGCTTGACCAGTTTCCTGTCTTGTCTATATACCTGTGGAGCGTTCGGGGAATTGTAAATGTCCTTCCGTCCAACTCGATAGTACCCAGTTTCTCGGGTTTGCGCGGTGAGTTTTTCTTATTAAAAGTTTCTCGATACTCAGCAACATTAGCCCCCTCAACACCGCCATTGGGAGATTGTGGGAGTTGCGTGATCTGCGAAAGCATGTCACCAAACTGAAGCGACGCTTCAGAAGTCGCGAATGCGTTATCACTAACAGCCGATACCATTTGAGCGGCTAAGCTTTCTGTCTCAATCTCTACAAAGCGTTGACATTTGGCGCACATGTCACAATGCGCTGAGACCATTAAAGATGTAGCAGGTGACAGTGTGCCCTCAACGAAATCTTTAAGTTGTTGGGCACTGGGGTGAAACCTAATCATTGTCGTTTAACATGACCTTTAATCGTTGAAGTGCCAATCGTGTACGTGACTTTACTGTACCCAAGGGAATAGAAAGTTCATCGGCAACTTCTTGTTGAGACTTACCATCGATATAGATGGCTTCAACTACCGCTTTTTGCTTTACAGGCAGTGATTCAAATAAATGACCAATTTGCTCCAATGTAACCTGCTCGTCAAGCGGCGCTTCATTTGCGTCTGCCGTCTGTTCGCAAAGCACTGGCCATAGGTCATCAGAACATACATCTTCTTTTCGGTTCTGCAGCTTACGCAACATATCAAAACGTATGTTACGTGCAATGGTAAATATCCATGTCGATGGAGACCCTTTCTCTGCGTTGAAGAGGTGTGCTTTTTGCCACACGTTTGACATTGTGTCTTGCACCAACTCCATTGCCAATGCTTCATTACCCATTTGCTTTAACGCATATGAACGAAGACGGGGGGCAAAATAATTGAACACTCGAGCAAATGAACGTTTGCATCTGGCGTCAGCAACCGCCACTAGGTAATCAGACATTTCGGTAGCACACTCTTTAGGTTTGATTGTGCTGTTACTTTGTTCCAATGGAATTCCAACTAACATAATATTCGTCCGCTTTTCCGTTTTGGTTGTATCATTCTACGACGTTCAGGCTCAAAACGTTTGCGAAAATCGCAAATGTTGGATTACGAATTTGTAATATCGATTACAGCTCTCACATTTAGGCTATCAAGGCAGAGAGATAATTGAGTAAACCTGTACACTCTCTTTGCGCTAAAAAATGTTGCTTTTGTGAGCCATCGACTGGCAATAATTCCAACCACCGATTTAATACCCAGTTGGGACAATCAAACTTTGGTGAATCGTAGAGTGACGCCAGTTCTTCGTAATTTCCAAATATTTCTTTAAGCCGCTCGTCCATAGGCGCTATTTGCTGAGGAGCCAAATCGCACTGCCACGGTTTTATAACCTTACAACTACCAGTGCGAAGACCGTCTTTTTCAACTTCAATGCTACTTACCTCAACTAGATGAGAACCAGCAACCTTTATGCCAAGCAAACCGTCGTCGAGCATATCGAAGTCGATAACTTGTGCGTATGTTCCTATTTTATGGATATGCTCATTTACATCTTTGTCGCCATTTGCATTTAGCATACACATCACAAAGCCTTTATTTTCGGCGCATGCCTGCTTAACCATGCGCACATATCTAGGCTCAAAAATACGCAGCGCCATTCGGCCCTCAGGCAAAAGGTGCGCAGATAAAGGAAATAAGGGAAAACGTTCTACACTCATACTCAACACTTCCAAAAACACAAGAATAACTACGCGACTGAGTACAAATAGGATCGAATGGGAATATTTTTCACAGCAGAATTGAAAAACGTGATCTTAAGCACTGCGTTTGATGTAACTTATGAGCTAAATAACAAACTCAATAGATTCTAGATCAGGGACTTGCGGAAAAATACGTAAAAAGAACTAACAAGGTCAAGAGTAAGTAAAAACCAGCTGGTGAGTCTATATTTAAAATTGAACCGTAAAGGAAGTTGTATGGATGTGATTAAACGCTTTTGTAAAATTTACACAGATATATGTCAGATTTCTCCAAACGACTTGGAAAACATCTATGCCAGTGACATCACATTTATTGACCCCATTACTACGCACCGTGGAATAGATGAAGTAAAACATTACTTTTCTAACCTTCTTACCCAAGCTGAAACGTGCAAGTTCGACATATCAGACATTTTCCGTTGTTCGCAACAAAATGCTCAAAACCAAACCGATGTAACTCATCTTGTAAATTGGACAATGACTCTGGTGCTCAAAAACAGCGATAAAAAAATAACGCTAGACGGTACAACGCAGCTTGGGGTTAAAGATGACATCATTATTTTCCATAAAGATTATTATGATTTGGGCGAAATGGTTTATGAACACGTACCTATTTTAGGTTTTATAATCAGAAAGATAAAAGGGAAGCTGGCAAAATGAAGACTATTCTAATTACTGGCGCCACATCGGGAATAGGTAAAGCATTAGCGATCAAGGCCGCTGATAATGGGTATCACGTAATTGCCTGTGGAAGAAACAAAGAAGCCCTCGATGAACTAAGCAAATATAGCAATGTAAGTAGTTGTCAGTTTGATGTGTCAAATTTAGAAGATACTCGACAGGCATTGGCTAACGTTAAGTTTGATATCGCTGTACTTAACGCTGGCACTTGTGAGTATGTAGACCTTGACGACTTCGAGCCAGAAATGTTCCGCCGCGTTTTCGAGCCTAACTTCTTTGGCGTAGTTCACTGTGTTGACGCCCTTATTCCACGACTAAAAGATGGCGACAAACTCGTCATAGTCGACAGCATGGCGCGCCTATTACCTTTTACTCGCACTCAGGCGTATGGTTCTAGTAAAGCCGCTCTGCATTACTTTACCAAGTCCTTAGAAGTTGATCTTCATCACAAGGGTATAAAGGTGCAGGCCGTATCTCCCGGCTTTGTTGAAACGCCTTTGACCGACAAAAATGATTTTGAAATGCCAATGAAGATTAGCGCTGAAGAAGCAGCTGAGGCTATGCTTAAAGGGATAGAAAGTAACAAGCAGACGGTTTTCTTCCCTCGCTTCTTTGGCTTTATTCTGCGCTTTATGCACATATTGCCAACATCAATTCAAAAGCGTTTATCCTTGGCCATGCGTGAGAAACAGTAAGAGAAGTTAAAATGAATAATAAGATTGCCATCATAGGCACGGGTATTTCAGGGCTAACCTGCGCACACCTTTTAAGTAGACAGCATGACATCACAGTTTACGAAGCGAATGACTACATTGGTGGTCACACGGCAACCAAGAAAATTGACGATAATGGGCACACTCATAAGATTGACACTGGCTTTATCGTCTTCAATGACTGGACTTACCCTAACTTCATCAAGCTTATTACTCAGCTAAACGTTGACTACCAACCCACCGAGATGAGCTTCTCTGTGATGAGTAAAAAAGCGAACCTTGAGTACAATGGCAATAACTTAAACAGTTTATTCGCCCAGCGACGTAATCTTCTTCGGCCTAAGTTTTGGCGAATCGTTAAAGACATTCTAACTTTTAATAAGGCGTGTAAAGCAATGGTGGCTGAGAAGCGCGACACGTCATCGTTAACGCTTGAAGACATCATCAAAGAATTAGAGCTGAGCGATGATTTCGCGCGCTACTATATATTGCCCATGTGCGCCGCTATTTGGTCTAGTAGTCTGGAGCAGACCAGAAAGTTTCCGTTAACTTTCTTCCTGCAATTTTTCAATAACCATGGGCTACTCAATATTACTGACCGGCCTCAGTGGTACACGATAAAAGGTGGATCTAGTCAATATATCCCACCACTGATTGCGCCATTTGAGTCTAAGATCAAATTGTCCACAGCTGTCATTTCTGTAGCTAAAAGCGATGACAAGTGGGAAGTTACCGATTCATCCGGTGCAGTTGCAGCGTTTGACCATGTCGTGTTTGCGTGTCACAGCGATCAAGCATTAAAAATGATACATTCCCCTACCTCACTGCACGAAGATATTCTTGGCAATATCCCTTATGCGGAAAATGATGTAGTAATGCACAAAGACATAAGCCAATTGCCTAAAAGGAAGTTGGCGTGGGCCAGTTGGAACTACAGCTTAAAAGAGGACGCGAGCGAGGAAGCTCGCCCCGCCTCTGTCACCTACAATATGAACATTCTACAGCGATTAGAAGCAGAGAATACTTATTGCGTAACGCTAAATAATACGCCTGAAATCGACGAAAACAGTATTTTACGAAGCTATCAGTATGCTCACCCACAGTACAGCGCCAACATGGTGAAAGCGCAATCGCGAAGAAGCGAGATATGTGGCGTGGATAACTTACATTTCTGTGGCGCCTACTGGTACAACGGTTTCCATGAAGACGGCGTTACCAGTGCTTTAGACGTCTGTGCGCGTTTTGGTGAATCCCTGTGATAGAAAGTGCTTTATACAGAGGTAAGGTATATCACCAACGTTTCAAGCCGACACAACATAAATTTGACTATGATATTTATCTGTTTTGGCTGAAGCTTGATACCGACGAATTTGAAGCCTTATCTAGTCAGCTAAAACACTTCAGTACGAGCAATAAGTCAAGGGTTCGCTTTAAGCGAGAAGACTACCTAGGCGACGATTCTATTTCGTTGAAACAAGCCGTATTGGAGAGAATGACTGAGTTGAACGAGGGTAAAGTGCTACACGGCGACGTTTTTATGCTCGGCCAATTGCGCATGTGGGGAATGTATTTTAGCCCAGTTAACTTTTATTACCTTCGCAATGATGAGGGAAAGTACACTCACATGCTTGCAGAAGTCAGCAATACGCCTTGGAATGAGCGCCATCATTACCTTGTAAACTTGGATACGCAAGATGATACGCCTAAGGCTTTTCACGTGTCGCCTTTCAACCCGATGGATATGACTTACAAATGGTCAATTTCACAGCCGTCATCTAGACTTTCTCTAGCTATGGATTGCGTAAGAGAGGATAAAGAGTTCAGTGCAGGGATTAATCTAACAAAATTTACTTTAGATAATGCGAATCTATCTGCTGCACTTAAACGTATACCTAGTATGACAATAAAAACTGTGGCCGGAATTTATTGGCACGCGCTTAAGCTATTGCTGAAACGAACGCCACTTTATACACACCCAGAAAAGAGTCAGGAACAATAACAATGTCTTTCGGTGAATCTGTACTACTGACCACCTCAGAGGTCTCTTTTGTAGATAAAACTTGTAGAACACTGTTTTTAAAGTGTTTGAATCAGCTTCCATTTGGTCGCTTAACTATTCAAGAAAATGGCGATGTCGTTGCGCGTTTTGGCACAGAGGATAGCGACTTAAACGCTACGGTAAATATCAAAGATGTGCAGGCCTATCGACGATTGTTACTTGGCGGCAGTGTGGGCGCCGGTGAGGCGTATATGGATGGTTTGTGGGACAGTGACGATGTTACCGCTGTGGTAAGGGTCTTTGCGAGGAACTTACCTACCCTTGATGAATGGGAAAATAAATTCAAGTGGTTAACCATGCCCATCAATAAGGTTCAGCATCTTGCGCGTCGAAACACAAAAGACCAAGCTAAAAAGAACATAGAAGCGCATTATGATTTGGGCAACAAGCTTTATACCCGCTTTCTAGATCCGACGATGATGTACTCATCAGCGATTTACCCTGATCCGAATGCAACGCTGAACGACGCCCAGAATTACAAACTTAAAGCCATTTGTGACAAGTTACAACTAACCGAAGCTGACCATCTTATCGAAATAGGCACAGGATGGGGCGGCTTAGCTGTATACGCTGCAAAACATTACGGCTGCAACGTGACAACCACAACTATTTCGGAAGAGCAGCATGCTTGGGCGAAAGATTGGATTGCACGGGAAGGACTTGAAAGCAAAATTACCCTGCTTAAAAAAGACTACCGATTACTTGATGGTAAATACGACAAACTCGTTTCCATTGAGATGATTGAAGCCGTTGGCAAACAGTATTTAGGCAACTTCTTCGAAAAGTGTGCTTCTCTTTTGAAAGACGACGGTGTTATGTTGCTTCAGTCAATAACCATTGACGATAGACGTTATGATAGCTACTCAAACAGCGTAGACTTCATACAAAAATACATTTTCCCGGGTGGCTTTTTACCATCGCAATACCAGATAAATGCTCACCTTAAAAAGTACACGAATATGATGATCCGTGATTTACACGATATTGGCGTGGACTATGCAAGAACCCTAAATCATTGGTATGAAGCATTTATCTCGGCAAAAGAACAATTATTAAATGACGGTTACGACGAGCGTTTTATGCGTATGTGGACCTATTACCTAAAATATTGCGAAGGCGGCTTTTTAGAAAGAACCATCAGTACTGTACAGCTTGTTATATCTAAGCCTCAGTACAGAGAGGATTTGGCTAGAGTTTGACTATCTTAGCTGGGTGACCAGCAACCACTTTGGTAAAAAAGCGGTGCTTTATAGCACCGCTTTTTTGTGAGTATGACACTTACAACGGAGTGACAATTAGTCGTCTACCACTGATATGGGTTGGGATATCATTGGCTTGCCCTGGTTGATATTAATTTCCACTCGACGGTTTTTTGCTCTATCACTCGCTGTCGTGGCATTCTCAACAATAGGGTTAGTATCCGCTTTGCCAACTACCGACATACGGCTTTCATCAAAACCTGGCGCTGTGCGCATAGCTTCAGCCACTGCTACCGCACGTTGCGACGATAAATCCCAGTTCGAACGATATAGCTCATTAGCAATATGCTGGCCGTCGCTATGTCCAGAAATTTCAACTTCGCCGGGCACATCCGCTAACAATGAACCAATTTTTCTTAATACCGGCTGAAATTGTGGCTGCAAGAAAGCTGAACCTGCTGAGAAGGAGCCATTCTCGCGAATACGAATGGTAAGCTGCTGCCCCAACGACTCCATCTCTACCGACCCATCTAAAATTTGCTTTTCTAATTGCTGAGCCACCTTTTTCATCAATTCAGCCATTTGAGATTGATCAGTGCTTTGCTCAGCAGATGAAGATGACTCAGTAGCGGTTTGTTGGGACTGACCGCCGCGTTGTTCGCCGCGCTGCTTTTGCCTTCCGCCGGCCGAATCCTCGTTTCCTGCCTGAAACTCTAGCATCTGCTGTGTCATTTCGTTGGTTTGCTGTTGTATAGATTCAATTGGCGTAGGATCGGGCTTACCAGGTCGAAATTCCATAGCAATTACACTGGTACCCTTTGGAATATCTTTTACTTCGATTTTGTTTTGTACACCGAAAGCGAACTTCATCGAACCCGCAATTTGTTTAAATTTGAGTACGTCCATCTCTGAAAATGAAAGCAGAAGTACAAAGAAGCACATAAGCAGTGACATCAAGTCTGCGAAGGTTCCCATCCAAGCTGGAAGCCCCTCGGGGGGGCATTTTGGGCATTCTTCTTCGGCCATTATTCTTCCTCTGCGCTTCCGCGTTTGCTCGCCGCAAGATAGTTTTTCAAAACGCCTTCAATGACTCGCGGATTCTGACCATCAGCAATACCGACAATACCGTCTAACACAAGACTTTGATTTAGCTTCTCTTCTCCTGCTCGCACAGCTAGTTTGAACGCTATTGGCAAACATATCACGTTAGCGAAAAAAGCACCGTAAAGCGTTGTAAGTAGTGCAACCGCCATTGCAGGACCGATAGCCTTGGGGTCGTCCATATTTGATAGCATGGCAACCAAACCAATCAAGGTTCCGATCATACCCATTGCTGGCGCAATATCGCCCATACCTTTAAAAAACGAAGCGCCAAAGTCGTGTCGCTCTGTCGTCATAGATATATCTTTGGCGAGTGTCTCTCTGACCACTTCTATATCGTGGCCATCAACCAGCATATCTACGCCTTTTTGCATAAATTCATTGGAAATTTCTGCTTCTTCTAGAGCTAGAAAACCGCCTTTTCGCGCCGCGTCCGCCATCTCAACTATTTTCTCAATAAGTTCTTCTGGCGATTCAATTTTAAACATGAAGGCTTTGCCAGCAATCTTACCTGCACCGAAGAACTGACCGAGTGTAAATTGTGACAAGACAACAAACAAAGTCCCACCAAATACGATCAATATCGATTGAACGTCGATGAACATGCTTAAGCTGCCGCCCAGAATCATAGCCATAACTATGAAACCAATGGCGCCCAACATACCTATGACGGTTGCTAAATCCACTCACTCTTCCCCATTTATGCGCAGTCAGTGCTGTTAATGTACAATTATCCTATCGGCAAGCGATAGAAATACTAAAACGACATTATTGAAAAATATCATATTTATCTGTTTTTTATTAAGTATGATTTTAAAAAAACGTCGACTTAAGGTTATCTTCAAAGCAACATCCTTGCTCTATATGTTAACCCCCTAATCGAAGTACGCCTGCATATCCTTGTCTTAAAGTAATACAAGCCACTTGTTTGGAATATAGCACAATATCTTGATGTTCGACGTGGTCAACTGCATGAAAAAAAAGCTATATTGCTGAGATATAGGCGATATACCGACAAACCATTTGACCCTTGTGCAACCCTCGGTTAATGTGCGCGATATACGTATTTTGGCCAATGTATTGAGTGTTTTATGACGACAGAAAAAGCATCAGCGTCTTTTGAAGAAACTTTATCTGAACTAGAAGCCATTGTTAACGAAATGGAAAACGGTGATCTGCCGCTTAATAAAGCACTGGAAAAATTTGAACGAGGCATAGCGTTATCTCGTCAAGGCCAGCAATCTCTTGAAAACGCCGAGCAAAAGGTAAAAATATTGCTTAATGAACAAGGCGAAGAAACGCTTCAGACTCTTCCTGAAAGTGAACAGCCGTAAAACGTTCATTTTTAACTTACAGGCGACCTATGAATTTTTCTGCATTGCATCAGCAAGTC
Organism: Alteromonas sp. S005; assembly: GCF_036864475.1. Taxonomy (NCBI): domain Bacteria; kingdom Pseudomonadati; phylum Pseudomonadota; class Gammaproteobacteria; order Alteromonadales; family Alteromonadaceae; genus Alteromonas; species Alteromonas sp. S005. Next base: position 132,999 of record NZ_JAZETN010000009.1, on the reverse strand, counting down.
AAACAGCAAACTGATGCATCCCTTCTTACCTTAATTGATGATTTACCCGATTATGCACCGCGTCTCAAAGATGCCATGCGTCATGCATTGCTTGCGGGAGGTAAGCGCATGCGCCCTCTACTGGTGCAGGTTGTAGGCAACACCCTAGATGTACCTAAGAAAGACCAGATGGCTATAAGCATGGCTATTGAGTGTGTCCACGCTTACTCTTTAGTTCATGACGATTTGCCAGCCATGGACGATGATGATTTGCGTCGCGGCATGCCAACCTGTCATATCGCCTTTGATGAAGCTACAGCTATCTTAGCGGGAGATGCGCTGCAGTCTCTGGCGTTTACGGTGCTGGCTGATTCTCCTCTTAGCACTTATGCAGAAACCAAACGCGGGAAGCTTCTATCTGTACTTGCTAAAAGTGCGGGTTATGCAGGAATGTGTGGTGGTCAGGCTATCGACTTAGCCAGTACAGGTGAAACTATTTCACTGGAAGAGCTGAAGCAGCTGCATAGATTAAAAACTGGAGCTTTGCTCAAGGCCTGTGTTGAAATGGTTGCTATTGTCAGTGAAGGCTTACTGCCGCAAACTAAAGCTGACTTAATGGCTTATGCCGCCGATATCGGGCTAGCGTTTCAAGTTCAAGACGACATTTTAGACGTTGAAGGCAGCAGCGAAAAGCTAGGTAAACCGGCAGGGTCAGACGAAGCATTGGGAAAAAATACGTTTCCCGCCAAGCTTGGAATAGCTGGCGCTAAGCAAGAATTAGAAATGCTTCACAATAATGCACTTCAAGCATTGACGCGTTTACCCTACAATACTGACAGTTTAATTGCGTTTAGCGAGCTTTTGGTGAAACGCGACCATTAGCCACGCGCCATGTTGAAAAAGATAATAAGTACATGAGTTTAGATCTCCAACATTACCCAACGCTTGCGCTTGCGCAAACACCTGAAAAATTGAGGCAGCTGCCCCAGGACAAGTTACGCGAGCTCGCCGATGAATTACGTGAGTATTTACTTAATAGTGTAAGCCAAACAAGTGGTCATTTCGCTTCTGGTTTAGGTACGGTAGAACTTACTGTCGCGTTACATTATGTGTACAACACACCATTTGACCGCTTATTGTGGGATGTGGGGCATCAAGCCTACCCTCATAAAATCCTGACAGGCCGTGCAGAGCGCATGAGTACCATTCGTCAAAAAAATGGCCTACATCCTTTTCCTTGGCCGCCTGAGAGCGAATACGACACCTTTGCCGTTGGCCATTCTTCCACATCGATCAGTGCCGCGCTGGGAATGGCGGTAGCCGCTGAAAAAGAAGGTGAAGACCGCAAAGTGGTAGCGGTTATCGGCGACGGTGCAATGACCGCAGGTATGGCGTTTGAAGCCCTAAACCATGCTGGTGATATCAAAAAAGATATGGTGGTCGTACTTAACGACAACGAAATGTCTATCTCTGAAAACGTAGGGGCATTAAATAGTCACCTGGCTCGCTTACTCACGGGTAACTTTTTCAACTCTATACGCGACGGAGGCAAGAAACTGCTAAGCAATGTGCCGCCAATCAAAGAGTTTGCTAGTCGTGCAGAAGAGCACATCAAAGGCATGGTTGTTCCAGGAACTATATTTGAAGAACTAGGCTTTAACTACATCGGCCCTATTGATGGTCACGACGTAAACGCTGTAGTCGATACCCTTCGCAATATGCGTAACTTTGAAGGTCCTCAGCTTTTACATGTTGTAACAAAGAAAGGTAAAGGCTACGCCGTTGCTGAAGAAGACCCAATTAAGTTTCACGCGGTGCCAAAATTTAATCCGGCAGATAACGCACTGCCAAAGTCGAAGCCTTCTGCTCCTACTTACTCGGCTATATTTGGTAAGTGGCTATGTGATATGGCCGCGCAAGACCCCAAATTGATGGCTGTGACGCCTGCCATGCGGGAAGGTTCTGGCATGGTTGAGTTTTCTCAGCGTTTTCCTGAGCAATACTTCGATGTCGCCATTGCAGAGCAGCATGCGGTAACCTTTGGTGCCGGTCTTGCCAAAGACGGTATGAACGCGGTTGTTGCGATTTATTCATCATTCCTTCAACGCGCATACGATCAGCTTATCCACGATGTGGCAATTCAAGACTTACCGGTATTATTTGCCATAGACAGAGCGGGAATTGTGGGCGCCGATGGCCCTACTCACCAAGGCGCATTTGATATAGCTTCCCTTCGCTGCATTCCAAATATGGTGGTAATGGCGCCTTCTGATGAAAATGAATGTCGCCAAATGCTTTATACTGGCCACAAGCTACAAAAACCAGCTGCTGTCCGTTACCCTCGAGGTGCAGGCATGGGAGTTACGCCAGATGAAGCGATGACGGAGCTTGAAATAGGTAAATCACGTACCTGTCGAGAAACATCAAAAGATAAATCTGAAAGCGTTGCTATTTTGAACTTCGGCTGTTTGTTGCCCTATGCGCTTGAAGCAGCAGAAGCCATTGACACTACCGTTATAGACATGCGTTTCATTAAACCATTAGATGGCGACGCAGTCTTAAAGGCAGCCAGTGAACATAGCGCACTTATAACATTAGAAGACGGCTGTATTATGGGCGGTGCTGGTAGTGCCGTACTTGAACACTTACAGCAAAATGGTGTTCTGAAAGCAGTGAAAATGTTGGGTCTGCCCGATAGCTTTATTTTGCAAGGTACACAGCAGGAAATGTACAAAGAGCACGGCTTAGATGCTGAAGGCATCATTGCTGCGGCAAATAGTTTAATAGCTGACTAGTCATTAAAAAGCCCGCTAGTTGCGGGCTTTTTTCTTATTATTGTTTCTCTGTTACCTAACCTTTCGCTGCAGAGTATCTATCAAAGGGGCTCTAAATCTTCCCAATTAGCTAGAACAACGCCAGTGCCGCTGGCCAGAACACCATTAATACATGTAAACAGCCACAAGCCATAGCGCCAGCAAGAAGATCATCCAGCATAATGCCTGTACCGCCGTGTAAGCGCTTGTCAATAATACCTATTGGCCAAGGCTTTAAGATGTCGAAAAGTCTGAACAGAACGAAGCCCACGAGTAAAGACGATGCTGAGATAGGTACGAATAAGAAGGTGATGAACATGCCTGCTATTTCATCCCACACAATAGAGCCGTGGTCGTGTACCTGCATATCGTCTGCAGTCTTGCCACAAAGATAAATGCCTACCACTGAAAATATCAGCGTAAGCGCGATGAAGGAAACCACTGAGATCTGGCTACATGCTACAAGAAGCGGTAGTGCAGCAAGCGAGCCAAATGTACCTGGCATAAAAGGAACAAGCCCGCTACCAAAACCGAGAGCGAGAAAATGAACTGGATTTTTCATACTCACTCTAGCGCGATATTCCGCCTGCATGACTCTTCCTTAATTTACTATTGTAAGATGTGTATCGCCTAAAAGGCGTGCTCGTAGCCAGAAGGATTAGCTGGCGTATACTTTTCGTTATTTTTCAGCAACGAAAGCGTGCCGCTATGACCCGTTAATTGCCCAATACACGTGGCTTTTACATTGGTACTCGCCAACGAAGTTTCAAGGCTTCCGCGCTGCTCTTCACTTACAGAAAAGATAAGTTCGTAGTCGTCACCAGCGGACAGTGCATATTCAATGGCTTGCTCAGGCGTAACTGCACTTGTTAATGCGCGTGACAGCGGTAAACGATCTACATGAACATTAGTGCCACAGTTAGACGCTTTCAAAATATGCTTTATATCTGAAAGTAAGCCATCAGAGATATCAATGCAAGACGTTGCAATTCGACGTATCGCCGTACCCACCGCAACGCGAGGCGTTGGAAAGTAATGACGATTAACCAATACATCTTTCGCTTCGCCACTTACGCTGAGATTTTTTTGCAGAATATCTAAGCCCGCTCCTGCATCACCTAGTGTTCCGGTAACATAGAGCCAATCACCCGGCTTAGCGCCACTGCGCGTTAGCTCGGAACCCGGCGGAATAAAACCTTGTGCAGTAATAGTAAACGCCATAGGGCCTTTTACTGTATCGCCACCGATAAGCTGGACAGAATAGTACTGAGTAAGTTCGTATAACCCAGATACAAAGTCATCTAACCAGGCTTCATCTACTTCAGGCAGTGACAAAGACAAGCTGATCCATGCGGGCTCAGCCCCCATCGCGGCAAGGTCACTCAAGTTAGCAGCAACGGTTTTGTATGCTACGGACTTGGCAGGCGCATCTTTTAGAAAGTGTACTCCTGCAACAAGAGTATCTGTAGTAACGGCAAGCTGCTGATTTTCAGGAACTGTTGTTACAGCACAGTCATCACCAATACCAATAACAACGTCTTTGCGTTTGTGGCCACTGTTTGAAAAATAGCGGCCGATAAGATCAAATTCTTTCACGGTAGTTATTAAACCCTTTTAGCGGCAATCCATGCCGCCACGGTAAGGTTAGTCGCGCTCGTCTTTTCGCAACGTGCGCACTGCTTTATCCAGTGCACCATTAATGAATTTATGGCTTTCTTCAGCACCAAATGCCTTAGCAAGCTCAATCGCTTCATTAATAATTACGCGGTAAGGTACGTCAATGCGCTCAGTGAGTTCCAGCGTCGCGATGCGCAAGATGGCTTTTTCGATAGCGTCTAACTCTTCCGGCAAACGACCAAGGTAAGGTTTTATGGTTGCATCAAGGTTGCTTGCGTTGTGTGCAACACCGCGAAGCAATGCTTGAAAATACGCCATGTCTACCTTTTGCATGTCGTTACTGGTGGCTAGCGCCAGTTCAACCTGCTGAATATCGTTGTGACTCATTTGCCATGAATACACGCCTTGCAGGGCAAGTTCACGGGCTTTACGACGAGCTGAAACTTTCACTTAATATTTACCTTAAAGCTTTTCAACAGCATCGATTACGTTAACCATTTCCAGCGCACCAAGTGCAGCTTCTGCACCCTTATTGCCCGCTTTGGTTCCCGAACGCTCGATAGCTTGTTCAATTGAATCTGTTGTGATTACGCCAAATGATACAGGTACGCCGTATTCAAGCGATACTTGCGCAAGACCTTTGTTGCTCTCACCTGCTACAAAATCAAAGTGTGGCGTGCCGCCACGAATAACTGCACCAAGAGCGATGATGGCGTCAAATGACTTCTTCTCAGCTAATTTCTTAGCAATTACAGGTAACTCGTAAGCACCAGGTACACGTACTACCGTGATATCGTCATCGCTTACTTCACCGTGACGCTCTAGTGTGTCTAATGCGCCTTCCAGTAAGCTTTCAACAACAAAGCTATTAAAGCGTGATACAACGATAGCAAACTTCTTACCGGTTGCTCTGATATTACCTTCAATTACCTGCATGGATTCATTCCTCGAGAAAAAACGGCGCGAAGTATACCACAACTACGCCCAAACTAAATCGATTGTTTCTTTAACTTCAACTATTCGTAAACGGATACTTTTGCTTAACGCAATGTGGTGAAGGAATGCTCGTTGCAACTCCTTGACCACATAGATACGGTAGAGGTACTAGATCGAGCCTGCTATCCCACTCTAGTTCACCAAGCCTTCGCGATAGACTTAACAAAGAGCCAGTAAGCCAGCACTAGTCGTGCACGTACTCTACAACTTCAAGGCCGTAGCCTGAAAGTGCATGATATTTAATTGGCTTACTAAGAAGGCGCATTTTGTGAACGCCCATAGAGGCAAGAATTTGGCTGCCCACACCAATAGTGCGTGACGACCCTTGCCAGTCAGCGCCAGCTGGGCGCTCGCCTCTATCTTCTGCTGCAAAGCGGCGTACCTGACTTTCAATATGCTCTTCTTTACCTAACAGCACCAATACGCCACCCTCTTCTGAAATTTTGCGCATGCCATCTGCTAGCGTCATAGAGCGATGAATACCGCGGGTAGACCCAAGAAGATCACTAAAGGTATTGTGAAGGTGTACACGGACAAGTGTCGGATCATCTTCTTTTATATCGCCTTTTTTAAGCGCAAAGTGCAGCTGATTGTCGATGCTGTCTTTGAACGTGTGCAGCTCAAAGTCGCCATATTCTGTTGGCATATTGCACTGAGCAACTTTTTGAATAGTCGTTTCGTTTAAGTTGCGATATTCAATCAAATCAGCAATGGTGCCGATTTTTAGGTTGTGCTTAGCCGCGAACTTCTCTAGTTCTGGGCGGCGAGCCATAGTCCCATCTTCATTAAGAATTTCTACAATAACGCCAGCAGGCTCTAAGCCGGCTAAACGCGGCAAATCTACACCTGCTTCAGTGTGGCCTGCGCGATTTAACACACCGCCTTCTTTAGCAATTAATGGAAATATGTGGCCAGGCTGAACAATGTCTGTCGCTTTAGCATCTGTAGCCACAGCCGCTTTAATCGTTGTTGCGCGATCTGCTGCTGAGATACCAGTTGTTACGCCAGTTGCGGCTTCAATAGAAACGGTGAAGTTGGTAGAAAACTGCGCTTCGTTTTTATCAACCATTAAAGGAAGATTTAGCGTGCGGCAGCGCTCTTGCGTCATAGGTAAGCACACCAAGCCGCGAGCGTGAGTAACCATAAAGTTAATGGCTTCAGGCGTCACATGCTCTGCCGCCATGATTAAATCGCCTTCGTTTTCCCTATCTTCATCATCCATCAAGATAACCATTTTACCTTGGCGAATGTCTTCAATTATTTCTTGTGTAGTGTTAAATGCCATGTTGTGTGCTTCTTGTAGGGTTATTTTCTTAAAAATCCGTTCTCGGCAAGAAATGCCATGTCGATGCCTTTGCTTGTAGGCTCGGCGGCTTTATCGCCTAGCATTAGTCGCTCTAAATAGCGCGCAATAACATCAACCTCTAGGTTTACCGCTGTGCCCACTTTATAGCTTCCCATAATTGTTTCTTGCAGCGTATGAGGAATGATCCAAAGCATGAATTCTGCGCCATTGACTTCGTTTACTGTCAAACTGATACCGTCAACAGTGATGCTACCTTTATGGGCAATATATTTAGCCAAGGCTTCTGGCGCTTTTACCCAAAACTCGACGTAGTCTGAGTGCTTGATAATCTGCGTAACCTCGCCTACGCCGTCCACATGACCTGACACGATATGGCCACCTAAGCGGTCGCTTGGACGCATTGCCTTCTCAAGATTAACCGTTGAGCCTGCACTATAGTGTGCAAACCCGGTCAATTTGATGGTTTCGGCCGATACATCGGCGCAGTAATAATCGGGGCCCATGTCGGTCACTGTTAAACAAACACCATTGGTCGCGATACTGTCGCCCAGTGCGACATCAGACATATCAAGCGTAGGTGACGTAACGGTTAGGCGAATATCGTTGCCACGGTTATCAAGCTTTTTAATAGTACCGAGCGCTTGAATAATTCCAGTAAACATAAAGTTCCTCTTTAATCGCGTTAACCACGAGTGTTGCTAACATCAGGGCGAAAGATAAACTTAATATCGTTCCCCACCTGACGATTTTCAATAAGCGAAAGCGAAATACATTCACTTAATGACGTAAACGCTGGCAAATTAACCATACTTATTCCCTTATCACCTAAGAGCTTGGGCGCTTGGTAGCAAATTAGCTCATCCACAAGCCCTTCTTGCAACAATGCACCGGCTAAGCCCGGGCCCGCTTCCACCCATACCTCGTTATATTGCTTATCGCCTAATGCTGACATTAGTGCATGTAAGTTGAGCTTACCGTCTTTTTCGTCTATCGAAAGATAGTGCTGTGTTGCTGTATCTGGATGCGACTGCGAAGTAGCCGTTAAAGTTGTATTGCCGTCGTTAAATAAAGTGTAGTCTCGGCTGAGCTTGCTTTTGCCATCGACAACAACCCGGGCTGGCTGGCGAATGTGCTCTAGGGGATAATCTGTGAACTGTGCCTCTTGCTCTCTAACCAGCAAACTAGGGTTATCAGCTTTTACCGTTCCTGAGCCTGTAAGTACCACGCAACTTTGCGCGCGATAGCGCTGCACATCACGCCTTGCCTCGGGTCCAGTGATCCATTGACTTACACCATTTTGAAGGGCTATTTTTCCGTCTAAGCTGATGCCTAATTTCACGCGAACGAAAGGCTTGCCAGTAAGCATGCGCTTGATGAACCCAGGGTTTAATGCTGCAGCTTCTGCGGCCATCACATCGCTGACCACTTCAATACCAGCTTCTTGCAGGATGCTGATACCGTTACCGCATACGTTTGGGTTAGGGTCGGTCATGGCAATAACCACTCGCGCCACTTTTGCTTCTACCAAAGCCACCGCACAAGGCGGCGTGCGACCAAAATGACTGCAGGGCTCAAGGGTTACATAAGCCGTCGCGCCTTTTGCTCCGCCTTCTCGTGTTTTAACTGCTTGTCTCAATGCATGTACTTCGGCATGGGGGGTGCCAGCTTGAATGTGATATCCCTGGCCTAGTAATTGATTGTTTTCGTCAACAATTACACAGCCAACGCGAGGGTTCGGAGAGGTGGTAAAGCGCCCTTGTTGGGCAAGTTGAATGGCTTTTGCCATCCAAAAATAATCGTTTTTAACCGTATCGTGGTTCACTTGGATTCCTGTTGTAGCCCTAAGTGCAAGAGGTTTTAGTTGTGTTCGACCTAATCCCCTAATCGCGCGATTTCTTCTCCAAATTCACGAATGTCTTCGAAGGAACGATAAACCGAGGCGAACCTGACATAGGCAACTTTGTCGAGTTCTTTTAGGGCTTTCATTATTAGGTTGCCGAGCAGCTCACTACTCACTTCGCGTTCACCAGTTGCACGCAACTGTGACTTCAGTGAAAGGATACACTGTTCGACTTTTTCTGTGCTAACAGGACGCTTTTCGAGTGCCCGTTGCAAGCCTGCACGAAGTTTATCTTCGTTAAACGGTTCACGAGAACCATCCCGTTTAATAACGCGGGGCATCACAAGCTCGGCACTTTCAAAGGTCGTAAAGCGCTCGTGACACACCATACATTCACGGCGTCTACGCACCTGTTGCCCTTCTGCAACCAAACGAGAATCAATGACTTTTGTTTCTTGTTCTGAACAAAACGGGCAAAACATGAATAATCCTTAAATATTGCGTACTTAGGCTTATCAATCGAACCTAGACTAGTTAGTCCAGCATTAGTACCAAAGTACGCAATAAAACACAATCCTATTTATTTATAAACAGGGAATTGTGCGCAAAGCGCAACCACTTCGTCTTGAACACGCTTAATAACTGACTCATCGCCCATGTTATCTAGAATGTCGCAAATCCAAGTAGCAACTTGCTTAGCTTGTTCTTCTTTGAAACCACGGCGAGTGATCGCTGGGCTACCGATACGAAGACCACTGGTTACAAACGGTGAACGTGGATCGTTTGGAACCGAGTTTTTGTTAACGGTGATGTTTGCGGCACCTAGTGCTGCATCTGCATCTTTACCGGTAATGTCCTTGTCAATAAGGTCAAGAAGGAACAAGTGGTTGTCAGTACCGCCAGAAACGATGTTATAACCGCGCTCTTGCATTACAGAAACCATCGCTTTCGCATTTGCAACAACCTGCTGCTGATACACTTTAAATTCTGGCTGTAGCGCTTCTTTAAAGGCAACGGCTTTAGCTGCAATAACGTGGCAAAGAGGACCACCTTGGTTACCTGGGAATACCGAGCTGTTAAGCTTTTTGTAAATTGCTTCGTCGCCACATGCTGACAAAATTAGACCACTACGCGGGCCTGCAAGGGTTTTGTGCGTTGTCGTTGTTACCACGTGTGCATGAGGAAGTGGGTTAGGATAAACGCCAGCGGCTACTAAACCTGCTACGTGCGCCATATCTACAAGCAAGTATGCACCCACGCTGTCTGCGATTTCGCGGAATTTAGCCCAATCAACAACACCTGAATACGCAGAGAAACCACCGATAATCATTTTAGGCTTGTGCTCTTTAGCCAGCGCTTCTACTTGAGCGTAATCTATTTCACCGGTTTCTTTATTCAAACCGTACTGGACAGCGTTGTAGGTTTTACCAGAGAAATTTACGTGCGAACCGTGAGTCAGGTGACCACCTTCAGAAAGGCTCATACCTAATACCGTATCGCCCGCGTCAAGTAATGCCATGAAAACAGCTGAGTTTGCTTGTGAACCAGCGTGTGGCTGAACATTTGCGTAGTCTGCACCAAATAGCGCTTTTGCACGGTCGATAGCTAGTTGCTCAACAACGTCTACGTGCTCACAACCGCCGTAGTAACGCTTGCCTGGATAGCCTTCAGCGTATTTATTAGTAAGCTGCGAACCCTGTGCTTCCATTACACGTGGGCTACAGTAGTTCTCAGAGGCAATTAGCTCAATGTGATGTTCTTGACGCTCAACCTCTTTAGACATTGCATCGGCTAATTCAGGATCGAAGTCGGCTATATTCATTTCGCGAGAAAACATGGGGGGCTCCTTAACTGCGGTTTTTATATGGCGTTACGCACTGATTGCTCAAATTCGAGCCATATTCTAGTCATTTTCGGTTACTTGTATACCGCTTTATGACCAAATTAATATAAATGGCGCAGGTTTAACGTAATACCTACGCCAGCGCGAGATCAGACCTGTTTTTCAAGGGCTTTAACACGGTCAAATAAACTGCCAATTTTAGCAAGGCGAACCGTATTTTTACGCCAATCACGGTTGGTTTGTGCTGGCTGACCAGAAGAATAAACACCCGGTTCAGTGATATCTTGTACAATCATTGTGTAGCCAGTCACCTGAACGTTATCACAAATGCTAATGTGACCATTGATGCCAACTCCTCCGCCAATAATTACGTGTTTGCCAATATGACAACTGCCGGCGATACCGGTAGCGCCGCAAATGCAGGAATGATCGCCAATAATACAGTTGTGGCCAATTTGTACTTGATTGTCGATAATAACGTTAGTGCCTAACACCGTATCTTCCATAGCACCGCGGTCGATGCTGCTGCTCGCACCAATTTGACTGTCGTCACCAATACGTACTGAGCCGGTTTGCGGAATAGGGATCCACACGCCTTTATCATTTGCATAGCCAAAGCCCGCTGCACCAATTACCGTTTGACTATGAATGGTCACGCGCTTGCCAATAACCACGTCGTGATAAATGGTCACATTTGGATGGATAGTACAGCCTTCACCAATGTGCGTGCCTCTGCGGATAACGGTATTAGCGCCAACCGTAACTCTATCGCCCAGCACCACATTATCTTCAATAATAACGTTGTGTCCTAGCGACACATCACTGCCGATGCGCGCAGACGGCGCAATAACTGCTGACTCAGCAATGCCTGTAGCAACCGCTGGGGTGGTATCGAATAGCTGAGCGATGAGCGCAAAGGCCGCATGTGGATTTGCCACAACTAGAGCGGGAACTGGGCTGTCACCTTTTAAGCTTTCGTGCAGAATAACCGCACCGGCATTTGTATCTTTCAACTGCGGTTTATATTTAGGGTTGGTCAGAAACGAAATTTGATGCGATGCTGCACCAGATAGCGTGCCAACCGCAGAAATTGTGATATTGCCGTCGCCCTGCACTTCCCCACCAACATGCTTGGCGAGTTCATCCAGACTGTATATGCGTTTATTCATAGCGGTCATCTTAATTGCCTGTTCAGAAATATGAATAGTATTGAGTCTATCTCTTTGGGTTCTTTATTGCTTTTTACTAGCTCAGTAGCTAACCATAGAGCCCATGTTTACTCATGCTTATAAAACACAAGTTTACCTTAAATCAACTCGCCAACCGATGCATAAATCGATCTTTTTGGCATGAGTGATTAAAATATCGCCAAGCGCAAATTCACCGAGGTTAAGTAACTGGCGCAAACTACCCAGTTACGAGTAGAATACACCGTAACGACTTTTTTATTTTCACCGCTTATTCAGCGAGGATAGAGCATGGCGCAATACGTTTACAGTATGCATCGCGTGGGCAAAATCGTCCCACCTAATAGACACATTCTAAAAAATATCTCACTTAGCTTTTTCCCAGGCGCCAAAATTGGTGTGCTAGGTCTAAACGGTGCAGGTAAATCTACCTTACTTCGCATTATGGCTGGCGTAGATACCGACATCGAAGGTGAAGCGCGTCCTCAACCAGGTTTGAAGGTGGGCTATCTTCCACAGGAACCTCAGCTTGATGAAACCAAAGATGTTCGCGGCAATATCGAAGAAGCCGTAGCCGATGTTAAGCACGCACTGACTCGCCTAGACGAAGTCTATGCCGCTTACGCAGAAGCAGACGCTGATTTCGACGCCCTTGCTAAAGAGCAAGGTGAGCTAGAAGCTATTATTCAAGCCAAAGACGGCCACAATTTAGAAAATGCCCTCGAGCGTGCTGCAGATGCCCTTCGCCTGCCAGCTTGGGATGCGGACGTTAGCAAATTGTCGGGTGGTGAGCGTCGCCGTGTTGCGCTTTGTCGCCTGCTTTTAGAAAAACCTGAAATGTTGCTTCTTGACGAACCGACCAACCACTTGGACGCCGAATCAGTTGCATGGCTAGAGCGCTTCCTTCACGATTATGAAGGTACAGTTGTAGCTATTACCCACGATAGATACTTCCTTGATAACGTTGCGGGTTGGATTTTAGAGCTTGACCGAGGTGAAGGTATTCCATGGGAAGGTAACTACTCTTCTTGGTTGGAGCAAAAAGAAAACCGACTAGAGCAAGAAGAGCGTACCGAAACGGCGCGTATGAAGAGCATGAAACAGGAACTTGAGTGGGTACGCTCAAACCCAAAGGGTCGTCATGCTAAAAGTAAAGCTCGTATGGCTCGTTTTGAAGAACTATCGACTAGCGATTACCAAAAGCGTAACGAAACTAACGAGCTTTTCATTCCACCAGGTGAGCGCTTGGGTGACAAGGTTATTGAAGTTAGCAACCTTAAAAAGTCCTATGGCGATCGTGTATTAATTGATGATTTAACGTTTAAAGTACCGAAAGGTGCAATCGTAGGTATTGTTGGCCCTAACGGTGCGGGTAAATCAACCTTATTCAGAATGCTTACCGGCGCTGAGCAACCTGATTCAGGCAATATAGATTTAGGTGATACTGTTCAGATTGCTGCGGTAGAGCAGTTCCGCGACCACATGAACGAAGAAAACACTGTGTGGAAAGAAATTTCTGACGAGCAAGACATTATTCGCATTGGCAACTTTGAAATTAACAGCCGCGCATACTGCAGCCGTTTTAACTTCAAAGGCACCGACCAGCAGAAGTTTATTAAAGACTTGTCAGGTGGTGAGCGAAACCGTGTACATCTTGCGAAACTTCTCAAAGCTGGCGGTAACGTATTGCTACTGGATGAGCCAACCAACGACCTAGACGTAGAAACTCTTCGCGCCTTAGAAAACGCGTTGTTGGAGTTCCCAGGCTGTGCCATGGTTATCTCGCACGACCGTTGGTTCCTAGACCGCGTGGCGACGCACATCATGGATTACCGCGATGAAGGTAACATTAACTTCTTCGAAGGTAACTACTCAGATTACGAAAGCTGGTTGAAGCAGGAGTTTGGGCAAGATGTGGTTGAACCACACCGCCTTAAATATAAGCGCATGTCTAAATAAAGGGAATTTAGGATAAACCTTTCCTTACCTTAAAAGCCAAGAGCCGCTGTCATCGATAGCGGCTTTTTTATTTGTTTGCTTTTCGTTGCGAACACGAGAAATTTAGCCAATACTGAGGTCGTTAATGATAACTAGGTATGTGAGTAATGACAGATAAACGTCAATTCCAACGAGTTTTACTGAATGTAAACGGCACACTGGCACATAACGACATCAGCATTGATGTGGTGGTTAGCGACGTGTCTCTGCAGGGCATAAAACTTCAGGCAACGGAACTTGCATTATCAAACCTACCTTTCGACAGCCATGAACCTTATGTTGCTACCTTCCAAGCCAACGAAGACAGCCCCATCATTACTCTTTCAATCTCGCAGTTATATCGCCACGCGGACAGCAGGCAAGAGCTTGTTTCATTAGGATGCAAAGTAGAGCGCATGGATGTGGACAGCATAAGCGCCCTGCGCCGTTTGATTACTTTAAATAGCGATGACGCCAGTATTGAAGAGAAGGACCTTAACGCATTGGTTAATGCGGTTTATCAAGCGCCAAAATAGAACGTAAAGTTACTTTAAGGCTTTGCAATACTTCAGAGAACCCTGTTCCCATAAAACTGCGCAAGAGGACATACTTAGTAAGCCACCTTACGCGTTCTAGACTGCTTTGAAATTCTTGTCTTTCGCCTTACTCTAGGGCATCTAATGCTTCAGAAAGACGAGCAACCGGCACAACTTTCATGCCATCAATGGCTTGTTTGGGTGCATTGGCCTTGGGCACAATAGCGCGTTTAAAGCCATGTTTTGCTGCTTCAATAATGCGCTCTGTACCATTGGGAACCGGACGAATTTCACCCGCGAGCCCTACTTCACCGAATACGATTAAGTCTCGTGGTAACGAGCGGTTTCTGAAGCTGGAAATCATCGCCAACAATAACGCCAAGTCAGCACTGGTTTCAGAGACTCGTACACCGCCAACCACGTTTACAAACACGTCTTGGTCGTTCATTTGCACGTTACCGTGTCGATGAAGTACCGCTAAAAGCATAGACAAACGGTTTTGATCTAAGCCCACCGCTATACGCCTTGGGTTAGACATCTGCGAATAATCCACCAGCGCCTGTATTTCCACTAGCAGCGGGCGAGTGCCTTCCCATATAACCATTACACTGGACCCTGGCGTTTCGTTATCGCCCCGACTTAAGAAAATAGCTGAAGGATTACTTACCTCTTTCAAACCTTTTTCCGTCATGGCAAATACACCAAGCTCGTTGACTGCACCAAAGCGGTTTTTGTGGCTTCGCAGAGTACGATAACGGCCGTCACTTTCCCCTTCCAGCATCATTGAGCTATCGATACAGTGCTCAAGTACTTTCGGGCCGGCTAAGTTACCGTCTTTCGTTACGTGACCAACTATAAACATGGCAAAATGATTTTGTTTAGCAAAGCGTGTTAGATAGGCTGCGCTTTCTCTTACTTGGGATACGCTGCCTGGCGCCGACTGTACATCTGACACATGCATAACCTGAATAGAGTCGATAACCATAATTTTGGGTTTTTTGGTCAGTGCCAGATCACAGATGGTTTCCACATTAGTTTCGGCAAGCATCATCAGCTTATCGTCGGGAAGGTTTAAACGTTTTGCACGCATCGCCACCTGCTGAAGAGACTCTTCCCCTGTTACATAAAGGGCAGTTTCGCTTTTCGCCATCTGACACATGACTTGCAGTAAAAGTGTACTTTTTCCGGCGCCAGGTGAACCACCAATTAACATGGCTGCGCCCGGGACTATCCCCCCGCCAAGTACTCTATCTAGCTCCTTAAACGTTGAGGAAAACCGCGGTAATGATTCTAAATCTATTGCGTTTAGCGTTTCGATTTTGGCAGCAGTTTGCCCTGCATATCCTGATGTAGTTTGTCGAGCCACACTTTTGGCACTCGCTACCACAAACTCACTTATCGTGTTCCACGCTTTACACTCAGAGCATTGCCCTTGCCAACGGGGGAACTCTGCCCCGCAGTCAGAACACACATAAGCAGTTTTACGTTTTGCCATATTCCAGTTTTATCCATTGCTTAAAAAGAGTATTCTAACACTTAATAACGGTGAATTAAGCACAAACCCACGGTCAGTTTTCATTCAGAAATATACCCCAAAAGTATAAATATTAACGGGTTAATGAGTTTTACTGATTTGCCGATAACAACTAAAATAATGATACTTAACAATAAAGTTGCGCATTCATGAGTCAAGATTTAAAGCAATATGCTGATATTATTGAACAGCTAAAGCCTATGGTTAATGAGCCTGAATTTAACCAGGTATTGCTTCAAACTGCTTCTGATGTACCTAAAGAAAAACGCTTTCTTATTAAAATGGAAGTGAAGCGCTTGGCCAAACCTTGCATGCGCACTATTGATTTGCGCGGTCATGTAGACGGCAAATGCAAAAAATACGTACACGAAGGGCGTAGTCACTACATGGACGACTTGGCTGTTGATAAGTTCGAAGAACAACTACGCGTGTTCGGTCGATACACCTACGGTGTATACGAAGCTGTTCAAAACACTGAAAACAACTTTCGCCTAATGCGCGAAAAAGAACTCGAGCAAGAAAGAGCTGACAAAGAAAATCCAGAACTCAAAAAGCGTTCAGCGGTTTTGGAACAGTTCAAAGTACCTACAGTAAATCTTCTCGATTACAGACAACGCAATACAGAGCGCATGAATTTTGCGGTTGCCGTTGAAATATTCAATAGTGCAAATCAATCAATGCGTGGCTTAAGCGTTGATATATCCCTTGAAGGTCTGCAAGTAAAACTGTCTAAGGACTCGTTTTTTGAAAAGGGTGAAACGCTCTTTATTTACTTCAGAGGGCTTGAAAACGAGTTTGCCATGGATAAGAAAAATGGCATTGCTTACAAGTTAGTAAAAATCATTACGAAAAATGACGTTAACTACTTAGCCTTACAGCGCGATAAGACTCATCCAAGCCCAGCATTCGACAAGTTCTTGGAGAGCTTTATACACGGTAACAAACGCCGTTATAAAGTGAATATGACGAACACCATTGAGGCGATAACCAGTAAAACCTGCGAGCAATACTTTTCACCTCGTAGCCCCACGCTTCCCGTTTTTATCGACGTCGTCAACGAAACTTTAGTGCCACGCTATGCAATGGTAAATGAAGTAAACCGTGAAACGGTACAATATTGGCAAGACGAAGAAGAAAACTGTCGTTTGAATTTCTTATTATCGCAAGAAAGACTGACTCGGCTACTTAATAAATCGGATGAAGTTCGTGAAATTTTTGTTTTCAGCTTCACGCACTTGCACACAGATAAAGTTTATTTTTATTCAGCTGCTTATGAAGAGCTTCTTCAAAAAGAGGTGTTGTCACGTGTATTTTTGGGCTTCGGCTCAAGGAAGGCGAGTTGGCGAGTGTTTAAAATAACTCTGACAGACATGGAGCCAGAGCAAGCCCATATTCCGCTTTCTATTCCAGACTCTGTCGGCAATAAAGTTAAAAAGCTCAATACACCACCTTCTGCTCGTTTGATGTCAAAGCTTAAGAACCTACGTTATCTCGCTCATGTGACAGACGTAACCTCTGTTACAGGGCAAGAGACATATAACGAACTTAAGTTTAATCGTGACAATCTCTCACATTTGAGAGTTTTTGGTCACCCACGAAGTCGTGCAGCCTCTAATGTTCAACTCGTACGCTTTAAATACGAAGAGCAGCGTATTGAAAGCCGCTACCAGTTAAGAACGCAAATTGAAGCAAGATTTAATGGCGACTCAACTGTACATCGTGGCATAAGCGAAGATATATCAGTTCACGGATTGGGTCTTCGGGTAGAACTGGCAAAAGATTATAAAGGCAGCTTAGAAGGTAGAGTAGAAGTTGGGTTTCCTCGGCTTCAGGAAATAGCTAACAACTTTGACGTAATGCACCTTCAATACGACATTATTTATCATAATGTGGAAAAAAACATCCTTCATTTGAAAACAGCCACAGGTGATGAGGGCAAAAGTGCTCGCAACTTTTTTGAAGAATTAATTAAAAAGAACAAGGCCAACCTTAGAGTAGATAGTGATGAAGAAGAAGTAGAGGGCATGGGGCAAGCGCTCCGCTGTATAAATGCAAGGAACGCCACCTCGTTATCTTTTCTTATGAGTAAAGAGGGTGTGCGATATACTCCGCAAGCGTGTATTGTTGGAAAACAAGATGAGCGCATCACTACCCTTACCACGCAATACGCAGAACGTGGAAAAGTGAACTTGGAGTTTTTATTCAGAGATAGAAAGCAAGATTCTCCTTTCGTACAAAGTGGTATTAAAGCGGTTAAGCTCGAGAATATGCCCTTACGGCAAGAGCTATTCATATCATTCGATGCGTCTCAAAAAGAGCCGCGTATGGCGATTATCCCTCGTTATTCACACAAATTTGAAAACAATGAGCAACGCCGCGCGTTCATAAGAGAAGCCATGGTGCGCGGTCAATTTGTCGCTATACATGTTATGTTGACCACAACTGGCAAGCCCGACTTAAGTATGCTGCAAACAGAAATTAACTACGTGACCATGTACGCCATGCACAGAGCTCGCGAGTTGGAGAAGAAAATGTGGAGTATTGCGGCCTGCTCTCACCTTGTCGACGTAACGGACGAGGTACTTGTAAGATATGGCTTTGCTATGGAAGACATTACAGCAAATAAAACGCTAAAAAGTGCAGCTCAACCTAAAGCCTATTGAGCGCAACGCATAGTGAAATCGCAAAGCCTACCAATTTAAATGAGCCCGTAGGTTAAAACTCATTACGGAAAGCTGTGAATCACAAGATTTTGGAAGCTTGTGGCTAGTGAAAGGTAATTTATAAAGTGAGAAGCGCTAGTTGTATTTTCCCAAAACTAGCGCTTGTTTTAGTATTCCAGATTCTCACTAACTACTTGTCTAGAAAATACAGAAGGCTATGCAAATTGCCGATACGGATTGCCACATCCGCCTTTTCATTAACCAGAGGCTTACCGTGGCACGCAACGCCTAAGGCTGATTCAGCCATCATGACTAAGTCGTTCGCACCATCGCCCATTGCAATAGTCTGACTCGATGGTATTTGCCACTTTTCAGACAGCGCTTTTACCGTGCGAGCTTTTACATCAGCATTGATAATTTCGCCTTCCACTTTCCCTGTTAAATGCCCGTCTTTCACCGCAAGCGTGTTCGATATCGCGTAGTCTAAGCCCAATCTCGCTTTTAAATGATCGGCAAAAAAAGTGAAGCCGCCCGATGCAATAGCGAGTTTCCAATTATGCGCTTTTAAATGACTAAGCAGTGCCTGAATACCAGGCATAATAGGAATGCTGTCGCGTATTTGATTTAAGTGGTCAATGGGTACTCCCTCTAAACATGCCACCCTATGGGTCAAGCTATCGTTAAAGGCTATTTCTCCGCGCATTGCTCTTGCGGTCACTTCGGCAACTTGCTCACCAACACCAGCCAGCTTTGCTATTTCATCAATACATTCTATAGCAATAACGGTGCTATCCATATCCATGACCAGCAGTCCAGCTTTAGACAAAGACGGTCGAGAGGCTTGCAGTCCAACATCAAGGTGGTAGGCATCACTAACATCGCCAAGTAGCGACTTTATATGCTCTGGCTTTGCACTAATTACCTCCCCTCTTATCTCGATAGCGTCGTCTCCCATTTGCTGATGCAAATGATGAAACGCAGCACTCACTGGCGAGAATACGTTTTTGAGCTTGTCTAATACGCCTTTTAATAAATAAGGGGTAACAGCTTGTCCTATTACTGTAAGCGTATGCGAATACGCTATAGTATTGTGCTCACTGCTGACAATGTTCGCTAAGTGTGAAGCTAGATGAATATCATCATTATTAATTTCGATGGTGAATGTGTCTTTCATAACGCACACAGAAACTGTGGTGATTGGCAAATGATGCGCTAATGCTAACCAATTAGACTAACTAATAAAATATCCTCTTTAAAATTATTTAGATTTAACCTACTGTTAGGCAACTCATAGCATTTATGGAAATACGCATTGTTAAACGTGCTGAGCAAAGCCCCTTCCCAATCAAAAAGCACTTCTCACTCGCTGTACACGGCATTGAAAAGACTTTTTCATACGTTGATTGTAAGTACGGTGTTTGCGCTTGTGATTGTATTGATACTATTGCTTCAGCAATATCAAAGTGACTGGCTAACGGTTCAAACACGTTTTTCTGGTGAAAGCATCGCTAGGCAGTATGCTAAACTCCTTCGCCCAGCATTCGATGCTCAGCAAGCTGCCAATCGAGAAAGTGAAGCAGATTCAGGATCTTCGCGTTCGAGCGCTCACGCTCAACGAAACTACATTGAAAGTGTAGCCGCTGTTTTAATTAAAGAACCACATATTCTCGCTCTATCGGTATTCGATAAAGACGGAAGATACATTGCGCCTTTACCTCAAATTGATAGCGTAGTAACGATGAGCCAATCACAAAGTGTGACGCCGCTTACCTATGTTGGGGTGATCACCGACAACGATGATAATGTACTAGGCTATGTGAACATTCATATGGACACGCAAACAATACTAGAAAGCCCACTTGCTCTGCGTTATCAACTTACCTTTATTGCGTGTATTTTAGTGTTTTTGACATTGATATTAGGCATTTACCTGACTCGAGCGTTTTATAAATCTCGCCCTTGGTTTATTCAAGCTATCGAATCGATAAGAAAGAAAGGCAATTCGTAAGCGGGTATCTGGGCTTTTCACACGAGGCTGTTCTACGCTGCATTAAACAAGCGCAAATAGTTTTCTGTTGTGATGGACGTTGTTTGGTCAGGCGACACAGCGAATAGTTCGTGCATAACATCAACAACATCGGATAGGTACTGAGGTTCATTAGGTACACCCTGCCTTCCGTACATGGGCATATCTGGGGCATCAGTCTCTAGCAGTATCTTATCGAAATGGTTTTCTAGCAGATACTTAAGGGTGTCTCGCGTCTTTCTTGCTCTTTCATAGGTTATGGTGCCACCTATTCCTAAGTAAAAGCCTCGCTCGATATAGGCTTTGGCTGCCTCTACACTACCCGAGAAAGCATGCACTACTCCAACACCTTGATATCTGGCTTGTTTAAGGGCTTCTAATAGCAAGTGGTGGCTTTTTCGATGATGCAAAATAACAGGGAGCGATATTGCGTCGGCAAGTTTTAAATGGGCATGTAGCACTCTCTTTTGAAGCGTAAATGGCACATTAATATGTCCATCAATACCGGTTTCTCCCACCGCTTTTACCGACAAGTGCAGATTAGCGGCAGCGGCTTCAAGCCGTTCTAGGCTTTCAGAAATCCCTTGCTCATGTGCATCTGTGGTCGAAGCTTGACTATTCTGATTACTATCGGTCAAAAAATAGGGATGGAGACCTAGCGCGGTGTCGATGGGCAGAATACTGCCGTATTGCTCACTAAGCGCTTGGAGCGCTTTCCAAGATGGAGGGTTAATACTTGGCGCCATGATGCGAGTAACCCCAGCGGCTTTAGCACTTTCCAGAGATACGTGAAGGTCTACTTTTGACGCAAGTAGGTCGAGGTGGCAATGGCTGTCAATCATTGGCGTTGCTCTCTTCTCGCTATACAGTCAATTGAGCGCTGAGTATTTGGCTAGTCTTCTTGCAAGACTAGACTCCCTTCACCATCAGAGTGTTTACGGCATTAAGCGCTGTGTTGACCACACGCCATCTTCGGTTTTGTTATACTCGAAACGGTCGTGAAGCCTATCTTCTCCGCCCTGCCAAAACTCGATTTGATGAGGCACTATGCGAAAGCCACCCCAAAAGTCTGGTACGGGTAGTTCTTTGTTCGCAAACTTATCTTTTAGCTGCTTAAATTGGGTAAGCAAAAGCTCTCTACTGCCAATTGGCTTGCTTTGTTTAGACGCATAGGCCGCCAATTGACTGTCTTTAGGGCGAGAGAAGAAATACGCTGCATTTTCAGAAACAGAAAGCTTTTCAACGCTGCCACATACGCGAACCTGACGCTCCATAAAGAACCATGGAAAGTGACAGGATACTTTGGGATTAACTGAGAGTTCTTGTGCTTTTCGACTGCCAAGATTTGTGAAAAATACAAAGCCATTTTCACTGACATCTTTTAACAAGACGATACGTTGAGAAGGCTGCCCATTAGCATCAACAGTGGCAACCGTCATCGCGGTAGGATCAGGTATACCAGCATCAATGGCATCTTTCAGCCATTTATCGAACAAATCAAAAGGACTTGAAGTAATGTCTGACTCACTCAAACTGCCCTTTGAGTACTGCCTGCGCATATCTGAAATTGCCATATACCGCTCCTGAACAGAGGTTATTATGCTTATCAATGTTTTTGTAGTTTGTGCAAAGCCTTTACTCAAATGCTTTTGGTTTTGGTTTTTTGTTTACCTAACGCACTTGAGAATGCAATGTTAATCAGCGTTAGAACAAAGCTCAACGTTCTAACGCAAATTATAATTTGAGCTAAAAGTTGCTGTCGTCGCCGTAGCCTAGTGAACGCAAAGCACGCTCGTCGTCTGCCCAGCCTTGTTTTACTTTAACCCAAAGCTCCAAAAACACCTTATTGTCGAACAAGTTTTCCATATCTTTACGGGCTTGCTCGCCAATAGTTTTCAAATGCTTACCACCTTTACCGATGATCATGCGTTTTTGCGTTTCACGCTCAACCAAAATTAGGCCACTAATACGATAAACACCATTGTCAGCCATTTTGAACTGCTCAATTTCTACCGTAGTAGAGTAAGGCAATTCATCGCCAGTGAAGCGCATCAGTTTTTCACGGATGATTTCAGCAGCCATAAAGCGACTTGAACGGTCAGTGATATAGTCTTCTGGAAAGAAAAATTCACTTTTAGGTAACGACTTAGCCACTAAGCCTCTAATGTCGTCTACCATCTTGCCCTGTTTAGCGCTGATAGGGATCATGTGCTCGAACGGGTGTTTTTCACCAAGCTTTTGAAGGTGAACCAAAAAGTTTTCTTTATCTTCCACCTTATCCATTTTGTTTACGATCAGGTAGCAAGGAAGGTTTGCCTGCTTAACTTTACTTAACACCATTTCGTCCTCGGCGTTAAAGCGATCGCCTTCAACGACAAATAGCACAAGGCCAACTTCAGCTAACGAACTAGACGCGGCGCGGTTCATGTAGCGATTAATCGCGCGTTTTTCGTCTTGGTGAAGCCCTGGTGTATCAACGTAAATCGCTTGATAATCGCCGTCAGTATCTATACCTAAAATACGGTGACGCGTGGTCTGAGGCTTACGTGAGGTTATGCTTACCTTTTGACCCAGTAAACGGTTAAGTAGCGTTGACTTGCCCACGTTAGGGCGCCCGACTATCGCAACTAGGCCACAGCGAGTTTGAATATCTGGCATCTCTGGCAAATTTGACTCATCATGCGTTGTCATCAAGCTTCTCCAATGTTAAACGAGCAGCTTCTTGTTCTGCTTTACGACGGCTATTGCCAGACGCCACTACTGCCTTTGGTAGACTTTCTACTTTGCAGCTCACTTCGAATGTTTGGGCATGGTCTTTACCGGAAATAGACAGCACCTCGTACGTTGGCAGTGCCTGCTTGCGACCTTGCAGAAATTCCTGAAGACGCGTTTTGCTATCTTTAGGGTGGGCATTAGGGTCGAGCTTGTTTATGCGAGTTTCCCACAAACGGTCGATAACGCCACGAACTTCGTCCATACCTGAGTCAAGATAGATAGCACCCAAGATAGCTTCAACAGCGTCAGCCAAAATCGAGCTTCTGCGATGACCGCCACTTTTAAGCTCACCCGGTCCCAGGTTGAGTAATTCACCCACACTGGCTTCCTTAGCGAGTTCAGCCAACGTCTCACCTTTAACCAAGGTTGAGCGCATACGGGTAAGCTTGCCTTCAGGTACTGTTGGAAAACGCTTAAACAGCGTTTCGCCCACAATCATGCCTAAAATAGCGTCGCCCAGAAATTCTAAACGCTCGTTGTGCTGTTTGGCCGCACTGCGATGCGTGAGCGCTTGTTCCAATAACGCCTCATTGGTAAATGTGTAGCCTATCGCTTTATAAAGGCGACGATATTTATCAATTCCCTGCATTAATGAATGCCACCTGCACGCTCAAATCGAATACCTGTTGGAACCCATGTAGGAAGAAAGTCTGAAGGGCTACGTTCAAACTCAAAAGAAATCCAAATTGCTACGGCTTGACCAACCAAGTTTGCATCTGGAACAAAACCCCAGAAACGGCTATCGCGGCTATTATCGCGGTTATCGCCCAATACGAAATATTGACCTTCTGGCACTATCCACTCGTTACTTCGCGTACCCGGTTGAGTGTAGAAGTTAACCGGTGAAATTTCGCGAACGGGGTGGCGTAGAATATCATGCTCAACTGTGCCGAGATCCTCGGTATAGCGCATAAGTTGCGCCATGTCTTGCACAAACTCACCGCGCTCTTGGAACGTTAACGGCACTGCTTTTAATTTAGGACAATTGCTGCCAGATTCACACTTGGGCTTGATATAAACCTGCTTATTTTGATAAACCACGGTATCGCCCGGGAGACCAATAACGCGCTTAATGTAATCTATTGACGGCTCTTCAGGGTATTTGAAAACCACGACATCGCCGCGTTCTGGCACACCCGTTTCAATTAATTTACTTCTGAAAACAGGGTCTTTTACACCGTACGCAAACTTCTCAACTAAAATGAAATCACCTACTAATAAAGTGGGCATCATTGAACCTGATGGAATTTGGAAAGGCTCATATAAAAACGAGCGCAATACCAAAACGAAAGCAATAACAGGGAATATCTGTTGTGAAGTATCGACCAGATACGGCAGCTGAGGGTCTTCTCCATAGCCCGCCCCTTCTGCAGTCGCTGCAGCCTGTAAGCGCGCTTTTCGCTTCGGAGCAAACACCAGGCTATCCACTAGCCAAATTAGTCCTGTTATTAAGGTGAGTGCCACCAAAATTAAGGAGAAATAATTTGCCATTATTTGCCCACCTTAAGTACTGCAAGGAACGCATCTTGTGGCAATTCAACATTACCCACTTGCTTCATTCGCTTTTTACCTTCTTTTTGCTTTTGAAGTAGCTTCTTCTTACGGCTTACGTCACCGCCGTAACATTTCGCGATTACGTTTTTGCGCAGCTGCTTCACCGTACTTCTTGCAACAATATGGTTACCGATAGCCGCCTGAATAGCGATATCGAACATCTGGCGTGGGATAAGCTCGCGAAGCTTCTCTACCAGTTCACGACCACGACCTTGTGAGTTTTCTCTGTGAGTGATGACTGCAAGTGCATCCACTCGCTCACCATTAATCAAAATATCTACGCGTACCATATCTGAACTTTGGAAGCGCTTGAAGTTGTAATCAAGAGACGCAAAGCCACGGCTGGTGGATTTCAAGCGGTCAAAGAAATCAAGCACTACTTCAGCCATTGGCAGTTCGTACGTTACCGCTACTTGCTTGCCGTGGTATGTCATGTTGGTTTGCATACCACGCTTTTCAACGCAAAGCGTAATTACGTTGCCTAAGTATTCCTGAGGAACAAGAATGTTAGCTTCAACCATAGGCTCACGAATTTCAGCGATATCATTTACTGGCGGTAGTTTAGCCGGGCTATCAACGGTAAGCGTTTCGCCCTTAGTTGTTTCTACTTCATAAATTACCGTAGGTGCTGTGGTAATAAGGCCTAGGTCATACTCACGTTCTAAACGCTCTTGGATAATTTCCATGTGCAGCATGCCAAGGAAACCAATACGGAAACCAAAACCAAGCGCAGCTGAACTTTCTGGCTCATAGAATAGTGAAGCGTCGTTCAGACTTAGTTTAGCAAGGGCATCGCGAAAGTCTTCGTAGTCATCTGAGCTTATTGGGAAAATACCGGCATAAACCTGAGGTTTAACCTTTTTAAAGCCTGGCAGCATAGCTTCAGCTGGCTCGCGAGCCAAGGTAATGGTATCACCTACTGGTGCACCTTGAATGTCTTTAATACCGGCAATGATAAAACCAACTTCACCGGCTCTCAATGTGCCTGTATCTAATGGCTTAGGCGTAAACACACCAATTTTATCTACTTGGTGAGTTTGTCCGTTAGACATTATCTGAATTTTGTCTTTCTTGCTAAGCTGACCTTCAACGATTCGTACTAATGAAACAACGCCTTGGTAGTTGTCGAACCACGAATCGATGATCAACGCTTTAAGTGGCGCTTCTCGGTCACCTTCTGGTGGTGGAATTTTATTTACGATGACTTCAAGTACATCTTCAATACCAATACCTGTTTTCGCTGAACAGCGCACAGCGTCAAGTGCATCAATACCGACAATATCTTCAATTTCTTCTGCAACACGATCTGGTTCAGCCTGCGGCAAGTCGATTTTGTTTAACACCGGCACCACTTCCATGTCCATCTCGATAGCGGTGTAGCAGTTTGCTAGCGTCTGTGCTTCAACACCCTGGCCGGCATCAACAACAAGTAGTGCACCTTCACAGGCTGCTAATGAACGAGATACTTCATAAGTGAAGTCAACGTGTCCTGGTGTATCGATGAAGTTAAGCTGATAGGTTTCACCGTCGCGTGCTTCGTAGTTCAGCGTCACGCTTTGCGCTTTAATGGTAATACCGCGCTCTTTTTCCAGGTCCATTGAGTCGAGAACCTGCTCGGCCATTTCGCGATCGGTTAGCCCTCCACAGTGCTGGATTAGACGGTCTGATAGCGTAGACTTACCGTGGTCAATGTGGGCGATAATACTGAAGTTACGAATGTGCGATTGTTGCATAATGCTGGAAATTACCTGCAGAAAAATTCATTAAACAAAATATGCTGCTTGCCTTGCTTCAAGGCTTATACGCAGCGCGTGCGGATTTTACCCATTTCTGGCGCGAAAAGCGAATTGGCATAGCGGAAATTTTAATGCCCATAGCAAGCAAAGAGTATAAATGTGGAAACTTGGCGTGACTTTTCTCTCTTGCCCAGAAATTTGAAACACGGAACGCGCTTTTTATTTTGGGCTCTACAGCGCTTTTTAAGCAAGTTGGAGGGCCTAAATCTACCTATAAGCAAATACTCAAATTAGTTCAGGTCTTGTTGGCTAAACAAGACAGGTTGATATTTCGTGCGCTCAACACGGTCTAATTTGAAAGCAATGAACTTGTAGGTCAAGAAAGTAACCAAAGCACTCGGAAATAGCGCCCATAATTCATGACTAAAACTTGTCGTGCTAAGCAGTGATACAAAGGCTGAATACGCTCCAATAAATGCAATAAGCGGTAGTAGATACAACCATGCTGATGCACTCAAAACCCCTGCTTCAGGTATGCCTACTGTAACCTGCTGACCGACCCGTACAGGCATAGGCGTGCGTAAGGTCAACTGCTGTGTTTTCGGCGCAATGGCACGAGAAATAACACCGGTACCACAATCGCTTTGGGCCTGGCATGCATTGCAGGTGGATTTAATGGCCGCTTCGACTGTTATCGTATCACCATCAACGGCAACGACTGTGGCAGTTTCTTTAATCATACTTGTCTTTTTACCGTGTTTTAGTGCTGCTTAACCTTAGCTCTCTATTGCCCTTTATTAGCAACAGGTCGTAAAGACGTAGCAATAGCATTAGCAGTCTGCAGTGGAATTTCCCCTACTACCGTCACTTGGGCTTTCCCGTCGGTTAGCGTTAAAAAGGTGCTAACTTCGTTTCGTAACGCAAGGGTTTCGCCGAGCGCATCTTCGGCTGGCTGAACATAAACAGATACGTCCACTAGGCCATCCGAAAAAAGTTTATATTCTACGACCTGCCCTGTTAATGCTAAGCGTCTTGTATCTTGCTTTATTTCTCGCATTCCCGCTGGTAAATATGTGACATCCCACTTATGTGCTCGACTTGGGGTATTACTCAAAGCCATAGGCGCTGGTAAAGATGCTGAGTTTATTCGCGAAAAGTATTCCGCAGGTTCAGGCGATATGGCAAAAGCTGTGACTTGGATTTGCTCTAACAACGCCCCTTGCAAATCAAGCATATTCAGCTTCAGCAACATGCCAGAGGACTCATCAAGCCACAGTTGATAGCCAAACCGTGTATTATCTCGGCTAACTATACGAATTTGCTGTGCCGAACGTCCTGCCACTCGAGCTCTTCCCACGGCGACAAACTCATAGGCTGAACTGAGTTGTTCTGGGTGGTAAAGCAGTGCGCTAGGAATTGGGCCATTAATATGCTTTGACCGTAAGCTGTAGGGCTGAACATCTGGTTCAAATACGCTCACTACATCATTAATGCGAATAAGCTCGCGACCAGGGCCATTTTGAAGATTTAATTGCTCTAGTTCAGAACCGTCTTCCATTATTCCGTGTCGCCATAGGTAAGGAATGGTCTCCTTTCCCGCTATCGTTTGTACGAAAGATACTTGGAAATTGGCGTTGGTAATAATGTTTTGAAGTTCAGCAAGCCACTGGTTTGCCGACTGGGGCTGAGGCGTGCTCGCACCAGCATTGCCTTCTGATATAGCCTCGCCGCCATTAGTCGCTTGGACTTGTGCAGCAGGAGAATTTGCCGCTTCGCTAGGCGAAGTAGTTTGGGCTGCCAAAGGCTGGATAGCCGCGCCCGAAATGAAAAAAAGTGCAAGAATAGAACTACAGCGCATTTTTTCCCGCCTTAAAACAAACATACCAGCAGTATATGCTGGTATGATTAAAATATGAAATGCATGTCAGTCGCAATTTACTTACGAACGCGCACTTCAACTAGTCATGATTAGCCTAGCGAAAACTTAAGGACGCTCTGATCCACTTGTATCGTTTTCACTTTCATCTTCCTGCGCTTGCTTAAGCTTTACTTGCTGCTCATGGTCAGCAATTAG
Source organism: Alteromonas sp. S005 (assembly GCF_036864475.1). Lineage (NCBI taxonomy): Bacteria > Pseudomonadati > Pseudomonadota > Gammaproteobacteria > Alteromonadales > Alteromonadaceae > Alteromonas > Alteromonas sp. S005. Next base: position 104,543 of record NZ_JAZETN010000009.1, on the reverse strand, counting down.
CGCATTAATTTTACGCTTTTTCTCAAGCAATTCGTTCATGTCATTGCGCGGCAAAGTTCGGGTTTGTTCCAAACTCACTGGAGACAATCCGCCTTGAGGCGCAATGGTTGGCGCTGTCATAAATGGCTCAGTAGGCGCTTCTTGGTTAGTGTATTGAACACCAAAAATAACTGCCACCGCCACAGACGCAGCCACTGCAAACTGACCTGACTGCTTCGCAAAAGGAACGACACTGCCAATCAATGGAATTGACTGCCAACGCGAGCGTTTAGGTGCGACTATCGCCGGTTCATTTTCAAGCGCAGCTGCTACGCTTGCTGTGATATCCAACTGAGGGGCTACGCTTGCCTCTTTTCGCATTGCACCGCGATACACGTGGTAACGTTGCCATTTGGCTTGAAGCGCTTCATCTTGCTTAATAGCGTCGATGATTTCATTGCCTTCTATCTCACCATCCATGAATGCGGACAATTTTTCTTGCTGTTGCGTCATATATTCATTTCCAGATCAAAGTGATCGTTAACTACCCTAACACAGCTGTTAGTCATCGTGGAAAAAAGAAAGTTCATCTTTTTTTGATTTTATTTCTTTTTAATTTTCTAACAACGGTTGAATAACTTTATCAATCGCCTCACGAGCCCTAAAAATACGGGATCTTACCGTACCAACAGGACAAGACATTACGTTGGCGATTTCTTCATAGCTCAACCCTTCAATTTCACGTAGCGTAATTGCCATACGCAAATCGTCTGGCAGTTTCTCAACCACCTTAAACAGGGTATCTTCAATTTCCTCAGATAACAGGCTTCGCTCGGGTGTAGATTGCTCTTTTAATGCATCACTACCTTCGTAGAAATCTGCTTCGTCAGCATCTACATCGCTTGCAGGCGGTTTGCGGCCTTGAGATACAAGATAGTTTTTGGCACTGTTTACCGCAATGCGATAAAGCCAAGTATAAAATGCACTGTCGCCACGAAAATTAGGTAAAGCACGGTATGCTTTAATAAACGCTTCTTGCGTTACATCAGCAACGTCACCAGTATTTTTCACATAGCGCGAGACAAGATGCATCACTTTGTGCTGATAACGGGTTACCAACAAGTTGAACGCATTTTTATCGCCACGCTGTACTTTTTCGACCAGTTGCTGGTCGGTTATCTGCTCGCTCATTCGAGCCATTACTCCCTACTTCAAATACACAATAGCTCTAACAAGCATGTGTGTAGACGCGCTCTTTTTACAAAAGTTCTATAAAAGCATTAAATTTTTTAAAAAATGCTTAGGTCAGCGGGCAAGAATGATTGTGTTTTGCTATTCATCCTTTAGACTTGCCGAACCTTTGCTCGTTTGAATTGATATAAAAATACATGAAATCTGTATCGTCTTCACTAACTTCCACTTCAAATGCAATAGAACATCGTTGTGATGTGTTGATTATCGGGAGTGGCGCGGCTGGATTAAGCTTGGCGCTAAAGCTTGCCGACCATTGTCAGGTTATTGTTCTTAGCAAAAGTGACCGTAACGAAGGCTCTACCCGCTATGCACAAGGCGGTATTGCTGCCGTATTCGATGAACAAGACTCCATAGACGCTCACGTAACAGATACGTTAGCAGCGGGCGCAGGGCTTTGTGAAGAGCCAGCAGTAAGGTTTACTGCAGAACGAGCAAAAGCATCCCTTGAATGGCTTATCGGCTATGGTGTTCCCTTTGATACAGAAAAAAGCGAATCCGGAGAGGAGCGTTTTCACCTTACCCGTGAGGGTGGGCACAGCCACCGTCGTATTCTTCACGCTGCCGACGCCACAGGTGAAGCGCTTCAAATTACGTTAAATGACGCTGTATCAACGCATCCGAATATTCATGTATTTGAGCGCTATAATGCAATTGATCTTATCCCTTCAAAAGAAGAGAAAAACAGCGTTGTGGGCGCCTATGTTTGGAATAGGCAACAAGAGCACGTTGAAGTAATTCGCGCACCTTTCGTAGCTTTGGCTACGGGCGGCGGCAGCAAGGTATACCAATATACTTCGAACCCTGACGTGTCGAGCGGTGATGGCATTGCTATGGCATGGCGTGCAGGCTGTCGCGTTGCCAATATGGAATTCAATCAATTTCATCCAACCTGCTTGTTCCACCCGCAGGCACGCAATTTTTTAATCACCGAAGCGTTACGCGGTGAAGGCGCAAACCTCTGTCACGCTGACGGCACCCGCTTTATGCACAAGTTCGATGAGCGCGGCGACTTAGCGCCCCGTGATGTAGTAGCTCGGGCCATTGACTATGAAATGAAGCGATTAGGCGCTGACTGTATGTATTTAGATATCAGTCACAAGCCTGCTGATTTTATTGTTAAGCACTTCCCTAATATTTACAGAAAATGTCGTTCTCTCGGTATAGATATTACCCGCGAGCCTATTCCAGTTGTACCGGCCGCGCATTACAGCTGTGGCGGGGTGATGACCGACTTTAATGCTAAAACCGACTTAAACAATGTATACGCAATTGGTGAAGTCGCCTATACAGGCCTACACGGCGCTAACCGTATGGCTTCAAACTCTCTACTTGAATGTGTAGTGTTCGCCAGCGCAGCTGCGGACGATATAATTAAAAATCTTGACAGGGCAGAATGTGAAGAGACTATTGCGCCGTGGGATGAAAGCCAGGTATCAAATTCGGATGAAGAAGTTATCATTCAGCATAACTGGCACGAACTTAGACTATTTATGTGGGACTACGTGGGTATTGTACGCACTGATAAGCGTCTTGAACGGGCAATGCGCCGCATTAAGTTGCTAGAGCAAGAGATTACTGAATATTACTCACACTTCAGAGTGAGTAATAATCTGCTAGAACTTCGAAACTTGGTAACCGTTGCCGAGCTTATTGTACGATGCGCAATGGAGCGAAAAGAAAGCAGGGGCTTACATTTCAATTTGGACCACCCTGAACAGTTAGGCAATCCGGTTCCAACAATTCTTACTCCAAGAAAGCAATTGTCGGGTTCTGACGTAGGTTTATTAATTACCCAAGACAGCTTTTCTGGCGCCGACTAGTGCATAGCGATACATGCTTGCTAATGTAGGGCTAATTTAGGGTTTACGTTTAAACTAAAAACGCCTACGAAAGCGAACGGGTGCTTTACGAATACAGCTCTTGTAAACAAACAGTGCCATTTAAAAAAACAAACAAAAAAGAGAGCATACTTGCGTGCTCTCTTAATCACTCTTTCAGATGTCTTTTCTTAACCCCAGGTTCAATATTCAATTCAGGGCTATTACCTTTTAAAGTTTTTTTTGCTTAAATACCACACTGATTAAACGCCACGCTCGCTGATAAATGAACAAGGCTATCGTCACTATCGCTTACGTCTAACAGCGCACTAGTATCCGTTTTACAGTGTTGTTGAATATGAATGTCATTAGGCAAGAAAACTGGCTTTTTAAAGCGACAATTTACTTCTTTCACGGTTATAGATTGACTGTCCTCTTGGTGACTTACAAACGCTGACACCGCACAAGATAAGGTCCACATACCGTGTGCTATGGGCTGTTTGAACCCAAAAGCTTTGGCGGATATAGCAGACAAGTGAATAGGATTATAGTCGCCAGAAAGCTTAGCGTAGCGTCGTCCAGTATTTGCCGATGCATTAATTTCAGCAATTAGCGCTCTATCTTCAAGGCTACATTCGTCACTTAGGTCGGTTTTTGGGCCAAGCGGCGCTACATGAACGGCTTTAACTTTCACCAAATAGCTACTTATCGCCCTATAGACCAGATTCCCCGACTGAAGTGCTTCTAGCATAACATCCACTTCCCACCCGCGGCTATGGGGCCTCACGTCGTGAAAACGCACACGACATTCGAATGGCTCGCTTAAATCACAATGCTCAAGCACAAACACTTTGTTCGCAGCGTGAATCAAACCGAGTAAAGGAAATGGGCTTTGTTTGTCCAGCAAGCATTGCATCTGTAATGGTAACGAAAGCATTTGCAAATAAAGAGGGTGAGCATGCTCATTCGCCGGCCAGTCGACTTCTTGACAAAAAGAAGCATAGTGCACGTTATCGACATTGAGCGTTTTTGTGTATATGCGCTGCGGCAACGTAGGCGGCTTAAACTGCATAAGCTGCCTGGCGTCAACGCGTTTGAATAACGCTTTAGTATACTCACGAAACATCTGTTAAATTCCTTTAAGGTGTCGCTTTTCTTGCGAAGATAATGGCTCTTGCCAACCTGCGGTAGTCTGCCTCACAGCACTCACCTTTTAAGACCCACGTCAAATGGTTATGACCTTTTTCAAACCAATGCCGTTTATGCCGCAACACGTTAATGCACATCCCCCAAGTAAACAACTGGGAAGACTGATGAATCTTCATCGATGTGCCATCGGATAAAGCATTGGCTAACACACTGGGCATGGTCGTGCTTGACGGTTCCGAAAGAAGCGCACTATCGTCAATAGCGCGAATAATACCATCACTGGTCAAAGAGAGTGCATATTGAGTAGTAGAAATATTGTTACTAAACGCGTCATAAAGACGCCAGACTATCATTAACGTAGCCGCGGCAACTATGCATACTAATTCCGCGGTGAAGCTTACCCAAGACCATAAGTATTGCGGAAGGCTGCATAGTGCAGCCATAAGGCAAACGGCCACGCATAATTCCCCAAATACTTTTCTAAGTCTATTGTGTATTATGCAAATTCTATACTTTGACACGATTTACGATAGTCGCCACCATGGCGGCTAATTCAGGGTCTTCGCACTTTTGATGTCCCATTATCCAGGCAAACAAATCAGGGTCATCACTGGTAAGTAAACGTTCGAAGGTTTCTTGGTCTTCGTAACTTAGGGAGTCAAAAGCTTCTTCCACAAAAGGAAGTAATAGTACGTCTAACTCTAGCATGCCTCTGCGGCACGCCCACTTTAATCGGGCTAATCTTTTTGGTTCAAACATATGTCTTTTATACCGTTTTTTATTCGCTATCAATAATACCATGCCCTGCGGCTGGGGATCACTGCTCTTTTGGTCGGATAAGCAAACTAAATAGAACTTAATCTGTACACATTAGTGTGTATTACCCTTGAATATTGCTGGTTTTACCATACCTTGAGTACATACAGCGAAATTTAAAGTGGTGAATATGACATCTATCGCAGCATTACAAAATCTTCCTCATGAGTTTATGGTCGAGCTTTCAAACACCATGACCATCTCATTGGAAGGAGAACAGGCTGACAGCTACCTTCAAGGGCAAATCACGGTCAATATCAATAAACTTGATGACAAAACGGCAAGGCATTTTGCGCATTGTGACAACAAAGGCAAGACGTGGGCTACCGGGTACGTGACTCGTCATTTAGACAAATTATTGATGCTTACAAATCATGACGCGGGCAGTCACTCGTTAGCCCAGCTAAATAAGTATGGCGTGTTTTCTAAGGTCGATATCGTTGACGACTCGCGGGCGTACAGCGCTTACTTCATTTCACTTGATGCAGCAAAATCTGATGAGGTTAATGCCCTATTAGAGCAACTTTTTTCGAGCGAAAAAGTCGCACAAATTGTTAAAGACAATACCGCTGATAAAAGTATGCTGCCGAAGATAGAAAGCGAGCATGGCGTGGCATTTGTAGCGAACACTACTCGCAAAGGCATTGTTGTTCTTTTAGATGAAAGTGGCACAAAGCAATTAAATACCTTAATAGAGGCAAAAACTGTAGCTTGCTATTCCCACGTTGTGTTTGACGCCATTCAGATAGAAAGCGTACACGCCCTAGTACAGGGTGAATCGGTGGCGGAATATGTACCACAAATGATTAATGTACATGCGCTTAACGGTATCGACTTTGATAAGGGTTGTTACATGGGTCAAGAAGTGGTTGCACGAACACGCTTCTTAGGCAAAAACAAACGTGCCGCTTACAGCTTTAAGCTTGAAGAAAAAGTAGATATTAAACCTGGCGATAGTCTTGAAAAGCAATTAGGTGAAAATTGGCGTGTAGCGGGCAAGGTACTTAATGTTGCGTTACTCGATAACGAAACCTGGTTTATTGCTGTGTTAAATAACGACACTACCACCGAAGATTTACACAGGTTGGCTGATAACAACGCTATTACCTGTTACCCTAATAGCTTGCCGTACAGTATTGAGCAGCAAGCAAGCAATATTGTGAAAAAACGTCGATAAGCAGTTTACTGCTGTATTAAATTTATTGCCCTTGATTTTTAAAGGGCCAAGATAGGATTTGTTATGACAATTACTTCTGACAGCGTTGTAACGCTACACTACACCGTATCTACCGAAGACGGCACAACGCTAGACTCTTCAGAAGGTAAATCGCCGCTAGTTGTACTTTTAGGCCGCCGCTTCTTAATTGAAGGACTAGAAGATGCACTTATTGGTAAATCGAAAGATGATAGCTTTAATGTTTCTGTAAACCCTGAGAAGGCTTACGGTGAACGTTCTGATGAACTGGTTCAAACCGTACCTCGTTCAATGTTCGACGGTATGGATGTTGAAGTTGGTATGTCTTTCCGCGCCACTACTCCGCAGGGAGAGCAATCTGTAATTATTATTGAGACAACTGACGAAGAAGTTGTTGTTGACGGTAACCACCCGCTAGCGGGCATTCCGTTAACGTTCGATGTATCGGTTGTCGACGTGCGTGAAGCGACGAAAGAAGAACTTGAGCACGGTCATGTACATCAGGAAGAAAGCAGCTGTTGCGATCCGAAAACAGGCGAATGCTCAGAAGATAAGCACTAAATTGTGCTGAGTATATTAAAAAGGGAGCCGTTGGCTCCCTTTTTTATGCTCTATTGAAACAGATCAGATAGCGTCTTCGTTTTGTTCACCGGTACGAATACGCACTGCGCTTTCAACGCTGTAAACGAAAATTTTGCCGTCACCTATTTTGCCCGTTTTAGCAGATGACTGAATGGCTTCTACCGCTTGTTCAACACGGTCATCATCTAGCACAAGCTCAATTTTGATTTTAGGTAGGAAGTCAACTTGGTATTCAGCACCGCGATAAAGCTCAGTATGACCTTTCTGGCGGCCAAATCCCTTCACTTCTGATACTGTCATCCCTGCGATACCGACTTCAGCTAGCGCTTCCCTAACATCGTCCATTTTGAACGGTTTAATGATAGCTTCAATTTTTTTCATGACTACAACTCATCGTAAATTGTTGGAATTGGTACACGTTTGTGTTGTGTACGCTCATAAATATAGAGCAATTTCTCTTCCACTTCTGCAGAAACAGGCTTGCCTTCCAAAAAGTCATCGATTTGGTCGTAAGACATGCCTAGCGCTTGCTCATCAGCTTTTTGTGGCGACAGGCTTTCTAAATCGGCGGTTGGCGCCTTAGTGATTACATTATGCGGTGCACCTAAATGGGCTGCCACTGCACGTACTTGGCGCTTGCTAAGACCAAATAATGGCGCTAAATCACAGGCGCCATCACCGTACTTAGTATAAAATCCTGTAATATTTTCAGCCGAATGGTCTGTACCGAGAACAAGTCCATCAACCATACCTGCAATTTCATACTGTATTACCATACGAGTACGCGCTTTGACATTGCCTTTGACAAAGTCCTGCTTCGCATCACTTTCAGGAAGAAGGTCGGCGTTAGCGAGGGCTTGTGAAGTTGAGGCATGAATTGCGTCTGCGCCTGGTTTGACGTTCACCGCTAGCGAATGGGAGGGCTGAATAAAATCAATAGATTTTTGTGCATCTTCTTCATCAGCTTGCGTATCATAAGGCAATCGAACCGCAATAAACTCGTAGTTTTCATGATGTTCGTCATTTAATTCGTTTACTGCTAACTGCGCTAACCGACCCAACGTACATGAATCAATTCCCCCACTAATACCTAGTACCAGCGAATTCAAACCTGAGGTAAGCAACTGCTTCTTGATAAAAGATACTCGACGTGCAACTTCATATTCGACGTCAATTTCAGGCAGCACTTTCATTTCATCAATAACTGCTTGTTTTTGCATTGTAATATCCACGTATTTTTGAGGCGTCCTGGAACTCGATTCTACGACAATATCACTTCAGATGTTAGTGATATCCTCGCATCTATTTGATTTACATTGCACTTACTGTTCAAAGGAAAGTGCAAAAGGTCTTTATTTTATTGTTGTTGGGCGTAGGCATCGGTGGTGCGAAATAGTTAACCGTAAGGCGTATGGTCAACTATGCGATATCACGGTAAAACATACCTTTGCGACCGTATTTTAGTTTACCCTAAAAGATAGACGAGTAGTGCATATTTATCGCGTGGTATCATTACATCGAAGATAGAATAAAAAATAAATTGAAGGTGAAGAAGGTTTTTCTTCTAGGTAAGCCCTAGTGACTGAGGCACCTATTGAGCATTGGCTATACCTACTGTTTGTTCAGTGCAACTCATGAGTTAAAATTCAGTAAAGTTCGGAAATTAGCAACCTCACAATGATAAGAACAGAATTAAAAAAATATCCAAAAGTCTTTATCAATCAAAAAGGCCTTACGCTGTTGGAGATGCTGGTCGCTGTTGCTGTGTTGGCGATTATTCTTACTACCGTCGCGCCAAGTATACAAAGCGTTCTTATCAAAAATAAAATAACATCAGATATCAATAATTTAAGTGCCGTGGTGCAGCGGGCAAGATTTACTGCGGTAGACGAACAAGCCAGTGTGGTTTTATGTCCGACAGAAAATTACACAGCCTGCACAAGCAGCTGGAAAAAAGCGAAAATGGTGTTTGTGGACACAAACGGTAACGGAAATCGTGACAATAGCGAGGCGCTTATTGTCGCGAGCGATCCGCTTAATTCTGCAAACGCTATCTACGGTGTAACAGGAAGCTTAACCTTTGATCAGCAAGGCGCAATAAGCACGGCAGCCACAATTACGCTGTGCCCCAAGGACAATGATGCTGACTATGCGTCTGCACTTTTACTCTCGTTGTACGGCAGAATTTCAGTAGCTGTAGACAGTGACGGTGATGGTAAAAAAGAAGACTTAGATGGAAATGCGCTGTCTTGTAGTTGATAGCCTAAGATAATTCCCACAATTACCAGCTGAGTTTAGTGTACGCAGTTTATAGACTAAGCCTATTACTTTGTTACCAGCATTCTCTTGGGGCCAAGGACGTTTCACTGATTCTTATAATTCTACAACTGTCACTCTGCTCCTTAAATAAGAGAGTAGCTGCCATTTCATATTCACCGCTTTGACTCATCGTTTGCGCGATGCTGACTTTGTCTATATTGGCTTGAGGAAGTGCGGTTAAGGGCAGATAAACACCAGATTCTAACCAACTTCTCGACTGCAGAGACTGTATTGATAACAAGTACGCTTTTACTTGATTTACTTGGCTTGATTGCCAAGTTGAAATAACCGCTGTAGTCGTTACTAAGCTCAGTACACCAACGATAGCCAGCACAGCTAGAGCCTCAACAAGTGTAAATCCAGCCCTAAAATTTTGCCTATCTAATCTAGTGTCATTCCCTTCCATGGTACAGCTTTCTCTCAATAAGTTTTTCAGTAAATTAAGCCTAACAATTTACCGTTAGCACTTTTACTGGACTTGCGTATGGCTTTTCCTGAAGGAAGAAATAGAAACAGAGAAAAGAATGGGTATGGGCGCGCAATAGGCATGTCGCTCATTGAATTACTCATCGTAATATGTATTACAAGTATATTGTCGGTAAGCGCGGTTCCGTCATTTCAAGCTTGGTTAGAACGAAACGATTTTAAATATTTTGCGTCGCAATTAGCCAACGCCGCCAAGCAAGCGCGTATTTATGCACTAACCCGTAAAAGGCCTTTTTACCTAATCACAAAATTTGAAACTGCGAACTGCGTAATAATCAGTGACGATGAAGACTGTACCTGTTCAACATACCGGCACTGCGCGCAAAATGATGCCGCGTATTGGGAGCTTCCAGCAAAATGGAATGCAAAGCTAACAACACTGAATGAAAAAGACAAAACCATAGCTTTCAATCAACACGGTACACTTAATTTCGGCAGCGCCACCACATTTAAGCTATCCAGTAATCATTTTGCAGCTAAAGTAACCGTTAGTCCCCTGGGGCGTGTGAAATTATGTAGCGAACAGCACATTATAGGCATTGTGCCATGCTAACCTTCTTAAAGACATTAAACTGCTCAAAAACAAATAAATTTGGTGGCTATAGCATTACAGAGCTTATGGTGGCCTGCGCTCTGTCAGGCATACTAGTAACAGCGATAACAACATACAGTGTACAGTCTCATGTGAGCTTATCGTCGCTACAACACGCCATCGCTATAGAAGAAGACGCCCGAGCACTAAAGGATACTATTTCGCGGCATTTAAGTAGGGCTGGATTTGTTGAACATAACGGCACGCTTGCGCCATTTTTAGCTCTTGCAAGTAACAGTCACTCACCGCCACACGTAACTCTTGATCACCGCGCTGGTGAAACACCAAATAGCTGTATTACGTTTTCCTATGACAAAAATCGCAGCGGCGCCATTTCTGCGGCGCAAGATGAAATGTTTGGGTATCGGCTAAACGATAAGTCAATCGAATACAGGGTTGGAGGAAAAACCTGTGAACAAGGGGGTTGGTTTGACTTGACCGACCCGAAGACTATCAAAGTGACTCAATTCTCTGCAAATATATTGCACAAAAGCAGCTGGGGTGCCGCTTATGAAATTAACTTCAGCCTACAAAGTGTGATAGACCCCAGCTTTGTAATAAGCAAAACGTTTGTGGTGGAGGTAGTTAATGAGAGGTAAAGCATTATTAGAAAAGAAGAATACCACCACATACAGACAAAGCTTTATGTGCACGCGTTACTTTTTAAAAGGGAAACAACAAGGTATGGCGGTCCTCGCAATTATCGCCATACTTCTGAGTGTAGTAACGTTTACTACCATAACCACATCGCAAAACGTTCAACAGTACTATGCCATTCATAAAATCAGACAAGATAGTGTAAGCTCTCATGAAATGTTAAAGAAACACCTTAAAAGTGTAGCAATGGCGCTTAGAACGCAGAGCATTTCAACGGCACTAAGCACTACAAACAAGCCTTTTCTATCGACTACAGTGCATAAAGAAAGCCTAAAGGGTGATGAACAGCAGCCGCTCACGCACTATGAAGTAAGCGTTTCTCACAGTACAGAAAGCATTAAATATAAAGCTAACTTTCTTCGTTACCCTGCCCTTCTAAGACTACCAACCACAGCGCAGCTATTTTCATGGGATAGCCAACTGACTCTTTGGTTGTTCAATCGAAGTGTGGCCGAGCTAAGTTCAGCATTTTTTCCAAATAGCGTGACAGCTTCTGATTGCCATAACTTGCTGGACGCCACCGTCTATTGGATAAATGGAGACTGCGCTTTAGCGTATAGTGACCTAACACATACATCGAGTTCAGCGCCTACCTTGCTAATCGTGGTAGATGGAAATCTTACTATAAGTGAGAATACTCACTTCTATGGGCTCATCGTCATGCTTTCGACATCTGCAGCTACCCATGAACTTCACCTTGCCCATTCAAGCTCAGTTGAAGGCGCATTCGTATCTAATGCTCAGTTGCAACAGCAGGTTAGTGGCCTGTTGATACCCTCAGCGCAGGTTCTTAGAAATCTACAGACAGTTACTCAGTTGGCGAAAATAATCCCTGTTCCGGGAACTTGGTATGACATCGATTAAAAAACCACATCAAAAAGAGTTCAAAAGCATATTGCCAGCTAAAAACGTGACTGCGCCTAAAAATGATAGCTTAAGATCTCTTCGTCGCTATAGATGCAACGGCGGAGTATTAATAGAGGTACTCATCGCGCTTTTTATTTTTATGAGCTCTAGTGTTTATTTACTCTCTAGCGAGATTAAAACGCGGGTACTTTTGCAGGCAACATTAAAGTTGCAAGACGAACAGACACAACAATTAAATACTACGAGATTAGCCCACACGCAAGATAATATAGAGCAACGCTGGGAGGATATGGCAGTGTTTGGTATTCCGGTAATCACACCTTAGCGCAATATTGTACGCCAAGGTGTAATAAAAAGATGCATCAGTTCAGCGTTAGCAAGACCAGCAATATTCACCGGTTTCAAGCGAGCCGTTATTGTTTTTGTCCCACCCTTTTCTACCATCGCTGAAGTAGTAAAGGGTACCATCTGACCCTTGTCCTGAGCCCGACACAGGAGTTGCTCTCAATTCAAAATCCGTCGCACTTGCAGATTGAATAGTCAAATTATAGCGACGGTTAGCTATTGGCTCTGAAGAAGGTGAATGTGATGCAAAAATAGAAGGAGCCCCTGTATCCCCTCCACTTGCTCCAGCACCTTTATAACTGAAAGAGCCACTATGATGACGCTCCATCGCGGACGCTAAACCTAATAAATCGGCCTGACCCGTACCACGATATCCGTCAGCGATCACCCCCTGATACGACGGATAGGCAATGGCAGCGATTATGCCAACGATAGCCACTACTATCATCAGTTCGATAAGTGAAAAGCCCTGTACGTTTCTTTTTAATTTCATGATTATTCCCTTTCAGTTTCTGAATGCCAGCTACCACGCTGAATACGTTCAAACCGTCCGTAGATGTTTTCAGCTAAACATTCAAATGCGCTGGCACAGGCTTCGTCATTACCGTCCTCGTCAACCTCGATTACTGCAGACACGCACTCGGTGCCTAGGCAGACAACCGGGCTAACAATATCTTCGATGAGTATTTTGGTTTCAGGTGCAATACCGGTTTGCTTCAAGTCAGCAACGCGATCATCGCCATTTACCTCACCGTCATTGTTTACATCTGTGACAGCATTGCCGTTGAACATACTAACCAGATAGGCGCGACTACTTCCAGTAGGCGGTGCACAGGCGCTTGTGCTACTTACAGCCGGAACATAGGTAGTAAAGAACACTTTGTAGTCAATGATAAGGGGAGAAGACAGTACTTTTTCGCCATTCGTTGTTAAATTCAAATACCACCCGTCCTTATTGGCAAACGCTGCGGCAGCTAGTGCACGTTCATTCTCATCGCTACTGTTTAGTGCGTGGCTAGTTGCATTATACATTTTACTCTCGGTCACAGTAGTCATGTACGTGTATTTGCCGTTCTCGTCGCGTTTGAATACACCACTGTCTTTCAGCATGTAGAAGTTATCATCCACTACCGTATCAAGTGGAGATGCACGCCACCCGCTTCCCAGCGCAACGGCATAATACAATTCATCACCTAATGCGATTTCCGTTACATCCGGGCCATAGTAAAAACGGCGATTGGTTTCTTCAGTATCGCCACCGAAATCGGCAATACGCGCACCTTTTATAAAATCAGAGCCTGATTCACCGTTATAGATGTCCAGACGAAACAGTTGGCCACCTGTATCAGACACATACATGTGGTCGGCTTCACCATCATTATCTCTATCGATGACAGAAATACGCCCAGGAATACTGTAGGTCATATTGGACAAGTCAAGATTAGAATTTTCGTTACTAGCGTGCCAAAGCAGACTTCCCGTATCAGCATCAAACATGTAGACGGCATTGCCAACTACATCGTTAGCTCTTAACGAGCGGTCATCTTGAGCGTCGTCATAGCCGCCCCCAACAATCATCACATTTCTTACCACACCGCCCATATTTACTTTTGTGATAGTAGGTTTCGACCATGTTTGACCAAGCTTAGTCAACGCTCCCTCGCCACCGGTAAGTTGAAACTTAAGCTTAGGTGAGTCTTTCGCTGTAACGTCAAAGACATAATAATTTCTGCCGCCTCTTCGCATACCAACGTAAAGATATTTTTTGCCCTCAACAGTTCGAAGAACCATATCACCATCAAGGCCATATTCATGGTCTAACGATGGAGTATCTTTATAGAAGTGATGCAAGTTTTGCAGCAGTTCTTTTGGCATAATGGCAAAGTTTTCTTCACCGGTAGCAGTATCAAATGAGTGAAGCATTCCTTGGTTAGTTGCCACGAAAATAGCCGAATCGTTAGTGCCGTAATTCACAATAATTGGCTGTGAATGAATAGGGTCACCCATTTGCGTTCTATAGTCGCTGGTACTGCCATTGCCATTGCTGTCTTTAACATCGACACCGCGCGCCCACTGTAGTATTGCTTCTCTCAGGTCATCGGCATCAGTTTCATTTTGAATCGCGAGGTCTTCAGTCGTAATTGAAGAGTTATCTTCATGAAGCGCGTTATCCTCATCCACTATAGTGCCCACACTATCAAACACATAAATGTTTCGATTTATTCCCAAACGACTAGCGGCTCCACCTTCGCTCACCTCACTGCCGTCAGCAAGTGTCGACCAATAGCTATGAGAGTTCTCGGCAAAGAACCCGGTTTCGCTATCTACTGCACCGTGGCTGTTCTTATCCAGAATTTCGTCTCCGCTCAATCTGTAGCGTTTCAAATTACCCGGCCAAATTGCGCCTTCGCTAGGCTTAAATAGTGCGAAATACAGCTCATCTCTGTGGGTAAGACGGTTTAACTGGTTTACCGCAACACCAGGAGAAACAAACGTGGCGTTCACGTCTTTAACAGAACGTAAGATAGTATTGAAAGCTTCAAGCAAATCAGTGCTGTTGTCTGCTTGGTAGAAACCTCCGCCACTTTGCAGCGCAAGTTGGTTAAGGAAATTATTAGCGGTATTATTTGCCGCGAAACCTATCGTGTGCGTTATCACTCTCGGCCCAATAACCGATGTAGACGTTTCGCTGATGTTTTTAACCAAGTCAAGGCCGCACTTTTCGCCGCCACTACCCGTACAATTTTTACCTAGCAGCGTTTGAATTTTAGACACACTGTGGTTGTTATTCGCTTCACCGTCAGAAAGCAATACTATGTGATTATTGGTTTGACACTGTAAGTCAGATACCGGCGAAATATAGGTCGCGGGCGTAGGAATTTGTTCTGTAACGCAATCGGTGTCAGATAAATTATCTTCTGTACATCCTGAAGGTAAAATGGAGTCCGCACCAATATAGGAGCTACGATGACTTACCCGAGTGCTTCTTCTAACGGAGTTATTGACACCACTCTCACCACGTTTGCGGCCATAATCAACACTTCTGCCTCCATAGTAATTCGTGGCTTCTAACAAGGTATCAACGATAGGTGTAAAGCCGTTTGCACTTAGTTCGTCAATTTTACTAATTAAGTGTTCACGTACTGATGCAGTAGAGCCAGGCGT
Source organism: Alteromonas sp. S005 (assembly GCF_036864475.1). Taxonomy (NCBI): domain Bacteria; kingdom Pseudomonadati; phylum Pseudomonadota; class Gammaproteobacteria; order Alteromonadales; family Alteromonadaceae; genus Alteromonas; species Alteromonas sp. S005. Next base: position 89,320 of record NZ_JAZETN010000009.1, on the reverse strand, counting down.
TGCAGCACCGTTGTATTTCACTATCAACCTTGGCGCTTTAGATGGCGAATTGTAGGTATGCGCTCCTCGATACGACACGAAATCGTCCATTACAAAAGCCATATCATTGCCTGACTGCCAACCCGAACGGTCGACGATTTGCTTGACGATACTGCTTATATCTGGTGTTCGATAATCGTTATTGTTGTAGAAGTTGGGCATTGACCACGTAATGCCAGAGGTCTTTGGCAGATTTCTCAACCGATAACGACGGTTAGGATGAAAATCTGATGCATCATCGTCAGCTACCCCTCGTATACGCATACTTGCATTTCCATAAGTTCTAGTACTGTATGCCGTAAACTCTAAATATGCTTCTGTAACCTCTGCGCCCTGTGGAATATTGACATTTCTAAAGCGCACGCCGATGTAGTCATTGTAATAAGAACTAAAAGTAAGCTCGCCACCGGTGTTAGGGTAGCCATTATAATCCTCTTCAGAGTTATCTTTAGCGTTACCAACCTGGTAAATACCCTCGCCTTGCACGCACCCTGTCGCCGTAGAATCGTCATATGATACGACTAATTGTGGTGCGCCGCTTTGCCCCACATCACTCGCCCTAGCCTCTCGGCCGCTAGCTGCATCCGAACTAGATCCTTCTATAAGAATATTTAAGTCCTTCCCGCTACACCAAGCAGACATATCCACAACTTCTTGAATGACTGCACTAATATCTGGCGTGGTAATAACCTCGCCTGAGGCGGGAAAGCTATTATCAGTTAGCCATTCTACATTGGCGGCTGTTTTGGTCCTGTCGCTCAGATTATTTCTGCTTGAAGAAAATTCGGTACTCGACGCAGATGCTTCTGCTGAAATGACCAATGAAGTGCCCGCTATATTAAACCTTTCAGAGGTAAGTCGAATATTAGCACTAACAATAGTGGCGCCTTGCGGTATGTTTAAATCGGTAAAGCGCAGGCCAGAAGTTACCGTTTGGGTGCCGCTACTCAATATCAAGTCGTTGCTATCTGTAGTCACGCTACCATTGATTTCATGGGCATCGTGATTATCGTCGTTAGTTGAAACAATAATTTCAGGACGCACAGCCTCATCAATATTACGTATCGGATAAAGGATTGGCCCGCCATAATCAGAAAAGCGCATCAGACCAGCATTAATATTTGTGGCAGAGCGCAACGCGTCTTTCAGCGCATTTTGCACCCGGAGCATTCTGGTCTGGCTAGTGTCATCATAAGACCCCATACTTCCCGATGAGTCCATAATGAAGAGCACATTGGGGTTATAAGTAACCGCATTGCTAGCATTCCCTAGATAGATATCTAGATCATCGCCAAAGGCAGAAAAGCCAATACAGCTAAACAGCGTAATAGAAGCAAGGTAATGTGTTATTTTTTTCATCATAATACCTATTGTGAAGCTGGGCCGAAGACGGACGCAGCCAGGCTATTGGCAACCACAGTGGACTTACCCGAAACCTTTCCGCAACCCCTAATAATAAATACGTGGCAGTTGACATTACTTCCACCAATTACGTTGCTTGACCCTCGGCAAGCTTGTTCACGAATAAACGCCGTCCGCGACCAGCTTTTTGAAGAAGCTTCGTTTTGATAAGTACCATCTGTAGTATGCCTGTCCCCAATGGTTAAGCCGCCTTCGGTCATATATCTATCAGTCCATTCGTTCTCATCGAAACAGCTCATCGTATCGTTATCAGGATCAAAAATAGTGCCTTGCCTAGCTTCGGAGAGGGGGTCAGTTTTTGTCGGATCAGTCAGCAAGGACTCATCTTCTGACTCGAAGAACACGCCTGCAATTGCCGACTCAGCGGCGTCAAATGCTAAACCGCTTTGCTGCATAGACACGGCCATCTTTGATTGAGACAAGCTGCTGGTTACAGCGCTTACGCCTAAAACCGTGATAGACAGCAAAACAAGTAGCGCAAATACCATAACTAAACCTTGCTGCCTCATTTCGAACTCCTGACAAAATTCTTCATATTTCTTAGGGCTAAGGTCTTCGAAAAGACTTGATAATAGTGGTCGGTCGTCATTGTTTTAGACGCTTCATTTAAGAGCGCATATTTTTGTGCCTGAGTTTGCCTCACTTCATTTTGATAGCTTTTAAGCATTATAGCCCACCGTAATGACACCACTTGCTGATTGAGTGCTCTTAGATTGTCGATATCATCGGCCGTTACGTAGGTGACGGCCTGACCATTAGAGCTTGTGATAACATCTGACACGCCAAACTGTACTTGAAAGCTCTCTACGTTATCCAGCAATGTTATTGTTACAGGGTCAACGGATTGCGATTTAAGGCCAAGTAAGACACGCCCATCGTAACCGGTGCATTTTAACGTGCTGCCGCTCACGAAATAATGATTAACCACGTGAAATTCACGGCCCGCATAACCATGGGTGTTACCCGTACAATCTTCATTACTCAAAAGACTCACTACGAGTTTATCGCTGCCACCGCTGGAGGTTTGTACGCTACCCAATGTATTTTTGGTAGGGAAGTCTCCGGGCACTGCTACAGGATGGTTTTCCACATAGGCCGCTTCAGCAACGATATCAACAGATGTATCTACATCTGCAACGATTTGGTCGTAACGGCCAACTTCGTAAAACTCGGCAGACAGGCGGGCCATAATAAAGCGCCCGGACTCTTGAACTTGGGCTACCGCTTGATTAACTTTATTTGTAACGCTGGAGCTGATTAAAACCTGTATAACGGCGCCGGAAATAATAAGGCCTAGCGTCAAAGTAATCATTAACTCTACCAGTGAAAAACCATATTGCACTCGTTGACGGTAGCTCTTCATAACGTAACGTCCTTAAACACACACGCATTACTGTCACCTTCAGCTTTATTACATCGCGAGTTAAGTTGGTATTGCTGGTTTCCGGAGGATGAGACTGGCCACATAAGCAATATTTCAACGCGAGAGCCTGGGCTGCAGCTGTAAGTGTCAGCACCGTTGTTGTCATCACAGGTTACCGAAACTGTGGTTTGGGGGTTTGTCTGCACTGCAGAGCAAGAAAGTGCCCAACCATCATATTTGGCCATTTGAACTTCACTACAGGTTTGTCCTTCACAGTTCGGAATATTGGCGGGTCTTGTTAAGCAGCAACCGTAATAGGGTTGGGTAGCATTCGAGCAACTTAAGCCTGAGAAGTTATAGGTTGTGTCTGTGAAATAGTCATTGTTAGCGACCATACCATCGCCAACTGTTGCTGGGCGAGCCGCCGCGCGTAATCGCTCCGCTACTTGTGCGGCAACCATTTCTGCTTGCGTTCGGCTGATGGCGTCTTTGTTAGCGAAAGAGCCGGTAAACTGAAGCGCAGCTACGCCTAGCAGACCTACCGCTAAGATAAATAGAGTAATTAAGATCTCTATTAGGCCTACACCACGTTGAGCGTAGTTTGTGCTTCCTTTCACTTGGTTTTTCGCCACCTTTTTAACTCTCATCACTTTTGCCAAATTCTAAACGTAAGAATGGGTGTTATCACCAATTTAGTATAGTAAGACAAAAGCGCTTTACACTGGGTATCATTGGTTATTAAAACGTATAATTTTTAGCTATCTTTAAAGTTACAACCTGACTATAAACGAAGCGCTTATTTCTTGGGATACGACGCTTGGAAATATAAACTCTAGCGCATTTAAAATAACCGATTCCACAAAGCTAGCGTGTACCGTACAAGAGCATTAACCTCAAGCTCTCATATCCGCTCAAAGCACTGCTGACACATTTCCCGTGAACAAATATTTAAACATTTGAGCAGCGAACACGCCTTTACATTAAGGTATTATTATCTATTCGCAAGTCGTTGAATTTCCAGTAGACAAAAGCATAAAAAAACACCGCAACAAAGTGCGGTGTTTCTTATATATTGAAAATGTAGCGAGTTTAAACGACTTGTTTTACTCTTAATTCTTTGGGTACTGCAAATTCCACGTTCTCTTCGCGCCCAGAGCGCTCTGAGGCTGAAACTGCGCCCCATGCTTTAAGCTTGTTTACCACACCTTGCACCAATACTTCAGGAGCAGATGCACCAGCAGTAACACCAATATGCTCTACGCCTTCTAGCCACGCCTCTTGAATGCAGTTAGCATCGGCAATTAAATAGGCTTTAGCACCAATTTTTTCAGCCAACTCGCGAAGACGGTTTGAGTTTGAACTATTCTGAGCCCCAACAACCAATAGGACTTGGCAGTCTTGAGCTAAGTCGCGCACCGCATCTTGGCGATTCTGCGTGGCATAGCAAATATCGTCTTTTCTCGGGCCGTTGATTTCAGGAAACTTAGCGCGAAGGGCATCAATTACATCTGCGGTGTCATCAACAGATAACGTAGTTTGGCTGCAATAATAAAGATTTGCTGGGTCTTTAACTTCGAGCGTTGCCACATCAGCTTCAGATTCAACTAAGTAAATACCGCCATCTTCGTTGCTATACTGCCCCATGGTGCCCTCTACTTCAGGGTGACCAGCATGACCAATCAAGATACATTCAGTGCCCGTTTTGCTAGCGCGGGTAACTTCCATATGTACTTTCGTCACTAAAGGGCACGTGGCGTCAAAGACCTTTAAACCGCGATTTTCCGCTTCTTTTCTTACCGCTTGCGATACGCCATGGGCAGAAAATATTACTATGCTGTCGTCTGGTACTTCGTGAAGTTCATCCACAAATAACGCTCCACGCTCACGTAGCCCATCCACCACAAATTTATTGTGTACCACTTCGTGGCGCACATAAATGGGCGGTTCGAACATTTCAAGCGCGCGCTCGACTATGGTAATAGCTCTGTCTACGCCTGCGCAGAAACCACGAGGGTTAGCTAAATGAATTTGCATTACTAATTTCCACCTTGTGCAGAAGCGCCAGGTTTAACATCAATGATTTCCACATCAAAGATAACCGTTTGACCGGCTAACGGATGATTGAAGTCCACTGTTACTGAATCGCCGGCAGCACTTCGAATAATTCCAGGAATTTCTGAACCATCTGGCTGTGCAAACGCTAGAATCATGCCCTCCTCCACTTGCAAGTCAGCACCAAAGCGGCTTCTATCCATATAGTGAATATTGTTCGGATCAGACTGACCAAACGCATCTTCAGGGCCTAACGTGAATGACTTTTTGTCGCCCTTTGCAAGCCCGAGTAAACACGCTTCAAAATTCGGTGTCAGGCTGCCATCACCCATTACCATTTTGGCAGGTTTGTTATTTACTCGAGTGCTGTCAGCAGCAGAGCCGTCTTCAAGTTTTAAATCGAAGTGAAGAATAACTTCGCTATCTGCGCCAATTACTAAAGAATCTGTCATAACCTTTCCAAATACTACTTAATGGTTTCGCTACTTTTCGCGCCACTTACTTGCGCGTCTGCGCCTTCTTCACTTTTTTTATCGCCATTTTTAAACATGTCGATGATGAGTAAAGCCGCACCTATAAATATGGCACTATCGGCAATATTAAACGCCGGCCAGTGGTAATTGTTTACGTAAAAATCCAAAAAGTCGATGACATAACCATGAACTAAACGGTCGTAAACGTTTCCTAGCGCACCACCCAAGATAAAGGCGAATGCAACCGGCAGCATTTTTTGCGAACGAGGTGACTGTTTAAGCCACCACAGAATAACTGCACTTACTACAACGGCAATGGCAGTAAAAAACCAACGCTGCCAACCACCGGCATTTTCTAGAAAGCTGAATGCGGCGCCGTAATTATGCACGTAAGTAAAGTTAAAAAACGGCAGTACCTGTATCGACTGATACAGCGACATGCTATCGATAACAGTGTACTTACTCCATTGGTCAAGGATAAACGCAATCGCGCTTATCCATAAAAACCGCAACCCCGTTTCGCGAAAAAGCTTAAGCATAGTGGCGCTCTTCTCCATCTCCGTCGATGTTTGTCACACAGCGACCACAAAGCTCTTCGTGACCTTCATGTGAACCAACGTCTTCACGGTGATGCCAACAGCGCACACATTTTTCGCCACTTGCTTTATCAACGCTTAGCCATAGACCTTCAACGTCTGTCGCTTTCGCATCAGACGGAGCTTCATCGACTTTGGTTAGCGTAACGCCTGACGTAATAAGCACGAAGCGCAGCTCGTCTTCTAATTTAGCGAGTACGTTATAAAGTGACTCGGTAGCATAAAGCGAAATACTCGCTTCTAGTGAGCCACCTAGCTCGCCATCTTTACGCGCCTGCTCCATTGCCTGGTTTGCCGCATCTTTTACGCTTAGCACCTGATGCCAAAGGGCATCGTTAAACGTTTCGCTTTGCGTGAAGTTATTAAACCCTTCATACCAGGTTTCAGTAAATACGAACTCACTGCGCTCACCTGGTAACGTTTCCCAAATTTCTTGAGCGGTAAAGCTGGTGATAGGCGCCATCCAACGAACCAGTGCTTCAATGATGTGGTACATAGCCGTTTGACATGAGCGACGGGCCAAACCATCTGCTTTGGCTGTATATTGACGGTCTTTAATTACGTCTAAATAGAATGAACCCAGTTCAATTGAACAGAAGTGCGTAAGCTTCTGTGACACAACTAGCAAGTCGTAGTTGTCATATGCTTCAATAAGCTCTTCCTGAAGCGCCTTGGCGCGTGCAACAATCCAGCGGTCAAGGGCAACCATATCGTCTTCTGCAACCGCATCTTTAACATCAAAACCATTGAGGTTAGCAAGAAGGAAACGGGCCGTATTACGTACACGACGATAGCTGTCTGCAGCGCGCTTTAAGATTTCATCTGATACTGCGATCTCGCCACGATAGTCAGTAGATGCCACCCATAGACGAAGGATATCAGCACCTAGCTTGTTAGTAACTTCTTGAGGCGCTACAACATTACCTACCGACTTCGACATTTTTCTGCCATGGGCGTCTACCGTAAAGCCGTGGGTTAGCACTTCTTTATAAGGTGCGTGACCGTGCATTGCAGTAGAGGACATAAGTGAAGACATAAACCAACCACGGTGTTGGTCTGAACCTTCAAGATACAAATCGGCAGATGCCGGAATGTCGTCGCGACGGTCTACAACAAAGTAGTGAGTAACACCTGAATCAAACCAAACGTCTAAGGTATCGGTCACTTTCTCGTAGTTATCTAGTTCGCTACCAAGCAAAGCTGCATCATCGAGATCCCACCAAGCTTGTATGCCTTTCGCTTCAACCTCTTGGGCCACTTTTTCCATTAATGCAGCAGACTCAGGGTGAATTTCACCAGTAAGCTTGTGCACGTATAAAGGGATAGGCACACCCCACGTACGCTGGCGTGAAATACACCAGTCTGGACGACCTTCAACCATTTTCTCAATGCGGTTTTGGCCCCAGTCTGGGATCCATTTGGTTTGCTTAATCTGTTCAAGTGATTCAGCGCGAAGGCCTTTTTTATCCATGCTTACAAACCACTGAGGCGTAGCGCGGAAAATGATTGGCGTTTTGTGGCGCCAGCAATGCGGGTAGCTGTGCTCGTATTTTACGTTTAAGACAAGATTACCCTTATCTTTAACCGTTTCGATAATTTCATCGTTGGCTTTGAATACAAACTTGCCTGCAAATAACGGTGTGTTTTCAAGGTACACGCCATTGTTGCCTACCGGATTGTACACTTCGATATCGTATTGCTTGCCCACGTTAAAGTCGTCAACACCATGGGCCGGCGCTGTGTGTACACAACCTGTACCAGACTCAGTCGTAACGTGGTCCCCTAGAATTAACGGAACTTCAAGGTCTAAGAATGGGTGATTAACTTTAAGCTTATCAAGCGCAGCACCGGTACAGGTTGCCACTTCACGGAAGTCTTCAACGCCGTAACGGTTCATGCAGCTTTCAAGCAGGTCCTGCGCTACCACTAGCCATTCATTTGAAGGCTGAACTTCAACAATCGCATAGGTAAGCTCTGGGTGTAAGCTGATTGCACGGTTGGCTGGCAGTGTCCACGGTGTGGTAGTCCAAATAACTACACCTGCTTTGTGTGTGGTTAAATCTCCTTCAGACACACCAAACGCTTCTGCAATAGCTGCCACATCAGCTACTGGAAACTTAACGTCGATGGCAGGAGAGACTTTGTCTTTGTATTCAACTTCCGCTTCAGCAAGTGCTGAACCACAGTCTGTACACCAGTGAACAGGCTTAAAGCCCTTTTCTAGGTGGCCCGAATCAACAATTTTACTTAGCGCACGAATGATGTCGGCTTCAGATTTGAAGTCCATGGTTTTGTATGGGTTATCCCATTCACCAAACACACCTAAGCGTTTAAAGTCAGCCATTTGGCCGTCAATTTGCTTTTGTGCATATTCGCGACACTTTTGACGAAACTCGGCCGCCGTAACTTTCTTACCTGGCTTACCTACTTTCTTTTCTACCATCAATTCTATCGGCAAACCGTGACAGTCCCATCCAGGAACGTACGGAGAATCGAAGTCAGAAAGGTTTTTCGACTTTACAATAATGTCTTTAAGAATTTTGTTAACCGCGTGACCAATGTGAATATCGCCATTCGCATAAGGAGGGCCATCGTGAAGAATAAACGGCTTTTTGCCTTTTTTCGCTTCACGAATTTTGCTGTATACCCCTTTTTCCTGCCAGTCTTTAAGCATTTTCGGCTCGCGCTGAGCAAGGTTACCGCGCATCGGGAACGCAGTTTCTGGAAGGTTCAGTGTGGCTTTGTAATCACTCATAAAATTGTATTATCCGGTTACCTTAATTTTCACCCAATGCACTAAAACATTGTGAAGGCGATATTCATTTTGCGATGTTCAAATTAAAATGCTGAATTTGAAAGATTCAACGTAAAACTGGGTGTCGCCCTCACTTACGCGAGGCCGACGAAATATGTTGTAGCACTATAATGCCCTTGCAGGTATCACGATCAAGGAGCCACGTTTACAAAATCGAGCTCAATAAAACCAATACGCGCAGAAACTTGACGTGACTTTATCACGTTTAACTATGCTAATAACAGACGCGCTTGTGCTGCATCTGCTTGAATTTGATCTTTCAACGCCTCAAAAGAATCAAATTTAATTTCATCTCTTATTTTTGCCATCGGAAACACCGTAATAGGCTTGCCGTATAGGTCAGATGACAAATCAAAAATATGGACTTCCAGCTGGTTTCTTACCCCGTTAACAGTAGGGCGGGTACCAATGTTCGCAACGCCGTTGTAGTGTTTTCCATCTACGTCGACACGCACCGCAAACACACCGTGAATTGGCGTTTTCTGGCGCTTTAGCATGACATTCGCGGTGGGAAAACCAATGGTGCGACCTTTTTTCTCGCCATGTACAACCCTACCGTGAATTGCAAATGGGCGCCCTAGCATTTCGGTAGATAGCCCGAAATCACTGTCAGCCAACGCTTCTCGCACCGCTGTAGAGCTTATGCGATGTGCATGCATGGTAAAACTTTGGGTGCTTACTACATCGAAGCCATACTGACGCCCCGCCGCTTCAAGCATCTCGAAGTCACCTTTACGGCCATTGCCAAAACGGAAGTCATCACCCACCACTAGGAATTTAACACCTAGTTTGTCTACCAGCAGGTCATGGACAAAAGTGTCGGCACTTTGTTTTGCAAACTCGGCGTTAAAGCGCACTGCAAGCAGTCTATCTACACCTTGCTGGCGCAGCAATTCGTATTTTTCGCGAAGAGGACTAATACGCGCTGGCGCTTTATCAGGCATAAAAACTTCTTCAGGCTGCGGTTCAAAGACCATCACGGTGGCTGGAAGCGATAGCGATTTCGCTTTTTCAAGCACATTTGCCAGCACAGCTTGATGACCACGGTGTACACCATCGAACTTACCGATAGTGAGCACACACCCTTTGTGGTGTGGTTTTACATTGTTTAGCCCGCGGATAAATTCCACTGTTAGCCACTACCTTTTAACTGCTAGAAATTCAAAGCTCGCGATTATAGCCGACCGCGAGCACAATACCAAGCGCGTGCACCATCCATGCTCTATCGGTTCACTCTTACTAGAAATTACTCGCCACCGCTTTTGAAGTGCCTCGGCCGCATGCCCAGCACAACCATGGAGGTCATAAATACTATCACCGATAGCGAAATGGTTGTTCCTACCTCTAACATTTGGGCAGAAAGCGATAAGTCAAAGAAGGCTAAGCCTTTGTCTCGATAATAAATAAGCCCGCCCATGGCAGCACTTGCGATTATCACACGCGCAATAAAAAGAGCCGATGTACGGCTTAAAGCAAACACTCCCTGACGGTGAAGCGTTATATAGAGCAAAGCAGCGTTGAGCGTTGCTGACATGCTAGTTGCAATAGCTAAACCTACATAACCAAAAGGTATAGCAAGAACTACGTTAAACACCATATTAGCGACCATACACCAAATACCAAATTTCACCGGCGTTTTGGTGTCTTGTCGGGAGTAAAAACCCGGCGCAAGAATTTTAACCAGCATAAAGCTGAGTAAGCCAAAAGAATACGCAGTAAGCGAATAAGAGGCCATGATTGCCGTTTCAGCAGTAAATGCACCACGTTGGAATATAACAGTTAAAATAGGCCTTGCCATTACGCCAAGCCCTACTGCTGCCGGAATGCCCAATAAACAAACCATGCGAAACGCCCAGTCGATATTCGCTGCAAACGCTTTGGGGTTATTGCTTACGTGATTTCTAGACAGCGTAGGTAGAATGACCGTAGCGATAGCGATTCCAAACAATCCCAAGGGGAATTCAAGCAGCCTGTCAGAATAATACAACCAGCTTATGGAACCGGTAACTAAAAAGCTGGCGATAAATGTATCAAACAGCAAGTTAATCTGCCCTACTGACACACCGAATAATGCGGGGATCATAAGGGTACGCACTTTAACCACATTTTCGTCGTGCCAGCCCCATTTCGGCTTTACCAAAAGCCCAGCCCTGAACAAAAACGGTAGTTGAAACAAGAACTGTACAATACCACCTATAAACACGCCCCATGCGAGTGCGTATGCAGGCTGTTCCAATGCAGGTGCTAAATATATTGCACACGCGATAATACATACGTTTAGTAAAACAGGAGTGAAAGCGGCAACCGCAAATTTGTTAAGGGTATTGAGTATTGCGCCAGCTAACCCTGTTAAGGAGATAAATGCTAAGTAAGGAAAGGTGATTTTTAGCATGGTTGACGCAAGCACAAACTTGTTGCCCGCTTCATCGCCTTCAAGCCATGCAATAAACCAACCGGTACCAAAGAGGGCTGCCAAAACAGGTGATGCAATAACACCAATAATAGATACAACAAACACGATAGCGCCCAATGTACCGCTAACTTTTGCAACGAACTCTCTCAACTGCTTTTTATCGTCGTTCTCATGAACTTCGGTTAGTATCGGAATAAACGCTTGCGCGAATGCGCCTTCAGCAAACAGACGACGTAAAAAGTTAGGTATTTTGTTGGCAAAGAAAAATACGTCTGCGGCTGCCCCATCGCCCATAAGCTTGGCAACAACAACATCACGTACTAGGCCTAATACTCGCGAGACCAAGGTCATAATACTGACGATAAGACCAGATTTTATTAACTTCCGTGACACGTCACACTTCCAATAAGAGATAAAGAATAGGCTGAACAGCACACGCTTTTTAAAGAACTAATTAAAGGCGTCTACTAGGCGTAAAGCGGCAACAACATGTTGCGAGCGAGCCATAATAGCGAAAGGCTATGGTCTACGAAACGATTTATTCAAAATAGTTGTGCACCTTTATGAACTTTCTTGCTATAATCCGCGCCCGATATGGGGTGCTCTTGTTTATGCATGTCTGTCGCTTAAATGTCCTGAAAGAATTCCGTTATGGCTCTCTTTCAAAAAATGTCGCAGAGAAATGTCGCAAAGAATGTGCAACGTGTTGAGCATACTTTGTGTTCAATAGCTTGCGCGTTTTAATGCGGAACGATTTAAGTTTTAAATCGTTTGACATTTGGGCGTTTGGTAGGCACAATCCGCACCCTCGTTTTTGACATGAATTTATTTTGGGAGTTACACCTTGGCTAACATTAAGTCTGCTAAGAAGCGTGCAATCCAAGCCGAAAAGCGTCGTCAGCACAACGCTAGCCGTCGTTCAATGACTCGTACAAGCATCAAGAAAGTTATCGCTGCAATTGCAAGCGGTGACAAAGAAGCGGCACAAGCTGCACTTACTGCTGCTACTCCAGTACTTGACAGAATGGCTACTAAAGGCTTGATTCACAAGAACAAAGCTGCTCGTCATAAGAGCCGTCTAGCTGCACAAATCAAAGCACTAGGTTAATCTTTACGATTAGTAGTTAAAAAAGCGCCTCTCGGCGCTTTTTTTGTATCTGCTTTTCATACCAGTCCGCATAGGCAATTAGCTATACGGACTGGTATTACTCACTCAGCTCATTTTTCTTATTGAGCTTGCCGGTGCAATACGCATGATCCAATGAAGGATGGCCCACGGCCAGCTTGGCACAAACGCATTCGCCTTTTCTTTATTGATTGCATTCACCATTGCGCGACAGCCCACGTCGGTATCAACGATAAACGGCACCTTCTCTACTTTTTCGTTTATCTCGCTGCGAATGAAACCGGGGTGAATACAGGTGACGTTAATCGGCGTGTTCATTACATCCATTCGAATGCCTTCAGTCATTGATGTAAGCCCTGCTTTTGTTGCCGCGTATACAGTCATTGCACGCCTAAAGCCGCGCACCGCACTGATGGATGAAATCGTTACTAGATGACCACTACTTTGCGCCCTAAAGATGGCCATTGCCGCCTCGCACTGCGCTAATGCCGACACAAAGTTAGTCACCGCCGTTTGCTTGTTAGCGTGGAAATATCCGGTGCCAATTGACGCGCCCTTGCCCATGCCTGCGTTCACAATGACTCTATCAAGGGACCCCATATCAGCTTTGAATGCATCGAACACTTCAAACACTGCGTCATGATCGTTGACATCCAGCGAGCGAATATACACATCAATGTTTGGGTTAATTAAATGCAATTCTTCTTTCAGTATTTCTAAGTTCTCAAAGCGTCTTGCACATAGCGCCAAGTTACAGCCTTGTTTGGCAAACTCAATCGCCATTCCCTTGCCTAAGCCTGAACTCGCGCCTGTGATCAGAATATTGCGTCTTGTTGTCATTATTGTTTTCCTGATGCTTTTATGGCCTTATTACAACGCCACATTAAGTAATGAATGAAGATCCAAAAGTTTTTAAACGCTGGATTATTGGTTTGCTTGTGGTGGTATCGATAGTAGATTTGCTGGGCAATACCGGCTAAACGGAAAAGTCCGTATACCTCGTAAAAGGTAAAATCATCTACATCTATTTCCATCTCTTTGCAGTAGTACGCAACCACCTGCTTTCGAGTTAGCATACCGGGTAAGTGAGTGGGCTGGCGGCGTGTTGATTGAGCCAAAAAGTCATCATCAGCTTGTACCCAATACGCCAAGGTATTGCCTAAGTCCATAAGCGGGTCGCCCAAAGTAGCGAGTTCCCAGTCCAACACACCAATAATTTGCGTATAGTTATCTGGCTTTAACACCACGTTGTCGAATCGGAAGTCATTGTGAGTAATACAAATGCGTTCATTAGCGGGCATGTGGATTTCTAGCCAGCGCATTATTTTTTTACCCGAAGGTACGTTCCAGGTTTTTGCTTTACTATAGCGTTCGCTCCACCCGCTTATTTGGCGTTCTATGTAGCCAGCACCTTTACCTAAGTGCTCAAGCCCCGCTCTCTTATAATCCACTTTATGAAGCTCGATTAAGCTATCAAGTACATTAGTGCAGAGCTTTTTGGTTTGCTGATCTGTTGTCTCTAAACCTCTGGGTAAGTTCTTGCGGGGTATCACACCGGTAAACTTCTCCATCACGTAGAACTCAGTACCAATTATAGTTTCATCTTCGCAAAGCCCAAGCATCTCTGGTACATAGCGATAAACAGGCTTTAAGGCATGCTGTAACCGAAACTCTCGCCCCATATCGTGGGCCCCTTTAGCTTTTGTACCTGCTGGTGCTCTGCGCAAAATTAATGACGTTTGTTGGCTGTCGTCTTGGCTACTGTGTTGATAGTCCAAGCAATACGTCCAATTAGAAGCGCCACCGGAATATTGAGTTACTTTAGGCAATGTCTCGCTGCTTTGTATAGCAGCAGCCATGGCTGGGCTAGATGCGTTAATATGTTTTTTAAGCCAATTGTGCACGGCGCCGACGTTTAGCTCTTCCCCTGCTCGCACGCTATCCGCTTTATCTACTACCTGTTGTTGCATATATCTTTCTTCTTTTATTCTTGTACTAAACGCTTGTCCAAAGCTAGTTATTGGTAAGCATTTATTCGAAACTAATTTTGTCTTTCACAGCTCATCACCTAACTCATATTAGCGAGTAGTAACAAGGTTTCTGGCAATAAAGTGCTAACAAAAAGCCTGTTTTTATTCTTTAATTGTTCTTTTCCATAGCTCGTTTCATCGTTTTAGTTTGATTGAGCATATTGCTTATATAGCGCTGAGTGGGTAACAACTTTTTCAGTAAGAACGCACGTTTTCCTAACTTGTGAGTGAGAATAAGGAATTTCCCTTGACCGACTTGTTGATATATTGACTCTGCTACTTTTTCTTTAGTCATATCTGCCTTAGCGAAAAACTTGTTAATCATTTTATGCGAAGCTGGATTATTGCTTCGCATCGACTCATCTAAATTTGTTTTGAAAAAGCTGGGGCATACCACACTTACGTTTATATTGTCTGGTGCTAGCTCCAACTTCATGGTTTCAGAAAACGACACTACAGCGGCTTTAACTGAGTTATAGCTTCCCATATAAGGAATCGGCGTAAGCCCTGCTTGCGAGGCAACATTAATAAAGTACCCACTACCTTGCTTGCGCATTAACGGTAATAGCGCACGACTCACTCTCACCATGCCTAACACGTTAATATCGAATACCCATTGCCACTGTTCGATAGTTTCGTCTAAAAGACTACCACCCGTAGCCACCCCGGCGTTATTAAACACATAGTCAACGCCGCCCCAACGAGTTTCGATAGTGTGCACTAGTGCTTTAACGTCACTATCGGAGGTTATATCGCAGTGTACATAAAACGCATTTGCTCCTTGTGCACAAAGCATATCTACCGTTTTATCTCCCCTTTCTTGATTAATATCGGCAATGCAAATACTTATATCTTTATCTTTGTTTACCCATTTTTCCGCCCATTTTAGGGCAATGGCCTGACCTAAGCCGGTTGCACCACCGGTAATCAATATACGCATTATGTGTTTCCTACTTATTATTTTACGAGTACTTTTGGCGCTGTATTCACAGCTATCTTTGCATTTCGCTTGGCCCATAGCGCTAACAAGGCAGGACCGATGTACATTGCTATACCGTATACGCCTGGGGCAATGGCGTAGTCAGGCGCTTGTAAAAAGGTAATGCATATGAGCATGGCAAGTGCCGCGTTTTGTACGCCTATTTCAATGGCAAGGGTAAGCGAATCTTTAAATGCCAATGCTGAAATCTTGGCAAGCATAAGTCCTAACAATACTGATAAGAGGTTTAACGCTAAACAAACTAGAAAGGCACTTTCAAAAGATGCCGCTAAGCTATCTGTTTCTGAGATAAGCACACCAATTATCATGAGCAACATAAAGTACATAGAAAACTGACGAAAAAAGTTTTCTGTTTTCATAGCGACGCCACTTTTAAAATGGCGAATAGTCATACCTATTATCACTGGGAATATTGATATACCCACTAGCCCCGTCACCGTTTGTAGAATAGAAAATTCAGGTGCGTTTTCTTTAACAAAGTAGTTAAGAGCAAATTGGATAATAAATGGCGTGGTGAACACGCAGGCAATAGTTGAAATTGCGGTCAAGCTAACTGAAAGGGCCAGATTGGCTTTTGCAATATGGCTAATTAAATTACTGGTGGTACCGCCAGGACATGCTGCCAAAACCATTACCCCAACGGCAATATAGTCGGGAACCCCAAACGCGATACATAAACCTAAGGCTAACAAAGGTAACAAGATAATTTGACCTATAAAGCCTGTTATTACCGCCTTAGGCGCTTTAATCAGCCGGGCAAAGTCAGCAAGGGTTAGGGTCAACCCCATGCCAAACATAACAAAGGCCAAAGCGAGAGGTAACAATACCTCGGTAAGTACAGATGCCTGCATGCACACGCCCCTTACAAAAAAACTTCTATTAAAGAAACCTTTTATTAACATTTAAGCCAGTGTACTCTGATTAATAATAAACAAAAATGATGACTTATTATGTAAACCCATAAATACTATGCATGGAAAAATAGATTTTAATTTGTTTGTGGTGCTACGTGCAGTCTATGAACACGGCAGCATTACAAGAGCCGCCAATGCACTGCACATTACTCAGCCTGCAGTAAGTCATGCGATAAGTCGCCTTCGAGAAAAATTCGATGACCCGCTGTTTGTTCGCAATGGACGACAAGTTATCCCTACGCCGTTCTGCCAAGGCATCATTACATCGGTCGTGACATCAATTGAAACTCTTGAAAATACATTAAAAGGCAAAGTGGACTTCGACATAGGTGATAAACCATGCTCTGTTAACCTAGGGCTGCGCGATATTTTAGAATCTATTTTCTTCCCAACGTTAATTCCTGAGCTTGTTCAAAATACTCCAAATATCACGGTAAATAGCAGACAGGTTACCTGGCCCGAGCTTGCTCCCGCATTAGCCGCTAAAGAGCTTGATATCGTAATTGACGCGTTAGTCCCCACCAGCCGTGACATTCGTTCACAGTTTATCTGCGAAGAAACGTTTGTTGTAGTATGTGCGCCAACAAATAGTTACCTAGACACCCCCAGTATTGAAAACTACTCAGCAGCACAGCATGCACTTGTGACTTTGAAAGACTCTAAGCTGGATACCGTAGATCTCGCTCTTGCTCAGCACAATTTACATCGCAACATCGCATTGCAGTGTGAACATTACTTTGCCGCCGTTAACGTAGTTAGCCAATGCGATCTTTTGCTAACCATGCCAGCGCGGTTCTCCAAACAATTCAGTAATAAATTCGATATCGAGACTTTACCTCTTCCGTTTGAAGTGCCTCCCCTTCCTGTTCACATGTACTGGCATAAAAACGCCGATGAGGATTTAGTAAATATTTGGATGCGAGAGAAGCTTTTAGAAGTGACAAATAAGTTGGGGTTATAGCGCGTATTTGTACTGCTGTAACACAATGGTCAAGCAAGCGTCACGGTAGTGTCAATTTACAGGCCTATAGTGACGGTCCAAGGCATCGCTTTGGGAAACCGCTATGAAAAAGACACACTATCGAACACTTTGGCTTTCAGATATTCACTTGGGAAACCGCGATTGCAAAGCTGAATATTTACTCTCCTTTCTAGATAGCATCACAGTAGACACCTTATATTTGGTGGGCGACATTGTTGATATGTGGCAAATGACCAAACAATTTCGATGGCCAAAAGCCCATAATCAAGTAATGCACAAATTTATGCAAATGAGCCAGGACGGCACCCGTGTGGTGTATTTGCCTGGCAACCACGATGAGCCAATTCAGTCATACTCTGGTATGGCGTTCGGTGATATCGAAATAAAGCGAGAGCTGGTGCACACCACGGCGCAGGGGAAACGTTATTTAGTCTTGCATGGCGATCAGTTCGATGGCGATGTGACTATGGGCAAATTCCATGCGTGGATTGGCGATAAAGGTTACGACCTGCTGCTCTTTCTAAACAGAGAGTTCAATCGCCTACGCGCGTGGCGCAAGCGAGAATACTGGTCACTCGCCGGCTATATCAAAAAGCACATCAAGGGTGCGAATGAAGCCATTGCTCGTTATCGAGAAGCATGTTGTAGGCGCGCCGATGAAATGGGACTTGATGGTGTAGTGTGCGGACATATTCACCATCCTGAAAGCAGCTTTGAAAACGGTATTCACTATATCAACGATGGTGACTGGGTTGAGAACTGCAGTGCATTGTCTGAAGACATGGATGGTAATCTATCACTCATTCATTACCTCGATTCGTTGGAGTCAGCTACAGTAACATCCATTGCAGCCAAGACGTCTCGTTCAAAAGCGGCATAGTTACCGCATCTTTTGAAGGGGGCGCCTATAGCCCCCACTAATGCTTTTACTGTACGCATCTATGCCTAACCAACTTGTCGAGCCAGCACTCATAACATTTTTTTAACACTGTCAAATAACTGCCATCAAAGTGTGTAAAAAGCGTCATATTGTCTTGCTATTGTTCGCCAAAACCGAAAGAGAAACAGGTTCTATGTTTACTGTAAACGACGTACTGAACAAGCATTATCCTCAAGTAGCGAACAACCCTATTCTGTTTAAATCGCTGTCTTTCGTATTAAGACACCTACTCCATGAACGTGAAATTACAGAGTTTGGTGAAACCTACCCACACTATGAAGATATTGATTTTGTTGAGCAAGTCTTGGAATACTTCAATATCAGCTATTCCACCCGCGATGTAGAAAAAGAGCGAATTCCTAGTGAAGGGAAAGTAGTGATCATTGCCAACCATCCAATTGGCTCGCTTGACGCTCTTGCCTTAATTAAGCTAGTAAGTGAAGTGCGTCACGACTTAAAGGTGGTCGCTAACGAAATGCTAATGGCAATCGAGCCACTTCACGAAATGCTGCTACCGGTTAACAACATGCAAGGCGGTACACCAAAGCAGCATTTAACCGCTATTCAATCACATCTAAATAGTGATGGTGCCATACTTATTTTCCCAGCAGGAGAAGTCTCTCGTTTGCGCCCGCAAGGCGTTCGTGACACCAGGTGGCACACAGGTTTTTTACGTATTGCGAAGCAAGCGAAAGCGCCAATATTACCAGTTTATATTGATGCTAAAAATAGCCCACTTTTTTATGGCGTATCCATGGTATACAAGCCACTCGCCACAGCCCTGCTGGTAAAAGAGATGTTTAAACAACGCAAAAAGCACTTGCCCATGCGCATAGGGGAACTCATCCCTTTTGAAGCATACCAGCAAACGTCTATTCCAATGAAAGAGCAGGTAAAGCTGTTTAAGCGCCATCTATATCGCATAGGTAACAACAAAAAAGGCGTATTCGAAACACAGGCTTCTATAGCTCCGCCAGAAGACAGAAAAGAACTGGCTCGTGCTATGCGAGAATGTGAACATCTCGGTGAGACAGGTGATGGAAAATCTATTTACCTGTACCAGCACAAGAGCTGCTCGCCAATTATGCGTGAGATAGGTCGCTTACGAGAAGTGGCGTTTCGCGCTGTGGGCGAAGGCACTAATAAGCGCAGAGATATTGATCAATACGATTCTTATTATTATCACTTGGTGCTGTGGGATGACAGCGATTTAGAAATCGTTGGCGCTTATCGTTTTGGTGATGCAGAACTTTTGACCACAGAAGACCACCCTACCGGGCTCTACTCTGCTACCTTGTTTAACTATGGTAAGAACAATGAAAAACTCTTTAAGCAAGGCTTAGAATTAGGACGAAGCTTTGTGCAGCCTCGCTACTGGGGCAAACGCAGTTTAGATTACTTGTGGTTTGGTATTGGGGCATTTTTAGGGCGATATCCTAAATATCGCTACCTTTTTGGTGCGGTGTCACTCAGCAACACCTACCCTGAGCCGGCCAAAGATTTACTGGTACAATTCTACTCAACGTATTTTCCTGCGAAGTTTGGCGAAGCGACTTGCAAGCGACCTTACCAAATGGCGAACGACGCGCTGCATCAATTTACAGGTAACGATTATAAGGCAGAATTTACGCAGCTAAAGCACTTACTGGCTAACATGGGCGTAAACGTACCAACACTGTATAAGCAGTATTCTGAAGTGGCTAAAGACGGCGGGGTGGCATTTTTAGGCTTTAATGTCGACCCAGATTTTAACGACTGTATCGACGGGCTGGTGGTTGTTGATATGCAAACGCTTACTGAGAAAAAGCGCAAACGCTATTTGACCAATATTCAACTTAAGGCCACGGCTTAAGCTTGTAACGATATAAGGGAGCATGTAACCGATGCTCCCTTCTCCGTTTGAATACGAATACCTGAATCAGTTACCTACCACCAACATTTTTAAGAACATCCGTGTAAATATCTTCAAGTGTAAGCAAATCAGATAAATGAATGTGTTCGTTTACTTGATGAATTGTGGTGTTAGGCACACCTACTTCAACCACTTGTGTGTGGTCACTCGCAAAAAAGCGCCCATCTGATGTTCCGCCAGATGTACTTATTACCGGATAACGACCGGTTGTCCCTTTAATGGCTTTCTCAACGCAGGTTATTAAGCACTTGTCGGTATCATTATTGGGTTCGCTTAAATAAGCTTCGCAAGGTCTTGAGAAGCTAACCTGGGCTTGCACATCGACACTCTTGATAATATCACGTAGCAATGCAGACAAGCTGTTTTGATTGAACTGCCATGAATACCTAACATTGCATTCTATCCGCACTGAGCTAGGCACTATGTTATCGGTGAAGCTTCCTGTATCCATATGTGTTATCTGAAGCGTGGTGCCTGGAAAGTCATCGCTTCCCGTATCAAATGGATATTGAGTTAATGCATTAACCACACTACTCGCTTTATGAATCGCATTAACTGCGGTTTTGGGATAAGCCACATGGCCTTGTTTTCCATTAATATAGATAGTGGCTGAAAGTGAGCCTCTACGACCTATTTTTATCGTATCACCGGTTTTTGTAGATGCAGAAGGCTCGCCTACTAAGCACATATCAAGCTGCACATTTTTAGCCGACAAATATTCAGCTATCCACTTTGAACCCCATTCAGCTTCTCCTTCTTCGTCGCTGGTAATTAACCACCAGAAAGACATTTTGCTCGGTTCTAAAGCAGCAATGGTTCGCTCTGTTGCTGCTAGCATAGCTGCAATGCCTGTTTTCATATCGGCAGCGCCGCGCCCATAAAGTTTATTTTCACTTATAACCGGGCTAAAAGGTGGTGATTTCCATTGATCAATAGGGCCAGGAGGCACTACATCAGTGTGGCCGCTAAATGCTAAGTGGACAGGACCATGCCCCCATCTGGCAATGAGGTTTTTAACACCGTTTATTTTGTGTTTTTCACATGCAAAGCCAAGTTTTTCAAGTTTGTAAATAAGGTAGCTTTGACAACCTGCATCCATTGGAGTGATAGACTCTCTTGCCATTAATACTTCGGCGAAGTGAATACTGCGCGCTGGCGCTAGAGAAGGTAAAGGCTGAATTGACATTCATGTGACCCAATTTAGAAACATGGGTCTATTACACAAATTTAAAGTGACACACTAATAACAGATTTGCGACAAAGCCATGACAACAAAACCCATGCACGCAAAGCGTGCGTAGTAGAAGAAAGATGAATACAAGTTTGTGAGAGTTTCTTGCGACCTTCGCAATGTTTGTCTATCGCTGCGCACATTGTTATAAATAGAGAATTACTAATAAGAAGGCATTACTGTGTTAAAAATAATTGTTTTGATACCCCTCATCTTGTCATTGCTTTGGTTTGGTTATTTGCAAGCCAATAAATATACTCTAGAACAAGGCAAACAAGGTTTTCTATACATATTCGTGCTTTCCGGTGTTATTGCTGCATTTTATACGCTTATGCTGTTTTTAACGAATTAGCTCTTTTTTATTTATAGTAATCTCTCTCTATGCGCTAACCCAACACAGCCTAACAGATTTGTGCGTAGACCTACCGAAATCTTGGTGACGCTGCAGAACCAACTAGATAACCATCAGCGAAATAAGGCAGTCGATCAAAAAAGCCAGCTTTTGTTAAAGCTGGCTTCTTACTATTTATCTCATTGTTGCCACCCAGCTATTGAGTGGCTCAACTTTACTTATAATGACTCTGAAATAGTCACGTCAGCATTTGCGCGAAGCGCATCGATATACTGTTGATAAACGCGTTGACCTTGTACTTGAGCAAGACGCTGTTTTAGGCTTTCACCTAGCTCATTTTCAAGTTCAGGTGCAGCATTTACACCTT
Source organism: Alteromonas sp. S005 (assembly GCF_036864475.1). Lineage (NCBI taxonomy): Bacteria > Pseudomonadati > Pseudomonadota > Gammaproteobacteria > Alteromonadales > Alteromonadaceae > Alteromonas > Alteromonas sp. S005. The sequence goes on along the minus strand of NZ_JAZETN010000009.1, from coordinate 67,293 downwards.
CTAGCATAACAACTGCAACATCGCCATTAACTGTTGTTGCTACGTCAACTTTATCTTCACCTTCAAGACCCAGTGAGAAAAGTGTATCAACCAACGCACGTGCTAGCGTACCACCTGCTCGTGGCACAGCAGCTGCTGTTTCCCAAGCTACAGATTTTTCCGCTAGTTCGCTTTCAACACTTTCCTCTGCACGTACTTTCTGTGCGATGTCAAAGGCCCATGCTTCTGCTGCTTCTTTCGCTTTCTCCGCTTTTACTGACGCTTCAATTCCTTCGCGAACCTCATCTAATGATTGAGTGCGCTGTGGTTGATGCTCAATAACGCGTGCTACAACTACCGTTTCGTCATCAAGCTCAATGATATCGCTGTTAAGCCCTTCTTCAACTAACTCAGATGAGAAAGCGACATCGAGCAAACCTGGGAAGCTCAGTTCAGTAGGTGCCGTATTTCGGCTGAACATAACAGACTCTTGTATAGGTAGATCTACAGCATTGGCTGCGTCTTCAAGTGTATCTGGTACTTCAAACGCAATTTCAGCTAGGGTATTTTGAAGCTCAAAGTACTTCTCCATCGCTGCATCGTAAAGAAGGGTATCGCGAATTTCGCTAGCCACTTCATCAAATGATTTTACCTGCGCTTCTTTAATGTCTGTTAACTTGATAATGTGGAAACCAAACTCGGTCTCGACTACATCAGACACATCGCCAACGTTTTCTAGAGCAAAAGCAGCTTCGTCGAACGCCGGATCCATCATTTCAGGTATAATGAAATCTAGGTCACCGCCGTTTTCAGCTGAGAAGGTGTCATCAGAGTTTTCTTCGGCAAGCACAGCAAAGTCAGCACCGCTGTCAAGCTGCGCTTTTAATGACTCTGCTTTTGCTTTCGCAGCGTCTTCATCATCACCCGCTTCGATAAGAATATGTGAAACTCGGCGCTCTTCTTCCGTGCCATAGCTTCCTAAATTGTTATCGTAATAAGCACGTACAGCTTCTTCGTCTACAGAAACACGACCTTTAAGGTCTTCAACGCTCAGTTTTACATACGCCAGTTTCACCTGCTCTTCAGTATCGAAAGAAGCAATATTGTTGTTGTAGAAGGCTTCTACATCAGCGTCGGTAACTTCGAGCGAACCAGCAAATTCGTCAGAGCTTACTAATACGTATTTTGCATCACGAGTTTGGCGTTGAAGAGCATTAGCCTGTTGCACTTCGCCATCTAGAGAAAATGAAGAATTCGTTAGCGCTGCCGCCAACTGGTTCTGAGTCATTTGCGTTCTTAGGTAATCACGGAAGTCTGCAACTTGAAAACCATTTTGACGGAGAATAGCTTGGAAACGCTCGTTATCAAACTGCCCACCAAATTGAAACTCAGGCATTTGCACTATCGTTTCACGAATCTGTTCATCGCTTACACGCAAGCCCATGTCAGTTGCTTGTTGCTGAATCAGTTTTTCAGCAATAAGTCTGTCCAGTACATTTCTTCTAAAATCTGCGAGGTATTGTTCGCTAGAGAAAAGCTGCGCAATGCTTTCGCCGTACTGTGACTCCATTTGTGAACGCTGGTTTTGGTATGCACGTTCTAGTTCTTGTGCCGAAATTTCTTCGCCGTTAACAGTTGCTACTGCTGTAGTACCTGATGATGTTAGGTAACTACCTACACCTGCGAATACGAAACTCAAAACGATAAGCGCAATAATCGCCATCGCCCAAGGGCCTTGAGAACCTTCTCTGATTCTTTCTAGCATGATTGTTCTTCAACTCCGTTGCTTACTACAATTACCCTAACCCATCACCTGCTGGCGAGGACAGGATAAAATAAGCGCTGATTATAACCCAATGCCGCCGAATATAAACGCCAAAACACACTATTTGTACTGTCTTTCGTCAAGTAAAGGCGTTGCAATAGCATGTATGAGAATCGACATGCCTAACGAGGGTATTTTTACTTTTTAAATATTGGGGTCAGAGTCGTTACTCTGACCCCAATATTGAATTCTTTGTTTTAGAAATAAAAAAGGCGATGGACTAGCCATCGCCTTTTTCTATAATTTTTTTGCTTAGTTACAAGCGTCTTTCAGTGCTTTACCAGCTTTGAAAGATGGAACTTTCGCTGCTGAAATCTGAATAGTCTCACCAGTTTGTGGGTTGCGGCCACTGCGAGCTGAACGTTCGCGAACTGAGAAAGTACCAAAACCAACTAGTGCAACTTGGTCGCCGTCTTTAAGCGCCGCAGTTACTGAGTCAGTGAATGCGTCAAGAGCGCGGCCAGCAGCTGCTTTAGAAATGTCTGCACCAGCAGCGATTTGGTCGATAAGTTGAGACTTGTTCACAATTAGATCCCCTTCGATTGTTATTATACTGTTTGTCCAAAACGATTTTGCTTGAACGTTATAGCAAGCTTGATCGTTAACATCAAGCTTCAGTCACAAATAATTAACTTTTTAAATGAATCGCTGCAATCCCTTTTGTGGCAAGGCTTCAAGCGATAACCATTTAAAGGTAACACAACTTTTACGACATGAAAGCCCTATTTTAAAAAAAATGAGGTTTTCTATCGTTTAATGCACATAATTTAGCCAATTATTGCAGTTTTATAGAAAAAACAAGGCTGCAAGCCCTTAAAAACAAAGGTCTACAGCCAATCACGTAAGTTACTTTTTAGCCACTTCGAAGCTTTCAACGGGTTCCTGAAGCGCAATATCAAGAACATCATCAATCCATTTAACCGGGTGAATGGATAAATCTTTCTTCACATTGTCTGGAATTTCTTCCAAATCTCGCTCGTTATCTTTCGGAATAACCACGGTTTTGATGCCACCACGGTGTGCTGCAAGTAACTTCTCTTTTAGACCGCCAATAGCGAGTACTTCACCACGAAGAGTAATCTCGCCTGTCATGGCAACATCACACTTAACAGGATTCCCTGTGAGTGAAGATACTAACGCGGTGCACATTGCAATACCGGCGCTTGGGCCATCTTTTGGTGTTGCACCTTCTGGTACGTGCACATGAATATCGCGCTTTTCATAAAAGTCATCATTAATGCGAAGCTTTTCAGCGCGACTTCTCACCACCGTCATCGCCGCCTTGATTGACTCCTGCATGACGTCGCCCAAAGAGCCTGTAGACGTCATTTTGCCTTTACCCGGAACCGATGTGGTTTCAATAGTCAGTAAGTCACCACCAACTTGAGTCCAAGCCAATCCTGTAACCTGACCAATTTGATTATCTTTATCGGCTTTACCGTAGTCAAAGCGCTGAACGCCAAGGTAGTCTTTAAGATTATCTTGAGTGACAACCACCTTATCCTTGCTCTTTGTAAGTAAGATATCTTTAACCGCTTTACGACATACCTTAGACACTTCGCGCTCTAGGCTTCTAACACCCGCTTCGCGCGTGTAGTAACGAATCATACCAATGACAGCAGAATCGGTAATTTCCAGTTCTTTCGCTTTAAGACCATTGCGCTCCATTTGCTTACTAATTAAGTGGTTTTTCGCAATATTAAGTTTTTCATCTTCTGTGTAACCAGAGAGACGAATTACTTCCATACGGTCAAGTAGCGGACCTGGGATATTCATGCTGTTTGAAGTAGCAACAAACATTACGTCTGACAGGTCATAGTCCACTTCTAGGTAGTGGTCACTGAAACTGTTGTTTTGTTCTGGGTCTAGCACTTCTAGAAGGGCTGACGCAGGGTCGCCTCGCATATCTGATGACATCTTATCGATTTCATCAAGTAAGAAGAGCGGGTTTTTAACCCCTACTTTCGCCATTTTTTGAACTAGCTTACCTGGCAATGAACCAATGTAAGTACGACGGTGACCACGGATTTCAGCTTCGTCACGTACGCCACCTAGTGCCATACGCACATATTTGCGACCTGTTGCTTTAGCGATCGACTGGCCTAATGAGGTTTTACCCACACCAGGAGGACCTACTAGACACAGAATCGGGCCTTTTAACTTTTTAACACGTTGTTGAACCGCTAAATACTCAAGAATGCGCTCTTTTACCTTCTCAAGGCCGTAGTGGTCTTCATTAAGCACGCCTTCGGCACGAGAAAGGTCTTTCTTAACCGGCGAGCGTTTATTCCAAGGCACGTTAGTAAGCCATTCAATGTAGCTTCTAAGCACAGTGGCTTCAGCTGACATCGGTGACATCATTTTAAGCTTTTGAAGTTCAGCTTTCGCTTTATCTTCTGCCTCTTTAGGCATTTTCGCGTCGGCTATCTTCTTAGATAGCGCCTCGAACTCATCGGGCGCATCGTCTAACTCGCCCAGTTCTTTTTGAATGGCTTTCATTTGCTCATTCAAATAATATTCGCGCTGGCTTTTTTCCATTTGCTTTTTAACGCGGGTGCGAATTTTCTTTTCCACCTGCAGCAAATCAATTTCACCTTCCATTAGCGCCATCAAGTACTCAAGGCGCTCATTAACGCCCTGCATTTCGAGTACTTTTTGCTTTTCAGTAAGCTTAAGTGGCATGTGCGCAGCCATGGTATCTGCAAGACGCGCCGCATCCTCAATCCCATTAAGTGACGTCAGTACTTCCGGCGGGATTTTTTTATTCAGTTTCACATAGCCTTCAAACTGAGATACTGCAGAGCGAATCAAGACTTCTTGTTCACTCTCATCAATACCTTCATCTTCAAGCTTATCGACGTTAGCGACAAAGAAAGGGTCTGACTGCTTATAGCTTTCAATTTCACCACGTACGCTCCCCTCTACAAGTACCTTTACAGTACCGTCAGGAAGCTTTAAAAGCTGCAGAATAGTAGCAATGGTACCTACAGTGTAAATATCGTCTGCTTCAGGCTCATCAACGCCCGCGTCTTTTTGTGCTACTAGAAAAATTTGTTTGTCATTATCCATTGCCGCTTCCAGGCAACGGATTGACTTCTCACGCCCAACAAATAGGGGTATGACCATATGCGGGTAAACAACCACGTCCCGCAAGGCAAGCACAGGAATTTCAATGCGATTTTCACGCTCAACTGTCATACTTGTTCTCAATTAGTTTGAAATGTCATTTTTATATGGGGATGCAAGAGCAAAGTTCAATCGAAACTTATTAAAGTGTGTTAATTCCTTAACCTTACCCTCCCTGCTCTAGAGCCTCTCGGCCCTAATATAACCATTATCGATTTTGCACCGAATGGCAACACAAAACTCAAATTTCTAGTAGAAAGGATAGCTTTACCACCCTTGCCCGCTTAAATATTAACCGCATCAGCGAATTAGTTATTGTCAGTTATCACAAGATTGCTTGCGAACCACTATCTACCGATACGAACAAAAAAAGGTCCCGCAGGACCTTTTTTATGACGAGCTAATGGCTATTCAGACGCCGCCTTTTTTTCATTACTGTCATAAATCAAAATAGGCTTCGACTCACCGCGAATTACCGTTTCATCAATTACCACTTTGCTTACGTCTTCCATTGAAGGAAGGTCGTACATGGTATCAAGCAGAACGGCTTCAACAATTGAACGCAAACCACGAGCACCTGTTTTACGATCCATTGCCTTTTTAGCAATCGCATTTAATGCATCGTCACGGAATTCAAGCTCAACATCTTCCATTGAGAACAATGCACCGTATTGTTTGGTGATCGCATTCTTAGGCTCGCGCAGAATTTGAATTAGCGCTTCTTCGTTCAATTCTTCAAGACTGGTCACTACCGGAAGACGACCGATGAATTCTGGGATTAACCCGTATTTCACCAAATCTTCAGGTTCAACTTGTTTGAACAGTTCGCTGATTTGCTTACTGTTGTCTTTCGACTTAACCGTAGCACCAAATCCAATACCTGTATCTTTCTGCGCACGCTGCTCGATAACTTTATCAAGACCGGCAAATGCACCACCACAGATAAACAGAATCTTAGAAGTATCAACCTGTAAGAACTCTTGTTGCGGATGTTTACGGCCACCTTGCGGAGGAACCGAGGCAACCGTACCTTCAATCAACTTAAGCAGTGCTTGCTGAACACCTTCTCCCGATACATCACGGGTAATCGATGGATTGTCAGACTTGCGAGAAATTTTGTCGATTTCGTCAATGTAAACAATACCGCGCTGCGCTTTCTCAACGTCGTAATCACACTTCTGAAGTAGTTTTTGAATAATATTCTCAACATCTTCACCCACGTAGCCCGCTTCCGTCAGCGTGGTTGCGTCTGCCATTGTGAATGGCACGTCAAGTAAACGTGCAAGTGTTTCCGCTAATAGTGTTTTACCACTACCCGTAGGGCCAATTAACAGAATGTTACTTTTTCCGAGTTCTACGCCTTCGTGAACATCGCCATTGCGCAAACGCTTATAGTGGTTATAAACCGCTACTGACAACACCTTCTTCGCATGTTCTTGACCGATAACATAATCATCAAGATGCGCATGAATTTCTGTTGGCTTAGGTAAAGCGTCCTGCTTCTGCTTAGGCGCGATTTCCTTAATTTCTTCGCGAATGATATCGTTACATAACTCAACACACTCGTCGCAAATAAAAACCGACGGGCCTGCTATTAACTTTCTTACTTCGTGTTGGCTTTTGCCACAAAACGAACAGTACAGTAGCTTGTTATCACCGTCACCGCTTTGCTTATCACTCATTACTTTTGCCTCTGCCTTACCCGAGCCGAAAACCAAATTCGTGCTATGCACTGGCTCGGGTCATCTATAACTATACTACTTAGTTCCGGCTACGTCAGATCGATTTGCTAAAACTTGGTCAACCAGGCCGTAATCTTTTGCCTCGGTTGCACTTAAAAAGTTATCTCGGTCTGTGTCGCGCGCGACTTTTTCATAGTCTTGACCGGTATGGTCTGCCATTAGGCGATTCAACTTCTCTTTGATAGACAGAATTTCTTTCGCATGTATTTCAAAATCAGATGCCTGACCTTGGAAACCACCAAGCGGTTGGTGAATCATTACGCGCGAGTTAGGTAGACAATAACGCTTACCTTTTGCTCCTGCAGATAGTAGAAATGCGCCCATGCTTGCAGCTTGGCCCATACACACTGTACTCACGTCCGGCTTAATGAATCTCATTGTGTCATAGATTGCCATACCAGCAGTCACAGAGCCGCCCGGCGAGTTGATGTATAGGAAAATATCTTTCTCTGGGTTTTCAGCTTCTAAGAACAACATTTGAGCAACGATGAGGTTGGCCATGTGATCTTCAACTTGCCCTACTAAGAAAATTACGTTTTCTTTTAAGAGACGAGAGTAAATGTCGTATGAGCGCTCACCTTTTGAGGTTTGCTCAACAACCATAGGAACAAGTGCATTCATTGGGTCAAACGGGGTATTAGTCATAGCTACCTTGATTATCTAGCGTTAAAAACAAAAATGCTCGGAAGGCTCCGAGCATTTAAGCAGTTGCTGACAAGTATTGTCAATCAGACAGTAAAAAATTACGCCTGTTTGTTCATAACCTCGTCAAAAGCTTTAGTTACTTCAGTAACTTTTGCTTGCTCAAGAACCCACTCAATAGCTTGTTCTTCTAGTGCAACGTTTTGCATTTGCTGCATAAGCTCTTGATTGTTGTTGTAGTAATCAACAACTTCTTGCGGATCTTCATACGCAGAAGCTGCAGTTTCGATCATCTCGTTAACTTTAGCTTCGTCTGCTTTTAGTTCGTTTTCTTTGATTACTTCACCTAGAAGTAGACCAATAGATACGCGACGCTTAGCGTTGTCAGTAAACAATTCAGCTGGTAGGTCTGGAAGGTTCTGACCACCGCCTTGTTGGCTGAAACGTTGTTTAGCTTGCTCGCGAAGTGCGTTCACTTCTTGATCGATAAGCGCTTGAGGAATATCAATCTCGTTAGCTTCAACAAGTTTAGAAATTACGTCTTCTTTAACTTGTGCTTTAAGCGTTTGGTCTAGCTCACGCTGCATGTTCTTACGAACTTCAGCTTTAAGTGCGTCAACACCGCCTTCTTCAACACCGAATAGCTTAGCAAACTCTTCGTCAACTTTTGGAAGGTCTAGACCTTCAACTTTCTTAACTGTCGCTTGGAAAACTGCGTCTTTACCTTTTAGGTTTTCAGCGTGGTAATCTTCTGGGAAAGTAACTTCGATGGTTACTTCTTCACCCGCTTTCGCACCAACTAGTGGTTTCTCGAAACCTGGGATCATGCGATCTTTGCCAAGCTCTAGCGCGAAATCTTCTGCTTTTCCGCCTTCGAACTCTTCACCGTCGATAGAGCCAACGAAGTCGATGATAACTTTGTCGTCTTTCTTCGCTTTACGCTTAACTTCTTTCCAAGATGCGTGCTGCTTTTGAAGCGTTTCCATCATGTTATCAAGATCTTTGTCAGTAATTTCTACTACTGGCTTTTCAATTTCGATATCGCTAACACCTTTCACTTCTACTTCTGGGTAAACTTCGAAAGATGCTACAAATTCTAGGTCCTGACCGTCTTCGTCTTTGGTCAGTTCAAACTTTGGCATACCAGCAGGCTGAATTTTCTCTTGAATGACTGCTTGGTAGAAGTTTTGCTGCATAACATCGCCAGCAACTTCTTGGCGAACTGCCTGGCCGAAACGCTTTTTGATTACGCTTACAGGAACTTTACCTGGACGGAAGCCGTTGATGCGTTGTGTTTTTGCCAACTGCTGTAGGCGTGACTTAACTGCTGAATCAACCGTGTCAGATGGAACGGTGATAGTAAGACGGCGTTCTAAACCCTGGGTCGTCTCGACTGAAACTTGCATTATGTTACCTCAACTATACGCCTCTACAGGCGTTTTGTTCTCAATCCCCTCTCCCGTCATGCATTAATTGCATATCACTCCGGGGTAGAAGGTCGTTATTCGACGTTTATAAAATCAAAGTTAGGACACAAAATCGTGCCACAAAGCCAACCTGAAACAAACGTACTGGTTAAAAAAAGACGCGGTAGTATACAGCCGCACACCACAAGAGTCGAGAGGGAAACACAAGTTTGTAACAACCAATTGAACGCATTTTAAACAAATTGCGAAACTAGTAAGAAAAATAGATTGAAAAACGACTTTAACAAGCAGTTTGAGACGCTATTGAGAAAAGATAGAAAAACAGAGAATAATAGATAATGGTCGGTGAGACAGGATTTGAACCTGCGACCCCTTGTACCCAAAACAAGTGCGCTACCAAGCTGCGCCACTCACCGATAAAAATGTATAAATCCAAACTTTAAGTAAGCTTAGAAATATGGTGCGGAAGGAGAGACTTGAACTCTCACGCCGTGAAGCACTGGAACCTAAATCCAGCGTGTCTACCAATTCCACCACTTCCGCAAGAAGTGGGGTGGACGATGGGACTTGAACCCACGACAACCGGAATCACAATCCGGGGCTCTACCAACTGAGCTACGCCCACCACAGTAATCCTGTAATTGTTTACGTGCGAACTGATAAACACATAAACCTCTATCGAACTGTCAGGATCTTACTTTGCTGTTCGATAGTCTGATTTGACTTTAACCTTTAACACTCTTTGATTTATTCGCTGAGCTGCGGCTATTACTAAGTCAAATAAGCATAAATGGTCGGTGAGACAGGATTTGAACCTGCGACCCCTTGTACCCAAAACAAGTGCGCTACCAAGCTGCGCCACTCACCGACAGGAATGCTTAAGCTAAGCTTTTAAAAAAGCTTGAAAATATGGTGCGGAAGGAGAGACTTGAACTCTCACGCCGTGAAGCACTGGAACCTAAATCCAGCGTGTCTACCAATTCCACCACTTCCGCTAAAAGTGGGGTGGACGATGGGACTTGAACCCACGACAACCGGAATCACAATCCGGGGCTCTACCAACTGAGCTACGCCCACCATAGGGTGTGTTGCAGTCTACTTGCTTTATACTAGCAGTGTAGATACAAAAATTCAGCCTTGCTATCAGGACCTACCTGACTCGCATGGCGCGCCCGGCAGGATTCGAACCTGCGACCCACGGCTTAGAAGGCCGTTGCTCTATCCAGCTGAGCTACGGGCGCTTGGCGAATCTTCGCTGCAAAAAGTGGTCGGTGAGACAGGATTTGAACCTGCGACCCCTTGTACCCAAAACAAGTGCGCTACCAAGCTGCGCCACTCACCGACTGTTGTATCGACCAAGATGCATAAGCCTCTGTGCCGTTACGGGGTGCGAATATTACTGACATCCCCCCACCTCGTCAAACACTTTTTTAAATAAAATCACTAACCGCTCACAAAGCACTCATTATCATGTTTTTTTGTACAATCTTGCTTATATCTCGCTACTTATAGTAGAGCCTAGTAGAGGACTAATAGAGTCCAGCAGCCTGCAAACGGGTTTGCAATATTACTGATACGGAAAAGTTATTCGTGCAAGATGGGCCGGACAACCAAGCGTAAAGAAAAGGGCTTTGTTTATTGTAACGAAGACAATCTTTGACGTAGTTGGTCTCTCGTTATTTCTTTTATGGTGAGCGGTTACTCAGTTATACGTGCTATACGGTTAAGTTCAACTTATATAAATTCGGTTACGGCCAATAACTACTATCTAATAATTGCTAGAGTATTCCCCCCGTTTTATGAAACAATAACGGGCACTTGTTGACCACCCAACCATATAAGAATCGTACAAGACTATGACCGCTCATCTTATTGACGGCAAATTAATTGCCAAGCAAGTTCGCCAACACGTAACATCCTATGTGGAATCACTTACCCAGGCAGGTAAAAGACAGCCGGGTCTTGCCGTTGTCCTTGTAGGCAGTGATGCCGCTTCTCAGGTTTATGTTTCAAATAAGCGTAAAGCCTGTGAGGAAGTGGGTTTCGTTTCTCGCTCTTTCGACCTTCCTTCCGACACTACGGAAGAAACCTTACTTAACTTAGTGGATGAGCTAAACGAAGATAAAGAGATAGACGGCATTTTGGTTCAACTACCACTACCTGCCGGTCTTAACGCTGAGAAAGTGTTAGAGCGTATTCACCCGCATAAAGATGTTGATGGCTTCCACCCCTATAACATTGGTCGCCTTGCTCAACGTATCCCAGCTTTACGACCATGTACACCTAAGGGCATCATGACCATGATTGAGTCAACTAAGCGCCCTGTTAAAGGCTTAGATGCAGTTATTGTTGGTGCGTCGAATATTGTGGGCCGCCCTATGAGTCTTGAATTATTGTTAGCAGGCTGCACTGTTACTACCTGCCACAAGTTTACCCAAGACCTTAAAAGCCACGTTCAGCGTGCAGACTTACTTGTTGTAGCTGTCGGTAAACCTAACTTTATACCTGGCGACTGGGTTAAGCCTGGGGCGATTGTGATTGATGTGGGCATTAACCGTCTTAATGATGGCTCATTAATAGGCGATGTTGATTTTGAAAAAGCCAAAGAGCGTGCAGGCTGGATAACACCTGTACCTGGCGGTGTTGGTCCTATGACAGTGGCAAGTTTGATAGAAAACACGCTTGAGGCGTACGTTAAGTTTCATTCTTAAAGCACTAAGGCTTAATCAAATTTTAAAGGCAGAAATTAAATTTCTGCCTTTTTGCTTTATACTCCCCTCTCTTTGAATACAGACCTAAATTGAAAAACTTCTTTATGGCAGAACCAATCTCTTCGTTGTGCGAACAACACGTAATTGATGCAACGCTTAAGTGGGTTGATGATATTGTGATAAAACACAATTTTTGCCCTTTTGCGCGCTATGTAAGAACGCCAAATCAAATTCGCTGTACAGTAATAGCAGGGGATACAGGCGACGTTATTCAATCTCTGTACGATGAGCTTCGACATTTGGAAGAGAATGAGAGTACCGCCACAACGCTAATTGCACTGACAAATCCAGCCCTTGCTGATTTTGATGAGTACCTTGATGTGCTAGCTATTGGCGATAATATGCTACATGACTGGGGATATAGTGGTACTTATCAACTCGCGAGCTTTCACCCTGACTATGTGTTTGACGGTAGCGACGCTAACGATGCTGAAAACTACACGAATCGATCCCCCTACCCGCTCTTACATTTAATTCGCGAGGCCGACATAACTCGTTATATGAAAAAAGAAGAGGATGCGGAAAAGATATTCAGTCGTAACATAGAAAAAGCGCAGGCTATGGGCTGCCCTTATTTTGAGAACGCTTTGGAAGCAATAAAAAAAGATAAGTCTGCGCAGTAAAACACGAGCGGTTTATTTGCTTTGCTAAGTACACAAGTTTTATGAACTGATACGAGAAAAAGTTCTAGTGCGATAACTGAGCAGGCCAAAGACGTTGGATTACTCCAGGGAACCCAAATAAACATTTCATTCGCGAACCGAAAAAATACTTTATATGGTTCAAGTTTGCACTTGCACTGTTACATTACCGATTAAGTATGAGAGTAATATGACAGCAAAAATTATTTTTAATTAGGTTGAAGCAGACCCGTGACTACGCCAACTTCATTTACCGTATCGACAATCGCGAGCATCGCTACGCCTTTCAAGCAAAAGTTTGCCATCCCCAGGCAACCCAACTTAGCAAAAGCTCATGGGATAATTACGTTTGAAGAAGGGTTTAACGATATCCACATGCTAAAAGGGATAGAAAGCTATAGTCACCTGTGGCTACTTTTTATCTTTCATCAAAACATTGAGCGCGGTTGGAAAAACACAGTTAAGGCACCTCGGTTGGGCGGCAATGCCACTATGGGTGTATTAGCAAGTCGCAGTACACATCGACCGAACAGCATTGGCATGTCTGTCGTCAAAAACAATGGGCTAGTACAAGATAAGGATAAAGTGCACTTGCTAGTAGAAGGTGTGGATTTAGTCGACGGTACACCGCTTATCGATATCAAACCTTACATCGGCTACGCAGATAGTGTTCCAAACGCAAGCGATAAGCTTGACGACATTAGCCCCATTCCCCAACGCCATGTCGAATTTTTAGATACGCTCAGGCCAACGCTTCCTGAAATTGACAAAAGACACAGCGGCTTTACCTCTTTAGTTACGACGGTACTGGCACAAGACCCTCGCCCAGCTTATAAACAAAAGCTGGATAATGACGAGAAAACCTATCGCGTTACCCTTTACGATATTGATGTAGGATTTAAAGTAATAGATAGCGTTGTATGGGTTACTGAGCTTGTTCATTTAGGTTAATTACACTTTTAGTGTAAACAGTCTGTGGCGAAATGGCTCACAGTTAATTAGAATACCGCCAAACGTGTGATGCCCATTCTTTGGTTAAAGCATTTAGCAACAATTCCATAAATTGCATAATGTGTACAACTTATCGCAGAAGGCCAGCACACCCACAGTCATAAATACATTGAAAACAGGATACCTGCTTTACATGCGCACTAGTCAATATTTGCTTGCCACGCAGAAAGAAACACCTGCTGATGCAGAGGTTATCAGCCACCAGCTTATGCTGAGAGCTGGTATGATCAGAAAGCTTGCCTCAGGTCTTTACACGTGGCTGCCGTCAGGTCTTCGTGTACTTAATAAAGTAGCCAATATTGTTCGTGAAGAAATGAACAAAGCAGGCGCAATTGAAGTGCTAATGCCCGTTGTTCAGCCTGCAGACCTGTGGGAAGAATCTGGACGTTGGGAAGAATACGGCCCAGAATTACTTCGCGTAAAAGACCGCCACCAGCGTGATTTCGTATTAGGCCCAACCCACGAAGAAGTGATCACTGCGCTTGTGCGCAATGAAATTAGCAGCTACAAGCAGCTTCCACTTAATCTATACCAAATTCAGACTAAATTCCGCGACGAGGTGCGCCCTCGTTTTGGTATTATGCGTGGACGTGAATTCACGATGAAAGATGCATATAGCTTTCACTTAGAAGAAAGCTGTCTAGAAAAAACCTACCAGAAAATGTATGACGCTTATTGCAACATTTTCTCGCGTATGGGTCTTGACTTCAGAGCCGTAATAGCCGATTCAGGCTCAATAGGTGGTAATCATTCGCATGAGTTTCATGTGCTAGCTGACTCTGGTGAAGACGCCATTGCATTCTCATCAGGCAGCGACTATGCGGCTAATGTTGAAATGGCCGCCGCTGTGGCGCAAGAAAAAGCACAAGCAAGCGGTGCGGCAGTAGAAACTAAAGATGCGAAAGGCAAAGACTTCGAAAAAATACTTAAGAGTATCGATGCCGATATCACCAATGCTGTGAAAGTTATTGTGGTAAAGGCGGCGAACGCTACGGATGACAAAGGCGAAGAAGTACAAGCAGACAACTGGGTTGCATTAGTGCTGCGCGCTGACCACGAATTAAACGATGTTAAAGCAGAGAAGATTGAAGGTGTTGCTACCCCATTAGTTGAAGCGTCATTCGACAAAGCGAAAGAAGTGCTTGGTGTAGTACCCTATTTTGCAGACGCAACTAACCTTCCGATCCCAGCTTACGTGGATGCAAGTGCTGCAGCGCTAGCGGATTTCACCACAGGCGCAGGCGCAGGTGGTAAAATGAACATCAACGCAAACTGGTCTGAGGATATTTCTGGTGTAGATATTCGCAATGTCGTCGCTGGCGATGCGTCTCCTGACGGTGAAGGCACGCTTGATATAAAGCGCGGTATCGAAGTGGGTCATATATTCCAACTTGGTAGCAAATATTCAGAAGCCATGAACTGCGGTGTGCTTAGTGAATCAGGTAAACACCAAACCCTCACCATGGGCTGTTACGGTATTGGCGTATCACGCATCGTTGCTGCTGCCATCGAGCAAAATCACGATAAGTTTGGCATAAAGTGGCCAGATCCTATTGCACCGTTTAAAATTGCATTAATACCTATGAATATGCACAAGTCTCACCGTATAAAAGAAGCAGCAGAGGCGCTTTACGAAGAACTTATTGCACTGGGCGTAGAAGTACTATTTGATGACAGAAAAGAGCGCCCGGGTGTTATGTTCAATGACATGGAATTAATTGGCATACCTCACAGCATTGTTATTGGTGAAAGAAACTTGGATAATCAACAGGTTGAATATAAGAATAGACGTACCGGCGAGAAACAGTTATTAGACCTTAGCGCAGCAAAAGACTTTGTAGCCGCTCTCTAAAACCTGAACTTGCCCATTTGATAAGTAGATGAGGGCGTATGCGGTTAACTTTTTATGGCGTAAGAGGGTCAATACCCACTCCGGGGGCAGCTTACGTTCGTTATGGTGGTAACACCGCATGCGTTCACATTGAGCTCGAGGATGGTACCGATATCATTCTCGATTCAGGTACAGGTATTCGTTTGCTTGGCGACCGCTTAATTAAAAAGACAACGCCAATCCACCTTTTATTAAGTCACAACCATTGGGATCACATTCAAGGCTTTCCCTTTTTCGCACCTATTTATCAAGAGTCACGGGTAATAAACATTTACCCAGGCCTTACTCAGCTTAATGAGCCCGATCAAATTTTGAAACAAATGGACGGGTCGTTATTCCCCGTTCCGAAAAGCGCGTTAAAGTCTTCCATAAGCCTTATTGAATATCCTGCAACAGAAAATGCATTTACCATCGGAAGTGCGACTATTTCTCGCTTGGCCATGAACCACCCAGGCAGCGGAAGCGCCTATTGTATTGAGGCCGACGGTGTCAAAATTGCTTATATCACCGATAACGAGCTCTACCCTCCTTATAAAAAAGAAACAGATTTTCTAGATTTTGCTAAGTTCGCTAATAATGCAGACTTGCTCATTCACGACGCACAGTACATGTTATCTGACATGCCCGCCAAAAACGGCTGGGGCCATTCCGTTGCTGAAGAAGCGGTCAAACTAGCTATGGCAAGTCATGTTAAGCAATTAGCTTTATATAGTCATGATCCAGAACGCACCGACAACGATATAGATGACGTCGTAAAACATTGCAATGAATATGTCTCGGTGGCAGAATCTAAATTGCACATATTTGCTTCCTCAGAAGGCCAGACACTGGACTTCAATTAAACATAAAAAACCTTACTACGGAGAATCGAAGGTGTCTGTGTTAAAGCCTTTTATATTTTTGGCAGCTTTTGCTGCTTGCACCCACGTATGCGCGCAAGAAACGCAAAAAGCAAAAAATGAACCTTTACCTACCGCGAACAGCGAACAGGAAAGCGCTGTCGAAACGGCAGACGGTCAGGGGACACAAGAAGAAAGTGGTATTGAGGTTATAGATATCATTAAGCGTGACACAACCACAGAAAGTGCACTAGATGAACGCCTAGAAGGTGATAAAGAAGCACTGGATAACGTTTTTGCTATTACTCAGCATAGACAAAACTATTTACTTCCTATTACTTACGTTTCTAACCCAAACACCTTTGGTAATGAAGAGTTAACAGAAGAAAATGTAGATAATAAAGAAGCTAAGTTTCAAGTGAGCGCTAAGCTACCGCTGTACTTGGAAGATACTGGATTTGACGGCTTGTATTTTGGCTTTACGGTGACCTCTTTTTGGCAGCTTTATAATAGTGAGGCGTCGAAGCCCTTCCGTGAAACCAATTACGAGCCAGAAGTTTTCTGGCAAGAAACCGCTGACTATTCGGTACTTGGTTACAAATTTAATACCTTCCAGTTCGGCTTCAATCACATGTCGAACGGTCAAAGTGGTCTGCGCTCTCGCAGCTGGAACCGCCTTTTTGCATCAATAGTGTTTAGCGACAACGACGATATATACTACCTTAAAACTTGGTATCGTATTCCTGAAGACGAAAAGACGGATCCGCTTGATCCGACAGGAGATGATAACCCGGACATTCAAGACTACTACGGCAGAATGGAATTTGGTTACGGTAGAAAAATTGGTGCTTTTAAAGTGCTTGCGCTGCTGAGAAATAACTTGGATTTTGACGAAAACAGAGGCAGCATTCAGCTAGATTTTACCTACCCTATATCTGACCGATATGAGTTACTGCTCCAGTACTTTAATGGCTATGGCGACTCTCTTATCGACTATAACCGCTCTCAGGAACGTATTGGTATAGGTTTTCAGCTGCACTTTTTGTAAAACAGATAAGTACGCTTAATTACAAAGCGCGCCAACAACGATTCGTTTATAACAACCGTTTAAGCGCGCTTGCTATTGTTCGATAGCAACTTGTTTCATCTAGTCAATTACACCCGCAGCGCGATAAAGCTGAATATGCACATCCACCAGCGCAGCAATATCTCTTTGATATCCTCCCCCGATGACGGCGGCAATTGGAACGCCTAAACGGTCGGCCAAAGCAAATACCGTCTTGTCCCTTTCATAGACACCTTGGGTAGATATGTGCAGATGACCTAAATCATCGTTTACATGCACATCAACACCTGCATCATATATAATGGCATCGGGTTGAAACTGCCTATTAACCAACGTAAGCGCTTGTTCGAGCGTGGTTAAATACTCGTCGTCTTCCGTTCCCTTAGCAAGCCCGATATCAATATCTGAGTGCTGCTTTCTGTATGGAAAGTTTTTTTCGCCATGAATTGATAAGGTGAAGATATCGCGATCATCTTCAGCAAGCTTGGCTGTGCCGTCTCCTTGGTGCACATCCAAATCGATAATGAGTACATTATCAATGGCTGGAATTTGCTGCATGGTTTTTGCCGCTAAGTACAAATCGTTAAATAGACAAAATCCAGAACCAAAGTCCGCGAACGCGTGATGATACCCCCCGGTTAAATTCAAGGCTTTGCCATGCTCTAACGCTAGGTTTGCTGTTAAACAAGTGCCTGCAACGGCGGTTCGGGTACGTTCAATCAACTGCTGCGACCAAGGAAAGCCTATACGGCGCATGGCTTTTTTATCTAACGCGCCGGTAGTGAGTGTCTCGACATAGTTCAAGTCGTAATAGTCCGTAAGAAAAGATAAATCTACAGGTGACGGCGTAACAAAGCGTGCTTTATCTACACCACGCCTTAGTAGCTCGTCTCGAATGCCCACATATTTTTCGATAGGAAAGCGGTGTCGCTCGGGAAGGTCTAGCTGACTATATATGGGGTGAAAAACGAGTGGCGTGGTCATTATTTATAGTGCTACTTATTCAATACATGGCTCACAAAACCAGGAATAAGCGACACGACTTTATAAACTGCCTTGCCCCCTACTCCACAAAGTTTTGTCTCAAATTTACCATTAATACTGACAAAGCACAGTTAGCGGGTCAAACTGTTCACTACCTTTTCAACGTTTTCTGACATACTTTTCATAGAGCGCGACATATCATCACGCTGCGCAAGCTGATGATATTTTTCTGACGATGTTACTACGTTACTTATAATGGCTTCCACCTGCTGAAGCACGGCTTCTTGCTCATCTGCCGCTTCGTTAAGCGCCTCCACTACGCTAGCGGTTTCTTGAATATCTCTAACCACATTATTGAGGGTTTCAAGTGCCGTAGCAGCCTCTGCCGCGTTATTATCAGATAACTGCTTGCCAGAGGACATCGCCGCAACCGCGCCTTTTGCTTCCGCTTCAAAGCTGCTCAAAATATCGTTAATTTCCTTTGTTGATTGCTGCGTTTTAGCTGCAAGTGCCCGCACTTCATCGGCTACTACCGCAAAACCCCGCCCATGCTCTCCTGCCCTCGCAGCCTCAATTGCTGCATTTAATGCTAACAGGTTGGTTTGATCGGCAATTTCATTAATGACGTTTACCACTTTAAGAATATTGGTGCTTCGACTTTGCAGTTCAGACACAATATTACTGGATTCGGTTACCGTTTTAGCTAGCTGTTTAAAGCCTGCATTAGCACTTTCAAATGTGGCATAGCAACTTGCCACGTTCTTTTCAGAGTTATTTGTCGCAACAGCAACTTGGTCTGTGATGGCCACTAAATTCTGAACAATTTCTTTCAGTTTATCTGTGCTGCTGTCAAGCGAACGCGATGCATCACGCTGTCCATTAGCGCCCTCCATAATAGATTGGCTAACATTACCCAGGGTGCCGAACGCTTTTTCCATTTCTCGCTCAGCCTGTTGAAGCTGTGCAACCGAATCTTTTAACTTGTATTGCAAAGCTCGAGCAGAATCGGCCAACATACCGAGTTCATGCTCGCTTGTGTAAGCTAACTCATAGTCATAGCGGCTATTAGCTAAGTTCGATATACAAGCAGCAACAGCCTTTGTTGGCTTGATAACTTGAGAGCGCAAGCGAGCAACAACGTACACAACGGAAAGTACAGACAGCGCAATAGCGGCGAATAATATAATCCAAAGCATAGTGCGGGTATTAGCTTTAAGCTCTGCTATTGCGTTGGCTGAATCTGCTGCAATTTCTGATGCAATGCTTGATAAAAGCTTAGCGGGCTCTCTATCAATACCGCGCACAAAGCTATCGCCGACTTTTGGGTCAAACCCTGAGTTAATAAACGCGTTGTATCCTTCACGGTATTTCTCGGCCATGACTGAGTGAGCTTTTTGGAACTGTCTGATATCAGACTTCACGCTATCACTCACAACATCACTTGATAGCATCAAGTCAAATTGACGAGTGATATCAGCTTCACGCTGTTTAAATCGCTCCCAGTATTTTTCTCTGTCTTCTTTTTTGTGGCCACGCAACAACACGTTTTTCCACTCTTGAACCTGGGTTTTAAACGCACTAAGGGTGGTATTAACGTCACGCTCTGACTGAACCAGGGTGTTTTCTAGCTCATCAAATGAATTAAGTAACGAGAAAGACTTTAGAATTGAGGCACCGTTTAATAGTACAAGAATTAAAAAGCTGGCGAGAACGGGCGTCATCACCAAACGACTGATGCTTGTGTAATTGAACACGGCTTAACCTTTAGTATAAATCTAGAGAAGGACGTCGCCATTAAATGATATTTTTATGACGGTATGGTTACAAGTTAGGTATAAGACAATATATTAATATATATAAAAACATACGTAGTGCTGACAGGTTGCTTATTAACTTGTTCTTTTTTAGACAGATACAAAAAAAGAGCCCGAAGGCTCTCCTTTTCTTTTTGGTATATTTAAGCCCGATTATTCCCATTCAATCGTAGCAGGCGGCTTACCAGAAATGTCGTAAACCACACGGCTAATGCCGTCGATTTCATTGATAATGCGATTCGACACTTTACCTAGGAAGTCGTATGGCAGGTGTGCCCAGTGAGCTGTCATGAAGTCGATGGTCTCTACTGCACGAAGGCTTACTACCCAATCGTATTTACGCGCATCACCCATTACGCCAACCGAGCGCACTGGAAGAAATACGGTAAACGCTTGGCTTACTTTTTGGTACAAATCAGCTGCATAAAGCTCTTCAATGAAGATAGCGTCAGCACGACGTAGTAAGTCGCAATATTCTTTCTTAATTTCCCCCAGTACACGAACGCCGAGGCCTGGCCCAGGGAACGGGTGTCGATAAAGCATGTCGTACGGTAAACCTAGCTCTAGGCCGATTTTGCGGACTTCATCTTTAAATAGCTCACGCAGTGGCTCAACAAGACCCAGTTCCATATCTTCAGGAAGACCGCCAACGTTGTGGTGCGACTTAATTACGTGCGCCTTACCCGTTGCTGAACCCGCTGACTCAATCACGTCTGGGTAGATAGTACCTTGTGCTAGCCATTTAGCATTCTCAAGCTTGCTCGCTTCCTCATCGAATACACGAACAAATTCGTTACCAATAGCTTTACGCTTAAGCTCAGGATCTTCTATGCCTTTCAAGCGGTCAAGGAAACGGCCTTCAGCATCGACACGAATAATGTTTAAACCAAAGTGGTCACCAAACATTTCCATAACCTGATCGGCTTCATTAAGGCGCAGCAATCCGTTATCTACGAATACGCAGGTAAGGTTTTTGCCAATAGCACGGTGAAGCAACATAGCCGTTACTGATGAGTCTACACCGCCCGATAAACCTAATATCACACGTTCGTCACCGACTTTCTCTTTGATACGCTCAATAGCATCGTCAATAATAGCGCCAGCTGTCCAGAGCTTTTCACACTTACAAATATCCATTATGAAATGGGTAAGTAAACGCATACCTTGGCGAGTGTGCGTCACTTCTGGGTGAAACTGTACGCCGTAGAACTGCTTTTCTTCGTTATACATTGCCGCATGCGGGCACGAAGCCGTTTGCGCGATGGTTTCAAAACCTTCAGGAATAGCTGCTACTTTATCGCCATGGCTCATCCACACATCAAGCAGCGCCGCACCATTATCGCCAATGGCATCTTCAATTTTATCTAGCAGAGGGCTTGGTTTGATCACTTCTACCTGCGCGTAACCAAATTCACGCTTGTCTGAGCCCAGTACGCCACCGCCTAACTGGTGCGCCATAGTTTGCATGCCATAGCACACGCCTAACACAGGCACGCCGGCTTCAAACACATACTCAGGTGCACGCGGTGAGCCTTCTTCGGTTACTGACTCTGGGCCGCCTGACAGAATAATCCCTTGAGGGTTGAATTCGCGGATTTGCTCTTCGGTCACATCCCAGGCCCAAAGCTCGCAGTAAACGCCGATTTCGCGAACACGACGTGCTATCAACTGCGTGTATTGCGAGCCAAAATCCAAAATAAGTATGCGTTGGTCGTGGATATTTGTGGTCATGTTTTATTTTTACCCGTTAAATAAAAGAACAAAGGCTGGTGTAGTACCAGCCTCGCAGTCGTCGGTCGCCTTAACCTAAACGGTAGTTTGGCGCTTCTTTAGTAATGCTTACATCGTGCACGTGGCTCTCGCCCATTCCGGCTGAAGTTACACGCACAAATTGCGCCTTGGTATTCATCTCTTCAATGGTAGCACAGCCCGTTAAACCCATGGCTGAACGCAAGCCGCCCATTTGCTGGTGAATAATATTTGCAATAGGACCTTTATATGCAACGCGACCTTCAATACCTTCTGGTACTAGTTTTTCTGCATTGTCAGAATCTTGGAAATAACGGTCTGACGAGCCATGACTTTGATCCATTGCACCTAGTGAACCCATGCCGCGATATGACTTGTAGTAACGACCTTGGAAAAGCTCAACTTCGCCAGGCGCTTCTTCAGTACCCGCTAGCATACTGCCAACCATTACGCAGCTTGCGCCAGCGGCTAACGCCTTAGCAATGTCACCAGAGAAACGAATACCGCCGTCAGCGATAACAGGTATGTCTGTATCTTTTAATGCTTCTACTGCATCTGATACTGCGGTAATTTGCGGTACACCGCAACCGGTTACGATACGGGTAGTACAAATTGAACCAGGGCCAATACCGACTTTAACAGCGTCTACGCCTGCGTCGGCTAGTGCTCTTGCCCCATCGCCTGTTGCCACATTACCCGCAATAATTTGTACATCAGGATAGTCAGCACGTACTTTCTTAACACGGTCAATAACGCCCTGTGAATGACCGTGAGAAGTGTCGATTAGTAGAACATCTACACCTGCATCAACAAGTAAGGCAATACGCTCATCAGTACCTGCACCAACGCTAACTGCCGCCCCTACGCGAAGGCGACCTAGCGAGTCTTTACACGCATTAGGCTTGTTTTCAGCTTTTTGGAAGTCTTTAACGGTGATAAGGCCTGTAAGCTTGAACGCATCGTCAACAACAAGAATTTTTTCAATGCGGTGTTCGTGCATTAAATCTAGCACTACGTCAGAGCTTGCACCTTCTTTTACGGTGACCAGGTCATCCTTTTTGGTCATTACGTTGCTAATAGGAAGGTTTAAGCGCTTTTCAAAGCGAAGATCACGGCCTGTTACAATACCAATTAGGTTATTGTCTTTGTCTGTTACAGGGAAACCAGAGTAACCAAGTCGCTTTGAAAGGGTTATAACATCGCCAATGGTTGCATTCTCTTCTACCGTTACCGGGTCAGATACAACCCCGCTTTCGTATTTTTTAACTTCGCGTACGTGTTTAGCTTGCTCTTCAGGCTTCATGTTTTTATGAATGAAACCAATACCACCCTCTTGGGCGAGCGCAATCGCTAGGCGGGCTTCAGAAACCGTGTCCATGGCAGCAGACACCATTGGAATATTTAACGTTACACCACGGGTTAGACGGGTTTGTAAGTTTGCAGTGTGAGGGAGGACGGTCGAGTGGCCGGGAACCAGCAACACATCGTCGAACGTCAGGGCTTCTTGGATGATACGTAGCATGCAACAACACCTATTCAGTTGAGGGTTAATTGCGGCGCAATTGTAGTGTTTTTTAGTTTTCAGGTAAACTCTAAATGTATTAAACCTAGTGATTTTTTTTATGTTTACAAATTCGCCATCTACGTCTCGACAAATTTTAACAGTTACCAAGCTAAATCGTTTAGCCAGAACCGTATTGGAGGGCGAAATTGGCCTTATTTGGCTATCGGCTGAAATATCTAACTTCGTGGCAGCCGCTTCAGGGCACTGGTATTTCACGCTGAAAGACAATAAAGCCCAGGTGCGCGCGGCTATGTTCAAGGGGTCAAACCGCAATGTTCGTATTCGTCCTAAAGAGGGCGATAAAATTTTAGTGCGCGCGTCGGTAGGCCTTTACGAAGCACGCGGTGACTATCAACTTGTTGTTGAACACATGGAAAGTGACGGTGAAGGTGCGCTTAAGCAAGCGTTCGAAGCCTTAAAGTTCAAGCTTAACAATGAAGGCTTGTTCGATACTGCTAATAAGCGTCCGTTACCTGAGCGTATTAACCGAATCGGCGTAATTACTTCATCAAGCGGTGCAGCGCTTCACGATGTACTAAGTGTATTAAAACGTCGGAGCCCACAAACCGAAGTCGTTGTTTATCCGTCGATGGTTCAGGGGGAAACCGCACCTTTACAGTTAATTAATGCGTTAAGAACGGCTAACCGCCGCGCAGAAGTGGATGTGCTGTTACTTACGCGAGGCGGAGGTTCATTAGAAGACTTGTGGTGTTTTAATGATGAAAGCTTGGCAAGAGAAGTCGCTGCAAGTGCTTTGCCCATAGTTAGCGCCGTAGGCCATGAGGTAGACTTCACCATTAGTGATTTCGTCGCTGATGTTCGCGCCCCTACCCCATCTGCTGCTGCCGAAATCTTAAGTCAGGATTCTGCCGCTCTCTACCAAACGCTAAATCAGCGAAAACAACGCTTAGCAAGGGCAATACATCAGTACCTTCAAACGAGTAAACAACAGCTTGTTCTAAAGAAACAACGGCTAAATGCGTTGCATCCACAAAGCCGCATTCAATCGCAGTGGCAAACGTTAGACAGACTACAACTTCGTTTAGCGCATAAGATGCAAAACGACTTGGCAAAAGCAGAAAAGCAATTGCAAGGTCTTGATTACAGACTAAACAAACAATCGCCATCAGCAAACGTGGCGCGTGCAAAAGACAAATTAAACTATGCTAGCACCAAGCTCTTATCAAGCATGAATACCTTAATTAGAAGCAAAAAAAATGAACTTGGTGGTAATGTTAGCCTCTTACAATCTGTAAGTCCTCTTTCAACGCTCGCCCGTGGTTACAGCATTACTTTGTCTGACAAAACAGCCATTAATAGCGTGAATAAAGTAAATGTAGGTGATGAGATAAAATCTCGGGTGACTGACGGTGAAATAACCAGTACAGTGACACACATTCAGCGGCAATAGGTAGCCTTAAGTATTATGCCCGTTCATGTAAACGCGTTTTTCTTTTCCAGTATTTACCAGCGGGCCTGTGCATTTTGGAGCCTAAAGTCACAGCGGTTCGCTGTACCAAAAATTTTGACACCTTTGTGCGTTTTTGTTCTGTTACTAGTGCCCGACTTCACCTTTGCTTCTATGGTCAATCAACCTGTCTCTGTTTTTTCTACCTACCCGAGCGAAACGTTACTCAGGGCTTGTGGAGCCCAGCGAGCATTAAGCGAAGCTAATGCTTCACAATCCACTAATTTGTGTTTTGAAGATGCTATTTCGCCCGACAGCTTTATTAAACTTCTAAGCGAATCAGGAGAATTCAGTCATTTGTTGCCATATGGTGAAGGAAACGACTACGAACTATTGATTGCTAACGTTGGCGCAGCGCCTGGCATGCATCGACAGCACGCAAAACAATTTGCAGAATTCACTTTACAATGGCGAGGGATAGAAATTGACTCATCTTCATTTGATGCGAGTGCCGTAGAAAACACAGATGTGAAACCGGAAACCGCTTTAGCCGAAAAAGAAGCGCAATCGTTGATTGCCCGCTGGATTCAACATGCCAAACATTCTGGATTATTTACCAGCCAGTTTTTGTTCGATGCGCTAGAAGCTAGCGACTATAAGGGTGGATTACAGGTACCAAACGCCATTGGCGACTTCACTAAATTAGATACTCAGTTATATCCAAACCCGTTTAACGGTGCAATTACTCGCTATATACACCCTGAGTTTGAAGATGCGCTCGTTGATGTCACCGTATATCCCTTTTTAGATCAGCTTTCTTCAAATGAAAACGAGCTACTTCCTAAGCAACTAGAAAATGATCTGCAAAGAGCTAGTGTTACAGCCGATTTACAGCAGTTAACGTTGTCTCAAATCAGTCCAGCCTCACGCTACGAGGTTAACAGCGCATTAAGAGGATGGAGATTGGGGCTGAGCGCGGCATCTGAAACATCACCAACAATTTACGCGACAACCTATGTCTTTAAGCTACAAGATAAAATCGTAAAAGTGTCTACAACTTTTCCTCCTGACTTTTCAGACAAAATTGTCAATCAATTGATTGTTAACGTAGAAGTTCCGCAAGAGTCTGAAATGATGAAAAAGGTTCGCTCCCTGCTTTTGGAAGGCCAGCGCTAGGCTTTTTTCACTCTGTTACGTTTAGTAAACGATAAATTCAATTTTGGCCTTTTTTCCATTTCACTGCTAAGAAAATAGACTTTTTGCTGTTCCTGAGGTTTGTATCTGTCAAACCAATTGTATATTTGATTTTTTTGAAGTGGTGAGGTGCTTTTAAATAACTTTTCTACTGACAAAATGACGTCCAAATACAATTAACTACAGTGCGTTTTCCCTAAATCGAATTACAACTGATTGCAAAAATGGCTCCAACACCTACTAACTAAATAATGCTTTATTTTTAAAGGGGCGAGGCGTCGTTATGATAAAAGAAGTAGGACGTTGAAACGTTACGGAGCGCGTAAAGTCTACAACTAAGTTGTAATTATGACTCAACGAGAGAGAGGAAGAGAAAATTATAGCGCTACTTCAACTGAACAAGAAATAGCGCCTGATTATTTAAGATGCTTTTGAAGCTTACTTTTTATCTTTGTAGTAAGACATCATACGACGACGTTTGCGCTGCTGCGCCAACGTCAGATTAGCTTTTTTACCCTCAAACGGGTTATTACCCTCTCTGAATTCAATCTTGATAGGCGTGCCCATAATCTCTAGTGCTCTTCTGAAATAATTCATTAAGAAACGTTTGTAAGAGCTTGGCAAGTCATCAACCTGATTGCCGTGAATAACAATAACGGGCGGGTTGTAACCACCTGCGTGGGCATATTTCATTTTAACCCGACGGCCGCGAACAAGCGGTGGCTGATGGTCGTCCTGTGCCATTTCCATAATCTGTGTAAGCAACGCAGTGTTAATACGCTTGGTCGCGCTCATGTAGGCTTCTTGCACTGATTCAAATAAGTTACCCACACCCGAGCCGTGAAGCGCTGAAATAAAGTGAATGCGGGCAAAGTCGACAAAGCCCAAGCGGCGATCCATCTCACGCTTTATGTCGTCTTTCACGTCGGTGCTTAGCCCATCCCACTTATTTACCGCAACGACTAGCGAGCGACCAGAATTTAGGACAAAACCGAGCAAGCTTAAATCTTGATCAGTAATACCTTCTCTAGCGTCAATAACTAATAACACGACGTTTGCTTCTTCAATCGCTTGAAGGGTTTTTACAATAGAGAACTTTTCTACGGCTTCACTGATCTTTCTGCGCTTTCTTACACCAGCAGTGTCAATAAGAATGTATTCGCGCTCGTCCCTTTCCATAGGGATATAAACGCTGTCACGGGTTGTACCCGGCATGTCATACACAACAACCCGCTCTTCACCTAAAATGCGGTTTGTTAGTGTTGATTTACCTACGTTTGGCTTTCCTACAATAGCTAGCTTAATAGGCAACTCTTGTAAACGCTGACGCTGAGCTTCGGCATCTTCTTCTTCCTCTGGCTCTTCGTCGACGATTTCCATGTCTGGAAAGTCGGCTTCCAGCGGCTTCAGGGCGTCCTGCAGTAATTGGCTAACGCCACGGCCATGAGCCGCTGCAATTTGCTTTATCTCGCCTAGACCTAAAGAGTAAAATTCTGCGCTTTCACTATCGCCGTCGATTCCGTCCACTTTGTTGGCTACAACAAACACTTTTTTATTTATACGCCTGAGATGATCAGCAATCCCTTGGTCGGCGGGTAGCATCCCAGCTCTTGCATCAACCAAAAATAAAACCACATCGGCTTCTTCGATCGCCAATAAAGACTGCTGCGCCATTTCGGCATCAATGCCTTCCTCATCACCTGTAATACCGCCGGTATCAACAACAATGAACTGGCGCTTTTCAAACTTCGCTTGGCCGTATTTACGGTCGCGAGTTAACCCAGGGTAATCTGCAACAAGTGCATCACGGGTATTAGTAAGGCGATTAAACAAGGTTGATTTGCCAACATTAGGGCGGCCAACCAAAGCAACAACGGGTAACATTTATCAGATCCTAAGGGTCATGAAAGCTAAAAAGCACAAGCCGCATACACAGTGTAATCAAGCAACGTTTAGGAAGTCTGTTCTCTAACGATTCAGAATTTGTGATGAGGCTTTAAAGATTGGGCGCATTATACCTTGTTCACTACCTAATACCAATCCGCATAGATAATTGCCCACTCAGCGAGAATTAAAATGTTCGTAATCGCGGCGTGTTACCGCAGGTATAGTGGTTCTACATCAAGGTAAAAATATTCATGCCAAACTACGAATTGAATAACAAATAAAAAGGGCGTTTTAGGTCACACCTAAAACGCCCTTAAAAGGATGTATTAAATTATGAAGTGCTAGTTTGGCGTGCGTACCGAGACTACTTCGCCATTTCTAGTCACAGCAATAATATTACCGTTAACGTTCAGCGGTGCCGCAAAAATAGCGTCATCTTCGTCATCACCGCCCACATCCAGTCGAGCCACTACCTCACCAGATTCTTGTTCTATCCAGTGTAAGAAGCCCCAGTTGTCACCTACTACAATATGCTCGCCCACCGGGGTCGCTGCAGTTAACGAACGCTGTTTGAGCAGCCCCTGAGACCACAATTCTACGCCATTTCGTCTGTCAAGGGCATAAACATTAGAGTTGTTGTCTACAACAAAAATACTGTTGCCATCGATATTCAGATTGCGGAATGATGCGTATTCACGCTTCCAAATAACGCGACCTGAACGAAGCTCTACAGCAGCCAATGTACCGTTGTAAGAAACGGTGTAAATTATTCCGCCATAAAGTACTGGGGTAGTATCAACATCGACAATACGTTCAAGTTCTGTCGCGCCAGAAGGTGTTCCAATGACCGTTTCCCAAGCGAGCACACCAGTTTCAATAAGGTTTACTTGAATTTTACCGGTCGGGGTACCCACAATAACGCCGCCGTTTGAAGCAATGGGGCCTGAGATACCGCGAAGCGTTAGTGGAGGGGTATCGCCCTCGTGTCTCCACATTTGTTCGCCGGTTCGGGTATTAAAGCCAAACAAACTTCCAGCGCCTGTGTTGACTACAAGGATCCCTTCATCAGCAGCTGGGGCTGCAAGAATTTCTCCAGGTACCGTCGCTTCCCACACAAGCTCACCCGTTTCGGCGTCCATTGCCGCTATATAGCCATTTTCAGTACCGATGAATACATGTCTATCTGCTACAGAAATGCCGCCAATTCGAGCTGTTTCACCATTTTGCCATAGCTTGGTTATCGAGCTCATCATGCCTTCAGAGCGAAACTGTGCGAAGTCTTTCTGCCACAATACCTTTCCTGTCTCGGGCTCCATGGCTACAACAGCGCCATGGCGATCGGCAGCAAAAAGCTTGTCATAAGCATATACAGGGCGCAAACGTGAGAAATAATGGTCAACGCCATCACCGATATCGCGATCCCATACTAATTCAGGCGTAAACTTAGCTTCGATCGGTTTTAAACGACGAATTTCGAGTTCTTCTTCATCTGCAAACCAGTCTGAGATAGTAGAGCAGCCAGACATTGTGATAGACACTGCCAGTGCCATTCCTATCGTGCGAGCAAATCGACCTTTACGGCCACACGTGTTGTGAAACAAATTGCGTACCTCTTTATTATTTACACCAGCCCAGTGGGCATCGCTTACTGTGCAGCAGAAACCGACAGGTTATCTAACTTCATTTGTAAAAGCGGATTGTTGGCATTTTTTTCTAACGCATTTGAATAAGCTAAACGAGCATCGTCAAACTTGCCTTGTTTTTGATATACATCGCCTTTTAGTTCAGAAACCTCTGCAGCAAATGCGTCGTTAGTAACATTGCTAAGCGTAGACAACGCCGCATCAAGCTGGTTCATTTCAATTTGCACCCGAGATAAACGAAGCGACGCTAACACCTTCATTTCATCGTTTTCAGCAAAGGTAACAACGCTATTTAGATGCGAAGCAGCAGCGTCTAAATCGCCTGCTTCCACCGCTTGCTTAGCCGCAAGAAGACTTGCAATGCTCGCATAACCACTATCTTTATTTTCTTCGATGAAGGCGTTAACTTTTGCATCACTTCCTTCGGTACCAAATGTCTCTACCGCATTTTGATACGCAACCGATGCTGCTTCTTTATTTTCAATTTGCGCTTCAGAATACGCTCTCCAGCCCCATAAGCCGCCTAAACCTAGCGCAGCGCCGACGATAATAGCTGTACCGTGCTCTTTCCAAAAACGCTTAATCGCTTCTACTTGTTGTTCTTCTGTTGCGAACTGTTCCATGATGTCCTCTTTTTATTTTGCGCTCAGCATCTCTGCAACCTTACCAGATAAGGCATCAAAGCTGACCGTAACTTGTTCTTGACCGTCGCGCAGTGGTTTAACACCGACTTCGCGAGACTGCATTTCATCATTACCTAAAAGCAGCGCTAAACGTGCTCCTGTTTTATCTGCACGCTTCAATTGTTTCTTAAAGTTACCGCCGCCACAATGCATCATTACGCGTGTATTAGGAAGGGTATTTCGTAGATGTTCCGCCACTTCAATCGCGTAAGACTGTGCATCGTCACCCATTGCCGTGACATATATGTCAGCGAAGCTCGTATCCTGACCTTCTTCTGTAAGTGTTGTCAACAACAGTACTAAACGCTCAATGCCCATAGCAAAACCAACCGCAGGTGTAGCTTTACCGCCTAACTGCTCAACTAAGCCATCGTAACGACCGCCAGCACATACTGTACCTTGTGCACCTAGGCTATCGGTAACCCATTCAAACACTGTACGGTTGTAGTAATCTAACCCACGTACTAGGCGAGGGTTTACTTCGAACTCGATACCAGCTTGGGTTAAGCGTGCACAGAGGGTATCAAAATGTGCTTTTGATTCTTCATCAAGATGATCGATTAGCGCTGGCGCATCGGCAATAGCAGCTTGGACACCAGGATTCTTGGAATCAAGTACCCGAAGTGGGTTCGTTTCAAGTCGACGTAACGAATCTTCGTCAAGTTGGTCTGCACGCTGTTTTAAGAATTCAACCAGCGTATCGCGATAAGCCGCACGCGCTTCGTTTGAACCTAAAGTATTTATTTGTAGCTTTACATGCTGATCGATGCCAAACGCTTTCCAAAAACGTGCGCTAAGAAGAATAACTTCCAAATCGATGTCAGGACCGTCCATGCCGTAGGTTTCTACACCAAATTGATGGAACTGGCGATAGCGACCTTTTTGTGGACGTTCGTGCCTGAACATGGGCCCCATATACCACAAGCGCTGCTGCTGGTTATATAATAAACCGTGTTCATTACCTGCACGTACGCAACTTGCGGTTCCTTCAGGGCGCAGCGTCAAGCTATCGCCATTTCTATCTTCGAAGGTGTACATCTCTTTTTCAACGATATCGGTAACTTCACCGATAGAACGTTTGAATAGGTCAGTGCTTTCAACGATGGGAGTACGTATTTCTTGGTAACCGTAGCTCGCCACCACTTGACGAAGTACAGATTCTACCTTCTGCCATGTACCGGAAATCTCCGGTAGGCAGTCATTCATGCCTCGAATTGCCTGAATAGTCTTAGCCACGTGAAATTCTCATACTGCTAAATAGTGAAAAGCCCCGCATTATAGGGGCTTTGGGAATAAACAACAATGAACAAAAATTCTCTTAGTCTTTTACCGAGACCTGAATTTTGTTTTTCTCACTCATGCGTGATGCCTTAGCGCGAATTTTGGCTTCTAACTTGTCGACCAAATCATCGTTTGGAAGGCGTTCTTTTACGCGCTTTCCGTCTTCGTAAAGACCGCTCATATTGCGCGCGCCAGTAAGGCCCAAATCAGACACTTCGGCCTCGCCAGGACCGTTTACTACACAACCAATGATAGACACGTCCATTGGAGTGAGAATATCTTCTAGCCGTTGCTCTAGTGCGTTTACGGTGCCAATAACATCGAACTCTTGTCTAGAACAGCTCGGGCACGCTATAAAGTTAATACCGCGAGAGCGAATGCGAAGTGACTTTAAAATATCAAAGCCAACTTTAATCTCTTCTACTGGGTCTGCCGCTAGTGAAACACGAAGGGTATCGCCGATGCCTTCGGTTAAAAGCATGCCTAGCCCAACCGCACTCTTAACGGCACCTGCGCGCTGTCCGCCAGCTTCAGTAATACCTAAGTGTAAAGGTTGATCTATTTTTTGCGCCAGCAAGCGATATGCGCCGACGGCAAGAAAAACATCCGATGCTTTAACACTGACCTTGAACTGGTCAAAATTGAGTTTATCTAAAATATCCACATGGCGCATAGCCGACTCGACAAGGGCTTCTGGCGTGGGTTCACCGTACTTTTCTTGTAAATCTTTTTCTAAAGAACCGCCATTAACACCAATTCGGATAGGAATATTTTTATCTTTTGCGCAATCGACAACCGAACGTACACGCTCCATATTGCCAATATTACCCGGGTTTATACGTAAACAATCTACGCCGTATTCAGCTACTTTAAGCGCAATGCGGTAGTCAAAATGAATGTCTGCAACAAGTGGGACACTTACCTGTTGCTTAATTTCTTTAAAGGCTTCAGCAGCTTCCATAGTGGGTACTGATACGCGAACAATTTCGCCGCCCACAGCAACAATACGGTTTATTTGATCGACAGTCGCAGCCACATCTGTGGTGCGGGTATTTGTCATAGATTGAACAGCGATGGGAGCGCCATCACCAATGGGAACGTTACCTACATTAATACGCGTAGACTTTCGGCGCTTAATAGGGCTTTCTGCAAACATCTAATTACCTATAAAGGGAGTACAAAACGAGCTGTTCTACCATTTTGATATGGAGAAATATCAACAGCGTCGCCGTTAACTGATATGCGCACATTATCCGGTGCGCCGAGCGTAACTTCAACAGGAGGAACGCCCTGAATTTCCATTACACGACCTTTTTGTTTTACCCCGTAAGCAATGGCTTCACCGGTACCATCTTTAATATTAACCCAGCAGTCATCGTCAAAGGTGAAAACCATCGATATTGGCGCCGCGTCAGCTTGAGTGTCTAACGATGCTTCGGCTAACAAATCATTATCGCTATCTGACGCATTTACCAGTGCGGTTAGGTTGTTACTGTCATCAACTGCGTTGTCAGGAGCAGAAATGGCCCCATCGTCTAGGTCACCGTCTTGGGTAAAACCATTATTCTGGTCACTCACATCGTTATTTTTACCTACTATTGCAGCGTCATCGGAGCCTGCATAAGAGGCATTATTCGTTTGAAACGAATCCTGCTCTTGCGTCAGTGATGTGTCAGACGAGTCGCCTTGGAAAGAGTTAGCACCGCTCATCTCTCCCGTTGCGGCCCCATTTTCTGAAGAAATTGGTGTGTTTGCCGCCTCTCTCTTTACAGCCTCATTTAAAGGCAGTTCAGAAACGGCATCATCGCTTGGCTGTTGATACCACCATACGACAACCCCAGCGATGATGAGAAGTAAGATTGCATACGTCACCATCATCCAACGATCATCGTGTGTCTGTTTTGCGACACGTTTAGAAAAGCTTTGTAGTTTTTCCGAGGAAGGCACTGATGTTTGATTATGGAAACGTTCAAACGCCTCTATAACCTCATGGGAATTCATTCCCAATTGTTTGGCATAATTCCTAACGTAGCCTTTAGTAAAAGTAACTGAAGAGTTTTCATCAATTACATCACTTTCTAAATCATTGATTTGTTGAGCCTTTAAAAACAATTTATCGGCAATATCTTGCTGAGACAAGCCTAGCTTTTCGCGACGTGCTTTAAGCATTGCCCCTGGGCTTGGCGCATTTTCTTGTTGTTGCGAAGTTACTTCTTGATTCGCGTTTTCTTCTGACACCATTAAACCTTATTCCTCCTGCATACTTGGTGGTACTAACCAAAGCGTCTGACCAGCAATAATAGCGCCAGTATTTTCTAGGTTATTCCACTTTTGCAGTGTTGCCATTCTTATATTGTGCAATAAAGAAATACGATATAAGTTTTCACCCTCTTTTACTACATGGAATTTATCGTTATTCTCAGATAATTCAGTGTTTTTCTCGTCACCTTCATCTGCTACTGAGGCGACAGGCTTTTGCTTAACGCTTGTCTCCTGAATCGGTTTGTTAATTGGGTCTTTGTTAAAAGACGCAGACTCACTCACTATTTCGCTAGTTTGCTGCGGGGCTTTTTCTTTAGTTGCTTGTTCAACAGTGACCTCTAGTGCCTTTTCTGCATTATTAGAAGCCTTAGAGGTTTTTACGATTTTCTTTTGTAACCGCTCCCGCTGGACTGCATATCGCTTCGTGAGTTCACTCTCAGGAAACAGCGATAACATCATATCGCCATACCCCGCTGCCTTTTCCACATCACCCTTGCCTTTGGCAATCTCGTAAGACAACCACAAAGAATCTGGTGTAACCTTCGCAACCCTTTGGTACTTTTGAAGTGTTGATTCAGCTAGGTCCCACTGTTGTGACACTATGTAGAGTTCACTCAGCAAAAATAACGTCTTACCTCGAGCTGGTTGGTGCTGCAAAGCATCTTCAAAGTAACCAATTGCCTCATCGAGCTTCCCTTGGCTTTGAGCACACAAGGCCAAGTTTTCGTAGGTTTGCGCTGCGTTCGCATACAGACGGTTATTAATCGCTTCAAAGAAGTACGCTTTGGCTTTTTCGTAATCGCCATTTTGGCACTTAAACGCCCCATAACTGTTGGCAATATCACCATTGTTGGGAGCTAGGTCAATAGCAGTTTTGTAAAACTCTTCAGCCCTCAGGTTATCACCTACTAGCTGATAGTAATATGCCATAGCGTACTGTACATCTGCGGAGCGAGGGTTAAACTCAAGCGCCTTGTCGAGGTTCTTTTTCGCCTGCGTGTAGTTATTATTTTGTAGGTAGGTAAGACCAAGAGACATACGCGTTTTGGCGGCTTCTTCGTGATCGAAGTTACCACCATACATGCCTGACTGACCGTTGCTAACACAACCAGCAGCGAGTATTACCGCGCTTAATAATCCAACTCTAAGTGAAGTTCGCAATCCTGCAACCATAGTCTTACCCTATTATCTTGATGATTATTGGGCCATTTTTACTGAAATTGCTTCACCCTTCACCTGTTTTTTTAACAATCTTTTCGTTCTGTCTACTACATCGCCCACTAGTTGACCACATGCCGCGTCAATATCATCGCCACGAGTTTTACGCACAACTGTCGTAAACCCATATTCCATAAGCACTTTTGAGAACCTGTCGATGCGCGAATTGCTAGAACATGTATATGGCGAACCCGGGTATGGATTAAAAGGTATTAAATTTATTTTACTAGGGGTGTCTTTCAATACCTTTGCCAGTTGATGCGCTTGTTCAGTGCTGTCATTAATATTCGAAAGCATTACGTATTCAACAGTTACGCGACCTTGGTTAGCTTTAGATTTAGCTAGGTAGCGACGTACGCCTGCCAAAAACGCTTCTATATTGTATTTTTTATTAACCGGTACAATTTCATTACGCAGTTCGTCGGTGGGCGCATGTAGTGAAATAGCAAGTGCCACGTCAATCTGATCGCCTAGCATATCAAGTGCAGGTACAACGCCAGATGTACTTAGCGTAACGCGGCGCTTAGATAAACCAAAGCCAAAGTCGTCTAGCATGATATCCATGGCCGGCACTACATTTTTGAGATTCAGAAGCGGCTCACCCATGCCCATCATTACTACATTGGTAATTGGGCGTTTGCTTGAATCTTTTGATAGACCAAGGAAAGTAGCTACACGCCATACCTGACCAATAATTTCGCTCACGCTCAGGTTACGGTTGAAACCCTGTTGCGCCGTTGAGCAGAAGGTACACTCTAGGGCACAACCTACTTGTGAAGATACGCATAAAGTCGCACGGTCAGTTTCAGGGATCCAAACTGACTCAACTTCCTGACCGCCTTCAAGGGTAAGTGCAAACTTAATAGTGCCGTCGCTCGCTTCTTGAAAGTAAGCAATTTCAGGCGCTTTAATCTCACAATTTTCAATCAGCATCGCGCGAAGGTTTTTGTTGAGGTTACTCATTTCCTCGAAATCGCTAACACCGTGCTGGTAAATCCATTTCATTACCTGGTCGGCACGAAATGGCTTCTCGCCCATTTCTTTAAAGAAATTGCGCAAGCCTTCGCGATTTAAGTTTAATAAGTTAGTTTTTGCCATGAATAAGATGACCCTTTTACCTTCGAGGGGTGCCCCTCTGACTGCTGAATATGGTGTATAAACCAGCGATTCGGTTATGCCTTAAGCGACATTTAAGAAAAACAAACACGCTGATTAAAATTTGCGCGGATTTTACCACAGATGAGATTTGAGAAAAAGCCGATTTAACGCAGAGAAACGTTAAGTTTGGTAATGCGCGAGAAGCGTGGTTTAGCTTGCCTAAATGAGCGCCGAGCAAAGCAGCGTTAAGCGTGTATCTTTCCTCTGAGTGACTGAGCGCGCTTTAGGCAATGCGCGAGAAGCGTGGTTTAGCGTGCCTAAATGAGCGCCGAGCAAAGCAGCATAAAGCGTGCTCAGACGCTCAGAAACAAAAAAACGGGGCTTATAGCCCCGTTTATCTACCTTCGTAATCTTAGCGAGTACGTGGGCAGATTTCTTCTTCAGAGAAGAAGTAAGCAATTTCACGTGCTGCTGACTCAGGCGCGTCAGAACCGTGAACTGCGTTTTCGTCGATTGAAGCAGCGTAGTCTGAACGTAGTGTACCTGCAGCTGCATCAGCTGGGTTAGTTGCGCCCATGATTTCACGGTTAGCTAGAACAGCGTTTTCGCCTTCTAGTACTTGAACCATAACTGGACCAGACGTCATGAAGTCTACAAGTGCGCCGAAGAAAGGACGCTCTTTGTGTTCTGCATAGAAGCCTTCTGCTTGCTCTTTGCTCATGTGGATCATCTTAGATGCCACGATGCGAAGACCTGCAGATTCGAAACGGTTGTAAATTGCACCGATTACGTTTTTAGCTACCGCATCAGGCTTGATAATCGAAAAAGTACGCTCAAGAGCCATGTTCTCTCTCCAAACAAATTGTGTATGTATCTTTAAATTTTGGCCGCGAATTATAGGCAATTAATAACGGCTTGACCAGCGCCTTTTTAAATCCGGCGTAACGTATTGTTTTTACTTACATTGTAGCGCCAGGTTAACCCGCTAGCTGTGACAATATGATGACAGTGTATACATTATTTTGCGAAGGCAGATATTTTAAAGCAATAATATCTGCACTCACTATGGTTGCTATCGGAGGTTAACGTGAAGTTGAATAACTGACCCAACGATAAGATTTTAGGTTTTGGGCATTGGCTTTAAATGTTAGGCGTTAGCTTTTGCAAGCTCTTGTATTTTACCCACAATAGCCCGTAAACCGTTACCTCGGGTTGGGGTAATATGACGCTCAAGATCTAGCGCTTCAAAGTAACCGTCGATATCAAACGCTAAAATTTCCTTAGGCGTTTTGTCGTTGTAAGCGGCAAGTACTAACGCTAGTAGGCCTTGAACGATAACAGCATCGCTGTCGACATCAAAGTTGACTTTGTTACCGTCGTAAGACTCAACCAGCCACACGCTACTTTGACAACCTTTTACTAAGCGCTCAGGCGTCTTAGCATCTTCTGGTAAGCCCGGAATAGATTTTCCTAAGTCAATGATGTACTGATAACGCTGTTCCCAATCGTCGAAGAACGCTAAATCATCAATAATTTCGTCACTGCTAGGTAGTTGCATTGCTATTTCCGTAATTGTGTAAAAATAATTATAGGTAAGCGGCTCATCTACCGCTTAAAAGAACAAACCCGCTTCAAGCTGTGCTTCTTCACTCATCATGTCTCGTGACCAAGCTGGGTCGAAAACCAACTCAACGTTCACGTTTTTAACATGAGGAACCATAGCCACACGATATTCCACATCACCTACTAAAACTGGCCCCATACCACAGCCCGGTGCTGTAAGCGTCATATCGATATTTACTGCACCAGATACTTGGTCAATATCCACATTATAGATAAGGCCGAGCGATACTAGGTTAATTGGAATTTCTGGGTCATAAATAGTTTCTAAAGCATCCCACACTTGCTGCTCACTGATGTCCCCATCTTCCGGAGCGTCAAAACTAAGTGTCATGGCTTTACGGCCAATTGCACCGGCATCTGTACCATCAATTCGATACATATTACCACGCCAAGTCACGGTGTAGTTACCACCTAGCTCTTGCGTGATATTAACAAACTCACCTTCGGGTATAACGGTGGGATTGCCTGCAGGAACCAAACGTGCTTTACATTCACGCTCGGTGGTCACCATTTTTTGCTTCATAAACGACTTTGTACTCTTGGTAATACTCGTTGCGGATTGTGAACGCAGGCGTTAGCCCACGTTGAAGCTTTCGCCACACCCACATTCATCAACCACGTTAGGGTTGTTGTACTTGATGATGCCATTCACGCCTTCAGTCACGTAATCAATTTCTGTATTACGCAAAAGGTCTGTTGCATCAGCGGCGACTGCCACATTTACTATTGGAGAAATCTCTACAATTTCATCCCCTACTTGTGCGCTATCGGCAAAATCAAGCACGTAAGCATAACCCGTGCAACCGCTTACTTTTGTCGATAAACGAATTAACTGACCAGGCTTGTCTTTAAGCTTACTTTCGAAATGCTTAACGGCACTGTCAGTTAGCGTAATGAGCTTTGTACTAGGTACGAAAGTTTCAACACTCATAATGCCTCCTTAGGCCAACATCATTTTTGCTTTCTTAAGCGCAGCGAATAAGCTGTCGACTTCTTCAAGCGTATTATAAATTGAGAACGACGCCCGGGCAGTGCCCGGAATACCAAAGCGTTTCATTAATGGCTGTGCACAGTTATCGCCGGTACGAATGGCAACGCCTTGCCTATCCAAAATAAAGCCTACGTCTGCGGGGTGAGCGCCATCAAGTAAGAAGCTTAACACTCCTACTTTATTCGGTGCAGTACCAATGATACGCATATCGTCAAGCGCCTCAGCTTGCTCGGTAGCATAGGCTAACAATTTCTGCTCGTGCTCGTGTAAGGCTTTTACATCAAGGGCACTAAACCAATCTACTGCAGCGCCCATACCTATAGCGCCAGCAATGTTGGGCGTGCCTGCTTCTAAGCGATTTGGTAATGCACCCCATGTAGCTTCATGGTAAGTCACATCTTTGATCATCTCACCGCCTACCTGCCATACTGGCCAGGTTTCAAGCACGTCTTTTTTGCCCCACAAGCAGCCTATACCCGTTGGACCGAAAAGTTTGTGCCCTGAAAATGCGTAAAAGTCACAACCAATATCTTGTACGTCAACGCCGCCATGAGCAATGCCCTGAGCGCCATCAACTAATACCCATGCGCCAACTGCTTTCGCTTTTTGGGTAAGTGTCTTAATTGGGTTAACCGTGCCTAAGGCATTCGATACATGGGGGAAGGCCACTAGCTTAGTGTTTTCGGACAGCAACCTGTCAAATGCTTCAACATCAAGCTCACCACTATCGAAAATTGGCACAACGTTCAATGTTGCACCAGAGCGACGGCACGCCTGCTGCCACGTAACTAAGTTCGCGTGGTGCTCCAACTCGGTAACCATCACTTCGTCACCTTCAGCAAGAAGCTGACTTAAACCATTTGCAACAATATTGATAGCTTCAGTGGTACCGGCAGTCCAGATGACTTCTTCACGAGCACTCGCATTAATAAAAGTAGCAACGCTGGTACGTGCATTTTCGTAGCGGCGCGTGGCTTCATCTGATAAGTGATGCGCTCCGCGGTGCACGTTGGCATTCGTACCCGTGTAAAAATCGACCAAGGCGTCGATCACCGCCTGAGGTTTTTGCGTTGTTGCCGCGTTATCGAGGTATACCAGCGGTTTGCCGTCTACCGTTTTCGATAAAATAGGAAACTGGGCACGAAGTGCTGCAACGTCTAAGCTCATTTCACCTCCATCTGGGCGAAACGCTCGCTTAAGATAGGCGCAAGCCACTCACGTACTGCTACGTTCGGCACATCGTTAATTAGCTCTTGGATAAAACCGAAGTTCAACATGACCAGGGCTTTACTACGTGAAATACCACGAGTAAGCATGTAGTACAGTGCTTCTTCTTCAATTTCAGCAACCGTTGCACCGTGCGCACATTTTACGTCATCAGCATAAATCTCAAGCTCAGGCTTGGTGTTGATGACGCCGCGGCGAGATAGCAATAGATTGCGGTTATTAAGCTCAGCCAATGTCTTTTGCGCATCGCGATGAATGTGAATACGACCATTAAATACCGCACGAGCCTTATCGCCAACAATACCGCGCGCGTTTTCTTCTGTTGTACCATTTGGCATAGCGTGCTCAATGGTTGAGTGAAGGTCGAAAAGCTCGCCTTCTGCCAGAAGGTAAATAGCGTTCATTTTCGCGTCAGCGAATTCACCGGCGTGATGAATATCGACATCTAAACGCGAAAGCTCACTTCCGTAGCCCACCATGGTGCTGTTAAGCGTAGTGCGGTTATGTAGCTTGAAATGGCTACCGCCTAGCTGCTTTGCTTTGCCAGTAAACATCGCAAAACGATAGTGCTCTAGGTGAGCATCATCCGCCAAATCATATTCAGCAAATGCGGTGGTTAAGCTTTCAGTATCACCAAAACCTTGCTCGATAACCGTGGCGCTGGCGCCTTCTGCTACTTTCACCACCACACGTGTGTGAGCATCGACATTCTGCGAAGCCATATTCACAATGCGAACTGGCGTGTCAATTTTCGCGCCTGCTTCTACATTAATGAAGATACCGTGTTGGCATAATGCATCGTTCACTAGGCCAAACATATGACGTGTAGGCTTAACCTGACCGTAAACGCTGCTAATGGCTTGTTGGGTAGACGCATCGTCGCTGTTCAGCGATGTAATGGTCATGCCTGTTGGCACGTCAAGGGTATTAACCTGAGTGACCAGAACACCGTCTACAAATACAAGGTCGATAGCGTTAAGGTTATCAATAGCTGGTACCGGCAAACTGTTT
The DNA here is from genome assembly GCF_036864475.1 of Alteromonas sp. S005. NCBI lineage: Bacteria > Pseudomonadati > Pseudomonadota > Gammaproteobacteria > Alteromonadales > Alteromonadaceae > Alteromonas > Alteromonas sp. S005. The sequence goes on along the minus strand of NZ_JAZETN010000009.1, from coordinate 26,696 downwards.
GCTTCAACTGCTTGCTTTGCTTCACGCTTTTCAACAGGTGTTAGTGGTGTAAAACGCCAGCTTTCGTTTCTACGAGCTGGCCAACCATCGGCTTTTAACTTGTCTAAGGCCTGCTGACGCACGGGCGCTAGGTAATCGGAGATTTGCGCCGCATCAATGACCTGTTCTAGCCATTGACTCATGCCTCAGCCTCCTCGTACGCTTTACCTAAGAATGCATAACCGCTCTTCTCTACTTCTAGTGCAAGTGAAGCGTCGCCGCTTTTCACGATTTTGCCATCAGCAAGAATGTGCACAAAGTCAGGCTTAATGTAGTCAAGAAGGCGCTGATAGTGGGTTACAACGATGAAACTACGCTCGCCGTCGCGCTGGCTGTTAACGCCATCTGCAACAACCTGTAACGCGTCAACATCAAGGCCTGAATCAGATTCATCTAGAATGCAAAGTTTTGGCTCTAGCAAAATCATTTGCATGATTTCGTTACGTTTCTTCTCACCACCAGAGAAACCTTCGTTCACACCACGCTTTAAGAAATCTAATGGAAGCTGAACTTGCTTACAGGCTTCTTTAGCTTTTTTAAGGAACTCAGCAGCCGAAAGTGGCTCTTCGCCACGCTCTTCGCGCATAGCGTTTACCGACTCTTTCATAAATTCCATGTTGCTAACGCCAGGAATTTCTACCGGGTATTGGAAAGCAAGGAAAAGGCCTTCACGTGCACGCTCTTCTACTTCAAGCTCCAGAAGGTCTTTGCCGTTTAATGACGCTTCACCTTCGCTAACTTCGTAGCCGTCGCGGCCAGAAAGCACGTAACCTAATGTACTCTTACCGGCACCATTGGGGCCCATGATAGCGTGTACTTCACCAGGTTTAACTTCAAGGTTAAGACCTTTAATGATGTTTTTCTCTTCCACGCTGGCATGTAAATTCTTGATACTAAGCATTGATTACCCCACTGAACCTTCAAGACTAATTTCGAGCAGCTTGCCGGCTTCTACGGCAAATTCCATTGGCAGCTCTTTGAATACTTCTTTACAGAAACCGTTAACAATCATAGAAACGGCCTTTTCCGTGTCTAAGCCACGCTGCTGACACAGGAATAATTGTTCGTCACTCACCTTCGATGTTGTTGCTTCGTGCTCAACAATGGCTGAAGGATTGCGGCTTTCGATATACGGGAATGTGTGCGCGCCACATTTATCACCGATAAGTAGCGAGTCACACTCGGTAAAGTTTCGTGCACCGTCTGCGCGCGGGCCCATTTGAACCAGACCGCGATAGGCATTGTTACTGTTACCCGCTGAAATACCTTTTGAGATGATGGTCGACTTGGTGTTTTTGCCCACGTGTATCATCTTAGTACCGGTATCAGCTTGCTGACGACCACGAGTAAGCGCTACTGAGTAAAACTCGCCTACACTGTTATCGCCTTTAAGCACACAGCTTGGGTACTTCCACGTTACCGCAGAACCTGTCTCAACCTGTGTCCACGATATTTTGGCATTGGTATGCGCTACACCACGTTTAGTTACGAAGTTGTAGATTCCGCCTTTACCGTTTTCATCACCCGGGTACCAGTTCTGTACCGTTGAGTATTTGATTTGTGCGTCGTCCATTGCCACTAGTTCAACCACTGCCGCATGCAGCTGGTTTTCATCACGCTGTGGTGCAGTACAACCTTCAAGGTAGCTTACATAGCTGCCTTCATCTGCAACAATTAACGTACGCTCGAACTGACCAGTGTTCATCTCGTTAATACGGAAATACGTAGAAAGCTCCATTGGGCAGCGTGTACCTTTTGGAATATAAACGAATGAACCGTCAGTAAATACGGCGCTGTTAAGTGCGGCAAAGTAGTTATCTGTGCGCGGCACCACTGAGCCTATGTATTTCTTTACAAGGTCAGGATATTTTTGAAGTGCTTCAGAAATTGGGCAGAAAATAACGCCAGCTTCTTCAAGCTTTTCACGGAATGTAGTAACAACAGATACCGAGTCAAAAACCGCATCTACCGCAACACCAGCTAGCATCTCTTGCTCGTGCAATGGAATGCCAAGTTTTTCGTAAGTGCGAAGCAGCTCTGGGTCAACTTCATCCAGCGACTTTGGCTTATCTTTCATACTCTTTGGCGCTGAGTAATAAGAAATGGCTTGATAATCAATTTTTGGATAATCGACATGCGCCCAATCTGGCTCTTCCATTTCTAGCCATGCATGATAAGACTTCAAACGCCATTCAAGCATCCATTCAGGCTCGTTTTTCATTGCTGATATGCGGCGGATAACCGACTCGTCCAGGCCGCTTTCAAACGTTTCTGATTCGATCTCTGAATAGAAACCTGCATCGTACTTTCTTTCTAACGCCTGTTCGATCTGTTCACTCATGTTGGGATCTCACTTGTTTGCCTGCATTTGCTGCCACTGTTCTTTCTACTCAACCGGCGAATAAATTACCCCACGGTCTTGGTAATTTATGCAAATCTTTAACTTCAACGACGTTATTATCTGGGGTTTTCCCCCAAAAGAACCGTTGAAACTGCCAGTTACATGCGGACAGCCTAAAATTTTTGGTGCCGTAGTATATAATACCCGACTATTTCACTCAAATATTCAGCCACTAATTTATGGCTTCTAGCGGGTTTTAAACGTTACTTGACGCTTATTTCGCGTTAAGTACTCATTAATTTTCGTCCACATTCACTAAACTCACAGAATGCTTTGACGAAAAGCGTATTTGCCTTCCGTCAAAAATTAATGCTTACGCTTAAACTAAACTCTGTTTCCAAACGCTTGATACAGCGTTTAAGCAACGACCGCTTGCCGTAGTCGTGTGGTCACATCAACCACTTTGTTTACTACGTAATCAATGTCTTCTTGGGTCGTAAAGCGACCTACGCTAAAGCGTATACCTGCATGAGCCAGCTCATTACTGCGGCCAATGGCTTTTAGAACATAAGAAGGCTCTAAACTGGCCGACGTGCACGCCGACCCTGAAGATACGGCAATGTCGTTTAAACCCATCATTAAGCTTTCGCCATCTACACCCGCAAAGCTAACATTTAAGATGCCTGGTATGCGCTGCGTGGCGTGCCCGTTCAAATAAATATCGTCGAGCTGTTGAAGGCCATGCCACAGGGATTCACGCAGTTTTAAGATGCGATCACTGTCTTCTTTCATTTTTGACGTCGCCAGCGCAATCGCTTCTCCCATTCCCACAATTTGATGGGTGGCTAAGGTACCTGAACGCATACCGCGCTCGTGTCCACCGCCATGAATCTGTGCTACCAGATTGATTTTAGGGCGACGGCGCACATATAAAGCCCCCATCCCTTTCGGCCCATATATTTTATGGGCTGATATAGATAGTAAGTCTATGGGAAGCTCGGCTAGATCAATGGCTATCTTACCCACACTCTGCGCGCCATCTACGTGAAAAAACACGCCCTTGTTGCGGCAAAGTTGGCCGATGGATTGAATGTCTTGGATTACGCCAAGTTCATTGTTCACGTACATGACCGATACTAAGATAGTGTCTTCACGCAGCGCGTTTTCAAGCTCATTTAAATCGATTAACCCGTTTGACTGTACTTCAAGATACGTGACCTCAAAGCCTTGGCTTTGTAGGTACTCACAGGTATCCAATACCGCCTTATGCTCGGTATTTACAGTAATAATGTGCTTGCCTTTGTCGGCATAGCCTTCGGCAACACCTTTAATAGCAAGGTTGTTTGACTCAGTTGCGCCCGAAGTAAAAACAACCTCTCTAGGGTCGCAATTCAGCGCGTCACTAATTTGATTTCTAGCTACATCTACCGCTTCTTCAGCCATCCAGCCGAAGCGGTAGCTACGAGAAGCGGGGTTACCAAAGTTACCTTCTAGCGTTAAGCATTTTGCCATCGCCTCGGCCACACTCGGGTCTACCGGAGTCGTTGCTGCGTAATCTAAGTAAATGGGTGTTGATAAAGCCATGCGTTACTCAATACCGATTAAAGTTGGATACTAACTTCGATATCTTTAGTGATATGACGAAGTGATGCGTTACCGTCCTGACGACCAGCCACTTCCTGTACGTCGCGCTTTGCCATTAATTCACCGAGCGTGATTGAATTCAAAAACGCGGCAATACGGTCACTTAGGTCTTGCCATAAGCTATGTGTTAGGCAGCGATCGCCGCCCTGGCAGTCTGCTTGACCTTGGCAGCGTGTGGCATCTATGGACTCGTCGACGGCGCGAATGACTTCGCCTATTGCAATATCACTCGCCTCGCGGCCCAATAAATAGCCGCCACCGGGCCCGCGAACACTGTCGACCAGCTGCTCTTTACGCAACCGAGAAAAAAGCTGCTCTAAATAAGATAAGGAAATTTCTTGTCGTTCTGATATATCGGCAAGAGGCACTGGACCACGCTTTGAATGCAAAGCGACATCAAGCATTGCGGTAACCGCATAGCGCCCTTTAGAAGTGAGTTTCATTGGATTCTCCCGCCGTCTTATAATGCGAGAATTTTCACATACCCGACTAAAATGGTCAAGTATAAGACCTAGTAAATTAGTCAGGTATTATTGATATAATTAATCGCTTTTGTTTATTAGAAATTCACTTTCAGCCAGATAGATGCTGCAGATGCTGAGTATGCAGCGCGACCAATTAGACAATCGAGCAGGGTTTCGGCTTACTCTCATTTTTCATAAAAAAGGTTTTTAATACGAGGGACTTAACGCAGTTAGGCTCGCTTACTTTTCGCATTTAAGTGGATATGGGCAATGATACTGTCTGCTATGCGGTGTGATTGCACGGTATCTATTTGATGGCGCAACCCTCGCAGTACCTGATGCTTGGCGCCAGATATAGCTTTAGCAGTTGCAGCGCCCCCGCTAGGATGAACCATGTGGTCAACGTCTCCGTGTATTACTAATGTCGGTGCTTTGACATTTCGAAGCATTGACGTTCGATCACCCGACTTCATGATTGCGCCAATCTGCCGAAACATAGCCTTCGCATCACTCTTATTACCGTTGCGTTGCCACGCTAATCGCGCATATTGGTGCCATTGGTTTATGGCTCCTTCTGCTGCGGCATCGCCTATATGGGTCATCATCGCTTTATAGTTTTTGACTGCGTCATTTTCATTAGCAGGCGCTTTTGCTCTTGCCAACCTCCATAGTGTTGAATATGACGGCTGACCGACTTTTCGGCTCCCAGTGGTTGAGAAAATTGACGTCATGGATTGCACTTTACCAGGGTAAAGGCTTGTAAGCGTTTGCGCTATCATCCCTCCCATAGACATACCGGCGACATGTGCGCTTTCAATATTTAGCGCCTCTAAAAGCTCGGCGGTGTCTTCGGCCATACGCTCTAATCCGTAAGCGCCTTTAGGTGCCTTGCCTCTTAGCTGTTGAAGGAGACTAGGATAAGGTGTGTTACTGCGCACTGACTTACCTGAATCACGGTTATCAAAGCAAACAACACGAAAACCACTGGCCACTAGGCGTTCTATTAGCGCTTTTGGCCAGTAAACCAACTGAAGGCCCAGTCCGACAATAAGTACGATTGTCTCACTGCTTTCACCACCATGTTCGGCATAACAAAATGTATCACCGTTATTGAGGGTAACAAATTGCTCATTATGCTGGGCTAAGCTCATATTAATATTCTCGTTTAGTAAATACAGGGGATCGCAAAACGCTTTAAGCTCTATTCGAATTTAAGAGCAGGATCATCTATCCGCCCTTTTCGAAAAATCTTCACATCTTCTGCATAATTAAACGACATTGACCAAGGATAATGCATGCCTTGCCGGGGTAACTTATCGAGTGAACGCTGAATATAACCCGCGCCAAAGTTAAGCAGTGGTTGCGTTTCCATATCTGGTTCTGCAACAGGGGTACACTGCGTGAAGCCCCTCCCGTTCATGTGATTAAGCAAACGGGTAAAATGCTCACAAAGAAGGCCAATCTTTAGTGTCCAAGAAGATGCCGTATAGCCTACCGCAATGGCAAGATTAGGAACGCCACTGAGTAACATTCCCTTATAGGTGATGCACTCTGGTAGTTTAACAGCCTCGCCATCTATTTTAGGAATTAAACCTCCTAGTGGCAGAAGATTCAAACCTGTGGCCGTTACAATGATATCGGCTTCTATATGCTTACCTGAACCAAGCTCAATGCCTGTTTCGGTAAACGTAGCAATCGTATCCGTTTCAACTGACGCTTTACCATTTGAAATTGACTCGAATAAATCTCCACCTGGTACAGCGCAAAGTCTCTGTTCCCAAGGATTATAGGGAGGGTTAAAGTGTATATCTACCGGGTATCCTTCGGGTAGCATCTTTGCATTGAGACTACGTATTATTTTACGTGCGCGATTAGGGAAGCGCTGGCAAAATGCGTATACCCAGCGTTGTTTCGCAATATTAAACGAACGCGCTGCTTTAAATGCCGTGTCCTCGCTAAACCACTTGCGTAAATATTTTGCGACTGGATCATCAACGGGAACAGGTAATACATAAGACGGTGTTCTTTGCAGCATTGTCACGTGCGATGCGTTTTTTGCCAATGCAGGAACCAATGTTACCGCCGTCGCACCGCTGCCTATGACGATTATGCTTTTATTCTTGTATTCCAAATCTTCTGGCCAGTGCTGAGGATGAACGATCTGGCCTTTGAAACGCGATTGCCCTGCAAAGTCAGGAGTAAAACCTTTGTCGTAACGATAATAACCTGATGCGTTGAATATCCATCGTGCGGCAATGTGCTCGGTTTCTCCGCTTTTTTCTGACTTTAACGTTATGCGCCAATAGTGTTTATCGCTTTGCCAGTCTATGTCCACCACGCGGGTAAAAAAGCGTATGTGTTCTTTAATTCCGTTCTCGATGGCTGTTTCTTCGACATAAGCTTTTATTGAGCCGCCGTCTGCAATGGCTTTTTTCTCTTTCCACGGTTTGAAGTCGTAACCAAAGGTAAATAAATCGGAATCTGACCGTATTCCCGGGTACTTAAATAAATCCCAAGTACCACCGAGGTCAGCGCGCGCTTCAACAATGGTGTACGATAGGTAAGGACATTTATTCTGAATATGGTATGCACAGCCAATACCTGAAATACCTGCTCCTACAATCAAAACGTCCAAAAGTGGCAACTCGCTTTGCATAACGTCTCTGAAAAGTCATAACTAACGTTGTCACAATGTATGTTGGAGTCTTGTCCGAGTCAACACAGATGTTAAACCATTGTTAAATCGGTTTTTTGGTTACTGTTGCTGTGTGGCGGTACAATATCTTTAGCCCTATTAAATTAAATAGGGCTAAAGATTTAAATAGCTGGATCGAAAGAAGAATGGGCTTTTTCTCGTTCCTGGGTCTCTGTTAAATCAAAGCCCGTATCTGCGAAATCCTCAGCGCTGATATTGTGTAAATTATCCGTACACACATCGCCACCTAGCGACTGAATAACCTTACACATTTCTTCCACTTTGGTGTCCATCTGGTGCATATGCTCAAGCATTATGCCCATAGCATTAGCCACTGGGTCAGGGTTATCTGGCGCGACTGCGTAGGCATCAAAACCATATTTCTGAGCAATTTTATCACGCTGGGGATTAACGGTTGCACTCGACTCTTTTTCCTTAGAAATAATGATACGACCAGGGATACCAACCGCTGTGGCGCCGTCTGGGATATCTTTAACAACCACAGAGTTAGACCCAACTTTGGCGTTTTCACCTATCGTGATGGGACCTAGGACTTTAGCTCCCGCTCCCACCACCGAGCCATTTTTGAGGGATGGGTGGCGCTTACCCGCTTTCCAGCTAGTACCGCCAAGCGTTACCCCATGATATAGGGTAACATCATCGCCGATTTCTGCGGTTTCACCGATAACGACGCCCATTCCGTGATCGATAAATACCCGTTGCCCCAAGGTTGCCCCTGGATGAATTTCAATGCCCGTAAGCCAACGACTGAAAGTTGATAAAGTGCGTGCCAACCATTTCCATTCTGCCTTCCACAGTTTATGGCTAACGCGATGTAGCCATACTGCGTGAAGACCTGGATAGTTGGTCAATACTTCAAAGGTGTTTCTTGCCGCAGGGTCGCGATGAAAAACACCTTTTATATCGTCTTTAATACGGGCAAACATAACTGCCTACTCTTTCTCGTCGTTATTTTCAGAGGTGTCGACGGACTTAGCGCTCTTAACCGATTTGTCGATAGACGCCAATATACCGCGCAAAATATTAAGCTCTTGAGATTCAGGACGCGCTCGATTAAACAAGCGGCGTAACTTAGTCATTACCACCCCCGGGTGGCTTTTGCGAATGAACGAGGTGCCTTCCAGCGTCGTTTCCAGGTGGGTATAGAAGCGCTCTAAGTCCTCATTTAATGGATACTCTTCTTCAACGCTAGGATAAGTTTCGCGATTTAGATACGCCATGCGAATTTCATAACACAACGTTTGAACTGCAGCCGCTAGGTTAAGCGAGCTATATTCAGGGTTAGCTGGAATGCACATATGAAAGTGACATTGCTGCAGCTCCTCATTAGTTAAACCACTGTTCTCACGCCCAAACACCAAGGCTACCGGGTACTTTTCTACTTCTTGGACCAGCTTCTCGCCACAGTCGCGCGGGCCTAACATAGGCCATGAATGAGTACGAGAGCGTGCAGACGTCCCTACTACTAAGCCACAGTCTTTAACGGCTTCTTCTAACGTCCCTACTATCTTAGCATTTGCCAGAACATCGCCCGCACCTGCAGCAAGGGCGCTCGCTTGACCATCGGGTTCATTTACTGGGTCGACAAGATAAAGACTGCTCAAGCCCATGGTCTTCATAGCTCGCGCTGTTGAGCCTATGTTTCCAGTGTGAGAAGTGTTAACCAAAATGATGCGAATATTTTCGAGCATGCCTGTGATACCTACGTACTTTTATAAAAAGATGATATTCGCTAGTGCGTATCACCCTACAGTCTTCAATTAGTTCAAGTTTATCATAGCGGCAGTATAGAAGGCTATGAGCAGCTCAAACAGCATTAAGCTGCCTTGCATACCTATAATTTTTTTGAACCGGATAGCTACTCACTTTCAACCGCTTCTTGTTGAGCACATTCCAATTAGGGTTGCACAAAATACGGGAGATCATTAATTATTTCGCTAGTGGGAATTCATTTGCATCGTGCATAGATTCTGGTAGACTCCGCCCGTTTTCGTAAACAACTAGCTATTTTTTATACAGCTGGTTCGTTTCATTGGTCTTTTACAATTGGTGGTTTATCTATGCATCCTATGCTGAATATTGCGGTGCGCGCTGCGCGTGCGGCTGGAACAGTTATTGTTCGTGGTTTTGAAAAACATAATGAAGTAGCAACAGAGTCAAAAGGTTTAAACGACTTCGTTACACAAGTTGACAAAGAAGCAGAACAAGCGATTATTGCCAAAATTCAGCAGTCTTACCCGAACCATTGCTTTTTAGGTGAAGAAGCGGGTGAAGTTCTAGGCACAGAAACTGACTATCAGTGGATTATCGATCCGCTAGATGGCACCACTAACTTTGTAAAAGGCATTCCTCACTTTGCCGTATCTATTGCACTTCTTCATAAAGGTCGTCTAGATCAAGCAGTTGTATTCGACCCAATCCGCAGTGAATTGTTCACCGCTAGCCGTGGCCAAGGTGCACAGCTTAACGGCTATCGTATTCGCGCTTCTAAGCCACGTGATCTGACTGAGACCATTATTGCTACTGGCCTGCCTTTCAAAAACAAATCTCAATTTGGCGAATACGCTTTGAGCCTAAACAAGATTTTCCACGAAGTGGGCGACATTCGCCGCGCAGGTAGTGCAGCGCTAGACCTTGCTTACGTTGCAGCTGGTCGTCACGACGGTTACTGGGAGCGCGGCATTAAATCTTGGGATATCGCAGCAGGTGAACTTATTGTTCGTGAAGCTGGCGGTTTGGTAACAGACTTTAAAGGTGGTAACGACCCACTTCACAAAGGCGAGATTGTTGCTGGTAGCGTGAAGGTTGTTCAAGGCCTAGTCAAGCACCTTAAGTAAGAAGCACCTTAAGTAAGAAGCACCTTAAGTAAGCTGAACACCTCATACAGCTTAGCAAGTCGGGGAAAACCTCGTTAGATTATTGAATGAAGGCGCTATTAACGGCGCCTTTTTTGTATTCATTTGACATAAAAAAACCGCATCATAAATGCGGTTTTTTGTATGTATCAGACGAACAAGACTAAGGCATAGGATCTAAATCTGCGCCTTCCTTTTCCACTTGTGGTGGCATTAGGTCTTCTTTACTAATACCCAATGCAAGTGCTACTGAACTCGCAATATAAACTGACGAGTAAGTACCTACTACTACACCGAATAACAGCGCAGTGGCGAAACCATGAATAAGCGCACCACCTTTATAGAACAAGGCAACCAATACTAACACCGTGGTTAGTGAGGTGATGATAGTACGGTTAAGGGTTTGCGTTAGTGAGATGTTGATAATCTCAACTGGCTCACCCTTACGGATTTTGCGGAAGTTCTCACGAATACGGTCAGATACAACAATGGTATCGTTAAGTGAATAACCAATTACCGCAAGCACAGCTGCCAGTACCGTTAGGTCGAACTCAATTTGAAGTACCGAGAATAGACCCAGCGTGAGAATTACATCGTGCATTAGCGCCGAAACAGACCCCAAAGCGAAACGCCACTCAAATCGCATTGCCACGTAAACAAGAATACATAACAGTGCGACTAGCATTGCAAGGCCGCCCTGCTCGGTAAGCTCTTCACCAACATTTGGACCGACAAACTCAATACGACGCATATCTACCGCAGTACCATCAGCACGCAGTGCCTCTAGTACCTGCTCGCCAATAGTTACTGCTTTCACACCGTCTCTAGGCGCTATACGAATCAATACGTCTTGGCTACTTCCAAAGTTTTGCACGATAGCATCTTCGAAATTCGATTCATTAAGCTGAACGCGAATGGCTTCTAAATTGGCCGCATCTTCGTAGCCAACTTCGATAAGCGTTCCGCCCGTAAAGTCTAAACCCCAATTAAGGCTATTTACACCCAAAGAAACGAACGAGCCGATAATAAGAATTGTCGACAGCACCATCGCAGGTATGCGAAGGCGCATGAAATTAACGGTTTCGGATAATTTTAATAACTGCATTTTACGCTCCTTAAATCGCTAATTTCTCAAGACGTTTACCACCCCATACTGCGTTAACAATAACGCGAGTAACCAAAATAGCGGTAAACATAGAGGTTGCGATACCAATCATTAGCGTAATAGAGAAGCCTTTAATTGGGCCGGTACCTACTGCAAACAGAATAAGACCAGCAATGAAAGTAGTGATGTTTGCATCCAATATGGTTGAGAAGGCGCTGTCGTAACCCTGATGGATAGCTTGTTGCGGACTGCGCCCTTCACGTAGCTCTTCTCGAATACGCTCGAAAATTAGCACGTTTGCGTCTACCGCCATACCAACGGTTAGAACAATACCTGCCATCCCCGGAAGAGTAAGTGTTGCACCAGGGATCATCGACATAATGCCTACAATCATCACTAGGTTTGTAATAAGTGCAATGTTCGCTACCACACCAAACGCTTTGTAATAAATCAACATGAAAACAAGTACTGCAGCTAGACCATACATAATAGCCTGCATGCCCAGCTCAATGTTTTCTTTACCCAAGCTCGGTCCAACGGTACGCTCTTCAACAATCTGAATTGGTGCAATCAGTGCACCCGCACGAAGTAGCAATGCTAAGTCACGCGCTTCTTTCGGTGAATCAAGACCGGTAATTTGGAATTTGCTGCCAAGCTGCGCACGAATAGTGGCAACTGAGATAACTTGCTCATGCTTTTCGAATACAAGCTTACCGTCGTCATTTCTCTCTCCGGTAGATTTGTACTCGATAAAGACCGTAGCCATTGGCTTGCCAATGTTGCCACGGGTTGAGCGAGACATTTTGTTACCGCCTTCAGAGTCTAGCGAGATATTCACATTTGGAAGACCATATTCATCAACACCGCTATTCGCATCAATAATGTGGCTACCAGTAAGCATAATGCGCTTTTCAAGAAGCTGAGGAATGCCCTGCTGATCTTCTATCACCTGAGAGCCAGGAGGCACACGACCGTTTAAAGCGTCACGGATGTCGTTCTTTTGGTCTACCATGCGAAATTCTAGTGTTGCGGTGGCATTCAGAATTTCTTTCGCACGGGCGGTATCTTGAATACCTGGAAGCTGGACAACAATGCGGTCAGCACCTTGCTTTTGAACGAGAGGCTCAGCAACACCAAGCTGGTTAACACGGTTACGAATAATCGTGATGTTTTGCTTAACCGCGTTGTCGCGAATTTCTTGAAGCTTACTTTCAGCAAAAATAGCGCGAAGGGTTAAGTCATCCACTTGGTTAAAAGTAAGGTCGCGACTTTGATTGCGCAAAAAGAACTCGGCCTTGTCTAGTGTATCTTCATCGCGGAAGGTAATGTCGATATGATCGTCAACTTGCTTTACACCGCGATAGCGAATGCCTTCTTCGCGTAATGAAGTACGAAAACCACCCTCTGCATCTTCAAGAGACTTGGTAATAACCTCGGTCATGTCCACTTCCATTAGGAAGTGAACCCCACCGCGAAGGTCAAGACCTAGCTTCATCGGCGCCCCACCTAATCCTTCAAGCCATTCTGGCGTATCAGGGGCCAGGTTCATAGCAACGTAATAATCATCGCCAAGGGCTTTTTCTAAAGTTTCGCGAGTGATTAGCTGTGTATCAGAATCAGAAACGCGAACTAAAATTTGTTCACCTTCAAACTCAACACGTTTTGGAGAGATGTTTTTTTCACTAAGTGCGGCTTTTACTTGTTCAACAGTGGCATCTGATACCACAGCGTCACGGCCTGCTGAGATTTGTACGGCGTGGTCTTCGCCGTAAATGTTAGGAAGCGCATAAAGTGCACACATCGCAACAACAATGAGCGCACTCAGTACTTTCCAAATAGAGTTTTTGTTTAGCACTGGATAATCCTTTCGTGCCAGTACCGGGAAGCGTCCCGGCCCCGGCGATTGTTACTTACAGTGACTTCATTGTGCCTTTAGGCAGCACAGCAGTTACTGAAGACTTCTGAACAACGATGTTATTTGAATCGTTAAGTGCAACTTCGATGAAATCTTTCTCTTCTGACACTTTAGTGATTTTGCCTACCAAACCACCTTGTGTTAGTACTTCATCGCCTTTTCCTAGTGAAGATACTAGGTTTTTATGCTCTTTCACACGCTTAGCCTGTGGGCGGTAAAGCAAGAAGTAAAAGATTAAACCGAACACAGCTAGCATGATAATCATTTCCATGCCGCCACCTTGCGGCGCACCAGCAGACTGTGCGTAAGCGTTAGAGATAAATAGGCTCATAAAATTCCCCAAATATTATCGTTGTTATAGTGCCGGAACCGGCAACCCTTTTTGTTCATAAAATTCTTGTACAAACTCGTCAAGCGTACCCGCGTCAATCGCATCGCGAAGACCCTGCATCACACGCTGATAGTAACGAAGGTTATGGATGGTGTTTAAGCGCGCACCCAAGATTTCGTTACATTTGTCCAAATGATGTAAATATGAGCGAGAATAGTTTTTACAAGTGTAGCAATCGCAATTCTCATCTAATGGCGAGGTGTCGTTTCTGTGTTTCGCGTTGCGAATTTTAATAACGCCTTCTGTCACGAATAAGTGACCGTTTCGCGCATTACGCGTAGGCATTACACAATCGAACATATCGATACCGCGACGCACAGACTCAACCAAATCTTCTGGTTTACCAACGCCCATTAGATAGCGAGGCTTATCCTCTGGAATTTTAGGCGCAGTGTGGTCGATGATGCGGATCATATCTTCTTTTGGCTCGCCTACAGAAAGACCGCCAATGGCATAGCCATCAAAGCCAATCGCTTCAAGTCCAGCAAGTGACACGTCGCGCAGCCCTTCGTACATACCGCCTTGGATAATACCAAACAGTGCTGCGGGGTTATCGCCGTGAGCTTCTTTACTGCGCTTCGCCCAGCGCAACGACATTTCCATTGAAACCCGCGCTTCTTGTTCAGTAGCAGGGTACGGCGTGCACTCGTCAAAAATCATTACGATGTCAGACCCCAGGTCGCGCTGAACTTCCATCGACTTTTCAGGCGTAAGCAAAATCTTTTCGCCATTGATTGGAGAGCGGAACGTTACGCCTTCTTCGGTAATTTTACGCAAGTCACCCAAACTAAATACTTGGAAGCCACCCGAATCAGTAAGGATAGGCTTATCCCAATTCATGAAATCGTGCAGATCGCCGTGCTGGCGGATAATACCAGTACCAGGACGTAGCATTAGGTGAAAGGTATTTCCAAGACAGATGTGTGCACCGCTGTCTTTTAATTCTTCAGGGGTCATTCCCTTTACGGTACCGTATGTACCTACGGGCATGAACGCTGGAGTTTCAACAACACCGCGTTCGAACACCAAACGGCCGCGTCGCGCTCGACCTTCGGTTTTTAACAACTCAAATTGCATGTGAAAGCATTCCCACTTTAGGTGCGCATTTGCGCTGGGTATAAAAATAAATTGGCGGCGATTATACCAGTAATTTGGCTGAGATCATGCCCTGTATCTATGTTTATCTGTAACTAGGCTAGAAAGCCCTGAAAAACCCCCATTTAACCACCCAATGTCCTTGGGCGAATGTGTTTAGGCGCGCTCAATAAACATAGAATCACCATAGCTAAAGAATCGATATTCTTTTTCTATCGCTTCTTGGTAGGCATTCATCACGTTATCTTTCCCGGCAAATGCGCTAATTAGCATCATCAACGTGGACTCTGGAAGATGGAAGTTAGTGAACATTGCGTCTACCACTTTAAACTCAAAACCAGGGTAGATAAAGATTTCTGTGTCTTCGTTAAAGGCCGCGATAATTTCTTTATCACCGCGTTCGGCACTCGCTTTAGCTGCCGACTCTAACGAGCGAACTGAAGTCGTTCCCACTGCAATAACTCGGTTTCCATTAGCTTTGGTCGATAGCACTGCATCAACAACCTCGGGCGGTACTTCTGCAAACTCTGCATGCATCTTATGCTCTTGTATATTGTCCACACGCACCGGTTGGAACGTACCCGCACCTACGTGCAGAGTCACAAAAGCCAAGTTCACGCCTTTCTCTTTTAACGCTTCTAAAATAGCGTCGTCAAAATGAAGTCCTGCGGTTGGTGCTGCAACAGCGCCTGGCTTTTGGTTATAAACAGTTTGATAGCGTTCTTTGTCTGAGTTTTCATCGGGACGGTCGATATAAGGAGGTAGGGGCATATGACCGTGGGCTTCCAGTAGAGATAGCACAGTTTCCTCGTGATCGAACTGCAAAATAAACAGCGCATCGTCTCGTCCTGTAACCGTCACATTCACTTTTTCTTCGAGAATAAGCTTGGTTCCGGGTTTAGGTGCCTTGCTCGCGCGAACATGTGCCAGCGCAGTATTGTCTGACGTAATACGCTCAATAAGCACTTCTACTTGTCCGCCAGTCTCTTTTTTACCAAGTAAACGCGCAGGAATAACCCGCGTATTATTGAACACCAAGAGGTCGCCAGGCTCTACAAATTTCAGCATGTCAGCAAACATGGTGTGCGCCACACTGCCAGTCTTCCCGTCTAGGTGTAACAAGCGACTCGCTGTGCGTTGCTGCGTCGGGTATTTGGCGATAAGTTTTTCCGGTAGCTCGAAGCTAAAATCTGATAGTTTCATAAATACAACTGATTAACGGTGTTAGAGTTAGACAAAAGTATGATTTTAAGCATTATTTAAGTTAAAACTAAAGACTAATAAAAATAGAACCCCAAATTAAAAACGACTCAATATAAAAATAAAATCACTATTTTTTCAATGCTTTGAAATTTTGCGTATATTTTAGAATAACCTTATATTAGACAGCATACGTACAATAAAGCGTATTAAATAGCACTTAAAACCTTAAACGGTTAAGATACCTGCAGATAGTGATGATGTTCTCCCATAAACATTCCTTATCATTCGTACCCAGCACGTGCTGGGTATTTTTTTATCTGCTTATTTTCTCCACCTGCTCTCGCTTACTGCAACCTTGTTGCGAAGCCTGGATCCTTATTTTGCAGGTTGGTTGTATATCAATATCTTATTCCGCTGGCATTTTACGCTGTTTATCACTGAAGATCAGTTAAGATTTCTTCTAATAGCGAAGCATCCAAAGGCCGAGCTTTAAGCACGTATAAAATCTGAAGTAACAAATCGGCCCCCATGATACCTTTATTCACTTTATTTCTTAGGTTATCAGCGCTTTGTTCTACACCAATCTCTTCAAGCCTTTGGCTTAGCGCTTGATATTTTACGCCGCGCACAGACATTTCAGACTTCACGACTCTTGCTACCGTTTGCCGCCATGCATTCTTTGCACTCTGCGTATTTCGTGTATTCACACAGCCTCCAAAATCCACACAAATGTGATATATATTTTACAAAAACACACTTTTTTACACTTATAGCATGCATTTAATGTTGACGATTATGGCACAATAGGTCTACACTGCAAGTCAAGATATTGGCGAAAACGTAAATAGTCGTTACAGTAACTGTGGTTGTTTTCACAGCAACGCTTACTACGCTCGATTTTAAATGTCGCGTTTAAATAGCGTTTTAAGACTAGGCGATGCTCAATAAGGCACCACATTCACGACATTCGTTTTCAACATTATCGCTTTAATAACTAAAGGAGAAAGGTATGAGCTGGGAACTGGAAAGCATCGAAGCCTTATTTAAAGAGCACGATGACTTTGTGGTAACACATGAGGAAAACTGCTTACTTATTGCTAATCAAGACGGCATCGATGCATGGCTTGCAATAAGCGGTGAGCAAATTTTGGTAGAAAGCCTTTTGTTTGCTGCATCGGAAGTAAAAGATAAGCCTGCGCTTGACCATGAAATACTGTCTACCCATATGGTGTTTCCTCTCACTACGGTAGGTATTTCAAATATTGGTGGCGAAGAATACTACACTGCCTTTGGTGCGCTAAGTGCCCAGTCAAAAGCCGAAAGTATTGTTATTGAAGTCGAAACCCTGTTTCAGAATGTTGCATCTTTCTTAGATGCCTACGAAACACACCTTAACTAAATTTACTTCTTAAGGAGAAGCGAATGTCAGTGTGGAAAAAACTTATTACTGCAGTAAAAGGTGGTGCTACCGAAGCTGCGCAGTCTGTTGCAGACAGTCAGGCTATTCGAATTTTGGAACAAGAAATCAGAGAAGCCAAAGAAGAACTACGCAAGTCTGATCATGCCCGCACGCAGATTTTGGCGAAATGTAAACTTTCACAACAAAAAGTAGATAGCTTTAACTCGTCAATAGCTGAGTATGAAGAGCATGCGCGTAAAGCGATAGATAACGACCGTCAGCTTGCCCTTGACTGTGCACAAAAAGTGTCAGAGTTGAAAGAAGAACGTGAGCAAGAACAAACTTACCTTGATCAGTTCAAACAGTCTGAAAAGCAGTTGGCCCATAACATTCAGCAAGCTAAAGCGAATTTGCGCCGCTTAGAGCAGCAAGTGGATATGGTCAAAGCCACTGAAAGCGTTCAAAAAGCACAGGTTGCAGTATCTTCACGCCACATGGGCGCGAACAGTAAAATGAAGACAGCTACTGAGTCTTTATCTCGCATTCAGGATAAGCAAAAGATGCGAAACGCGGAACTTCAAGCAGCCGAGGAACTGGCTAGCGAGGAGTCGAGCAGCGACTTAGAAAAACGCCTAGCAGAAGCGGGCATCAAAGGGGGTAAAACCTCAGCCGATGACGAGCTAGCTCGAATTCTAGGCAAGTAAGTTAAAGGATGGGAGCTAAAGGCTCCCATTTTTAATTCTTGTTACAATAATTCCTTGCATAATTCGCCAGATAACAACGACCTAATCTAGACAAATCAAGTACTTCAAGGCAGAGTAAGGACACGCATAACAAGGGCTGTTTGTTTTATGTCACCATGGATTAAACTGCGAAAAATCATGCTGCAATACTTTGCAGAGTCCCGCTGGTACACCATTGTCGGTGCGACCGCGTTTTACGCAGTAACAAGCTATTGGCTTCTTTTCGCTGCAGGCGAACACGACTTAATTGCTAAAACCGATTTTGTCTACTGGTTGGCGGTCACTGCTTCAACGGTAGGTTATGGCGATCTCTCTCCCGTCACACCAGCGGGAAAATTAATTGTTGCGCTATATGTCATACCGCTTGGTTTGAGTATTTTCGCCATGGTGATTGGCCGAATTGCAGCTTGGGTTTCTTTAACGTGGAAGAAAGGATTGTTGGGTATGAATAGCTTGATGCTTAATGAACATATCTTGGTGATTGGTTGGAATGAGCAGCGCACCATGATGCTGCTTGACTTAATTCTTCAAGAACGAGATGCAATGTCTGAACGCCCTGACATTGTACTTTGCGTAAAAGCTGATATCACCAACCCCATGCCCGGCGTCATTGAATTTGTAAAAGTAGATTCGTTCAACAAAGACGAAGATATGGACCGCGCTTGTGTAAGCTCTGCCAAAACTATTGTAATCGATAACCCCCAAGATGATGTCACCATGACTACTGCGCTGTATTGTACCAAGCGCAACCCTGATGCTCATCAAGTGGCCTATTTCGACGATGACAGCTTAGTAAGTTTGCTTCAGGACCACTGCCCTAAAGTAGAATGCACACCGAGCGTGGCAATAGAAATGCTGGTCAAAGCTGCATTTGATCCAGGTTCCAGTATGCTTCATCACGACTTGCTAAGTATTGATGAAGGGCAAGCACAATTTTCGGTGAAAATACCTGAAAATAGCCAAGCGATTTCCGTTGCCAAGTTGTTTATCAATTTAAAGCGTAAACACGACGCCATCTTTATCGGTTATGCACCCAATGGCCTTGTAAAGGAAATGGTGGTAAACCCGCCGTTAGACGCTACGTTAAACCCAGGTGATACCTTGTTTTACATCGCTGAGCGACGCATTAATGCAATAAACTGGTCTTCACTGGACGCTGATTAAGAGGCGTAAACATGTTTAGTAAACTATTTAAAAAATCAGAACCTATTAAGAAAACAGAACCTAAGTCACCAGAGATAATGGGGCTGTATTTAGGTGGTTCTTTCGAGTTAGATAACTTAAAACTCTCCTTATTAGAGCCCGAGTTAACCATCGAGGGCGCAGCACGTTCTCAGTTAATTCAAGCGGTAGGTGAAGCCCCGTTGGATACTGGCGGCACCCTACTTCGTTTTTATACTGACGATGATGGATTTTTACAGGTGGTGACCGATGGAGGCCTATCAGAGAACCACATCACAGACGTAAAACTGTGGCACTTTTACGAAACAAAAACCATTGGCAACACGGCCCAGTGGAATGAGTGTTTGAAAAACGTTATCAGTCAGCCTACCTATGAGCTTGAGGGCAAGGTATATACCCGTGTATGGGGGGCTGTGGGCGACGAATCACCGCCGGTTGCGGTAACAGAAACGACCTACGAAGAAGATGGTGATGTCAGTAAAACAGATCAGTTTATGATGTTATACGAACGGCCCATCAGTAACGATAGAGTTGAGACCTTGCTCGTTGTTGGTGAAGAAAAACAAGTGGGTAACAATTTAGACAGATGCTTAGTGATTTCTACAGGCTTCGATGTTGAGCCTGCAGATATTACGATAAACGGTTAATAAAAAAGGAATGACTATGGATACCATTATGCACTCTTTGGCCGGCTTGGATAACTTCGCGCTGTACTTTGGCTTATCGATTGTTTTCTTGTTTATCTTCAAATTGGTGTACGCCTTGGTTACACCTCATGATGAATGGAAGCTGGTAAAAGAAGAGAAAAATGTAGCAGCAGCTATCGGATTTGGTGGTGCTATTATCGGTTTTGCTATAGCCCTTGGCAGCGCGGCCTCAAACTCTGTTGCCGTGGTCGATTTTGCTATTTGGGCGCTCGTTGCTGTTGTTGCTCAATCTCTTGCGTTTGCCATATTGCGTTTCAGCTTTATGCCCAAAATCGCAGAGCGCATAAATAATAATGAAGTCTCTGCAGGTGTTATGCTTGCCAGTATGTCCATTGCCGTAGGCTTACTAAACGCCGCTTGCATGACCTATTAAGGGGGCAGCAATGACTGATAAAAGTAACCTAGAACGCGAAGTTGTTGATAACCAGCAAAGTGAGCGACCTGTTATGAAGCGCACTAAGCATATTAACCTTAACAGTATGCGTAAAGGTTTTAACGTTAAGCCTTTAGCGTTAGGCGTGGCTAGCGTCATCCTTAGTGGTTGTGGCGCTGAAAAAGAAGATGCGACTATTTACACGTCGCTAGAAGACTGTAAGCAAGACTTTCCAGATGCGGTAGAGCGCTGTGAAGCTGCCTATCAGACAGCGGTGGATGAGGCTATGCGCACCAGTCCACGCTTTAGTTCTGAATATGACTGTGAGCACGAGTTTGGCCCTAATCAGTGCCAATACGTAAACAACAGCAACGGCAGCTTTTTCATGCCTTTCATGGCAGGCTATATGGTGAGCTCTTTACTTTCACCAAGTCGCTACTACTCGCAACCCTTATATACCTCCTATTCATACAATTCACCGTTTCGTTCACGGTGGATAACCGCAGACGGCTATGTATTTGATGGCGATATTCGTAAAAGAAAATATCGTGTAAATAAAGACGTTTATAAACCTAAGCCTACCGTGAACCGCACAATGAAACGGGGCGGTTTTGGCAGCAGTGTGCGCGCTAAATCATCTTGGGGTAGCAGCAGCCGTAAAGGCGGCTGGGGCGGATAAGAATGTTTAGAATGCCTTGCCAGCCTCGTAAGGGCTGGCAGCAGTTGGCCAATGAGTTTGGTTTTCATTTTCACACCATGTACGGCGAGCCGTATTGGGATGAAAGCGCCTACTACCAATTCACACTTGCGCAAATTGAAAACGACATTGAAGACCCCACTGCCGAATTACATCAAATGTGCTTGGCAGTTACCGAAGACGTGGTTAATAGTGAGGAATTACTCACTCGCTTTTGCATCCCCGAGCAGCATTGGGATTTAGTGCGTAATAGCTGGAACGAAAGAGACCCAAGTTTATACTCTCGCCTTGACCTTGTTTATAGCGGCAAAGGACCAGCAAAACTTCTTGAAAACAATGCAGATACGCCCACCAGCCTGTATGAATCCGGTTTTTGGCAATGGCTGTGGCTTTCGCAAAATGTCGATGCAGGCAAACTTGCTCTGCATGCTGATCAATTTAATAGCCTGCAAGAAAAGTTAGTCCATCGCTTTCGTGAAATTGCCTTGCACTACAACATAAATCAACTGCATATGGCGTGCTGCAAAGATACCGTTGAAGACCGCGGAACCGTGCAATATCTTCAAGACTGCGCTATAGAGGCAGGGCTTTTGGCTGACTTTGTGTTTATTGAAGATATTGGGTTAGCAGACACTGGCGTTTTTACTGACCTTCAAGATGCCCCTATTACTGATTGTTTTAAGCTTTACCCTTGGGAATTTATGCTGCGCGAAGAGTTTGGCGATGTGTTAGAAGACGCCCAAGTTAATTGGTTGGAGCCCGCGTGGAAATCGATTATTTCAAATAAAGCGCTGCTTCCCCAGCTTTGGAAAAAGTTTGAAGGTCACCCCAACCTACTTCCCGCTTATTTTTCAGACGAAACAAATACAAAGAGTCTGTCTGGTAAGTGGATTAAAAAGCCCCTCTTTTCTCGAGAGGGAGCCAACGTATCAATTATCGAAAGTGGCGTTGAGAGCGTTTTGAGTGATGGCCCTTACGGTGAAGAAGGTTTTATTGTTCAAGCTTTTGAACCATTGCCCGTTTTTGAAGGTAATCATACGCTTATAGGTAGTTGGTTAGTAGATGACATGCCAGCGGGTATTTCGGTAAGAGAAGATGCCTCAGCGATAACCCAAGATCTTTCTCGCTACCTTCCCCATATTATTTTGTAATTTATTTAAGGGGCCTTTCTATGAAGCCGCTTTCATTTCAAATTCGCGTACTGCTAACGTTGGGCGCACTTTTAATCGTAATAGAAGTAGCAAATCTACTTACTGGCAATGCACTTAATCAGTTTGGTGTGGTGCCTCGTACCCTATCAACTCTGCCTTATATTTTTACTGCACCTTTTCTTCATGGAACGCCGACTCACTTAATGGCAAACCTTGTTCCCCTTTTGCTATTTATGTGGCTCACCATGCAATGGGGTAAACGTACCTTTTTTATCGCAACATTAAGCGCACTGCTTATAGGTGGCTTAGGCGTATGGCTGTTTGGCAGAACCGCCACCCATATCGGCGCGAGCGGCATGGTATATGGCTATTTCGGCTTCCTTGTGCTGGCAGGTTTTAGAAGTAACAAAGTGCGGTATTTGCTCATTTCACTAGTAGTTGCAGCGCTATACGGAGGGATGCTCGTTGGTGTGCTTCCCACATCAAAATTTATTTCCTTTGAATATCATCTGTTTGGATTTATTGGCGGCTTATTTGCTGCATGGCACTGGGCACGCTAATTACTTTCCGTATAATTGGCTTTAAGATAAGACGTTAATAAAAGATATGTCAGCAGTACAAGAACCTACACAAAAGAATCAAGGCTTTTTCGGCAACCTCGCGTTTAACATTGTTATTCCCGTGGTGTTAATGAGTTATGCGAGTTCAGAAGATTACCTAGGGCCGGCTTGGAGTATCGTAGCCGCACTTAGCTTCCCCATTGGCTATGGTTTATGGGACCTGAAAGAATCGGGAAAGGTAAACGGTTTTTCTGTTCTTGGGATTATCAGCGTGTTACTTACTGGTGGGTTTAGCTTACTTAAATTGCCAGCAGAGTATATTGCGATTAAAGAAGCGGCCATTCCGGGCATTATCGGTATAGCGGTGTTAGTGACCCAATACACTAATAAACCCCTGGTCAAAATGCTTATCCTTAACGACCAGATCATAAACTGGCCTCACCTCAATCAGGTGTTGGATGCCAAGGGAAAGCAGCCAGAATTTAAAAAGAAGGTTGCGGTAAGCTCTTATATTGTTGCGAGTTCATTTTTCCTCTCTTCTGCACTTAACTACATTTTGGCAAAGATGATTTTGGTCAGTGAGCCGGGCACGACGGCATATACTGAAGAGTTAGGCCGAATGACAGCGCTTAGCTACCCGGTTATTGTGATCCCAAGTATGATTTTGCTTATTGCCGCGCTTTGGTATTTATTTGCACAAATCAAAAAAATCACTGGCGAAGAACTCGATAACTTCATAAATCAGTAAGAATATTGGTGAAGGGGCTTAACGCCCCTTTTTAAATTCGAAGTGCCCATGCCCTGAGCTACCTTGAGTGTAACCGAATTTAGATACCCCCGTGTCTTTTGAAACACACAAGACACCCAAAATTTTTATGGCGCATTCGCACATGGAATTTTCTCATCGCTTTTTAACCAAAAAGCGCATGCCTTACGTATACTTCAATAATGAAATTAATTGGTTTCGTCGGGACATTTTAAATTTTATACCAACCCGCATAGCTTATATTTCAAGCTATGACATGTTAAAACCGACATTTTTAGACCAAAACGGTTCAAGTCAAAACGCTGACCTATGCTGACAATAAAAGAGTTAAAAAAATCGTTTTCGAGGGCAGAAGCGCCGCTCATAAACAGTCTTAACCTGACTGTAAACCCAGGCGAATCTGTGAGCATACAGGGTGCTTCTGGGTGTGGTAAGTCTACTTTGCTATCGCTTATTGCTGGGTTTGAAAGCCCTGATAGCGGTGATATCGCGGTAAATGGGTTAGCAATTGCTAGTGATGGCAACCATGGTGATAACACTCAGACCAGAGACATTGATAAATTTCGCAGACAGCATTTAGGTATTGTATTTCAAAGCTTTAACCTGTTTGACTGCTTCAATGCCTGGGACAACGTTGCCTTTACCGCAAGGCTAAAAGGTAATTTTGACAAAAGCTATCAATTAGCATTAATGAAGCAACTCGGAATTTTACCCTTAGCGCAAAAGCCGCTAAGCCAATTATCTGGAGGCGAACAGCAGCGCTGTGCTATAGCCCGAGCATTAGTACATCGCCCCGCGCTTATTTTAGCTGACGAACCCACCGGCAACTTGGATGAGACCACCAGCGAGACCGTGTCAGACCTACTCTTTGAAACCTGTAGAGAAGCCAATACTTCCCTTGTTGTAGTTACCCATAGTCAAGACGTCGCGGTAAAAGCGGATTCTGTTTTGCGGCTTCATAAAGGCATACTGGAAGAGGCAAAGCCTGAGCGTATGAATAGCGCCCCTGTTTCACCGCATATCTCAGCAAACGAGCTTTAAGGCGGTGATGTTTAACCATATGGGTATTCTTAAAATTAAACCCCATAATAGAGAGAAAGCGCCTTGCTACGCACTTTATTGCTAAGCCTCTCTAGCCTTCTCGCAATGGCAAGACATAGACCGTGGGAACCCTTGCTCATTATGGTCGCAATAGTTTTGGCCAATGCCGGGCTTGTTACCGTTTTGTTGATAAACGAAGGCGCGACACAGGGTGAACTATTGCAGTCTAATCAAGGTCTTTTGGCTAACAGTATCATCACCCCAGTCGACAGCGGTGCACAGCTTAAACTAGGTAAAGACTCGCAAGACAGCGTTAAACATGAGCGTTCCTCACATAAGAGCTTTGTACAAGAGCAGGCCCCGCATCAGCGCTTTAATCATGAAGGCTTTACTAAGGAAGATTATGTCACCCTTCGCCGGCATGGCTTTACTCAGCTTATAGCTATATCTGAACGCAGCATTACCCTTTCATGCGTTGGTGAGAAAGCGACACCAATTACGCTCAAGTTGCTTGGCGTTGATACCCAGCCTCTTCTAGGAAGTACCTTTCGAGCTACTGATGAAAACACTTCGCTATCGTCTCTTTCTTTGGGAGCTGGAGAAAGTAAGCAAGCTTCTGCTGCTCGAATATTACGTGCTAATTCTACGGGTACCTTTTCCGTGAACGGGCTACTTCACCCGGTTACAAATGCCAAACTAAGCTGTCACAATACGCTAAATAAGGACCATAAAGACTCGACGCATCCCCCGCAATGGCCTGCAACGGTTAATGCTTATGTCAGCAGCCTTGTGCCACAAGATACGATTTTGGTCTCTATTGATGACTTTTATAAAGGAGGGATAAGCCCTTCTTACAGCAAAAATAGTAAAGACAATGCCCTCAGCAAAGATAATACCCAGCCTGGCGCTAATGATATTTCAAATCAGCAAAAAAGTTTTGTACCACTCGCTGGCCTAGTAGCTCTCTCGCCGCTTTCCGAACAAGACCTTGAGACAATAGAAGCATTACTTGGGATAGCGGTTAAACAATCAAGTAACAACAATGACAATGATACCGGCTCGTTACCGGATAGCTTTAGATTGAACCTGTGGGCAATGAGCGCGCTTATGGGCCTGGTATCACTTTTTATAGTGTTGAACGCGCTAAACTTGATGTATCGCACACGTTTACCCAACGTAATTCGATTACGACAGCTAGGCATATCAAAACGCGTATTAGGTGGGGCACTCTTTGTTGAGCTGCTGATTTACTGCGTGATCAGTATTCCAATAGGCATGTTTATTGGTTTTCAAGCCGCATCGATGTTATCGCCGGTAATAAGTGGTACCTTCACATCTTTGTTTAACGCCGTATTTATTACCCCTGACGTCAACCTCCTTTTTATTTTTGGATTCGCGTTAATAACGACTTTTACATCCTTAGTCGTTTTCTCTTTAGCTTCTATCGTTAAGCTTTCAAATGCGTTAACTGTGCGCCCCGCTAAAAAGAAAATGATGCGGCAATGGACTGCAGGCCTTGTATCAGCAGCGGCGTTGGGTTTTCTATTTATTACTGAAGCCTTTGTTACCTCTGCGGCTTCTGCTCTATTTTTTGTTGCATTGTTACTACTTACAAGCTGCGGACTTGTGCTTCTGTGGCTACCCATCGTAGCAAAACTACTTAGCGCATTTGTGCCACGACAATGGCCTGTATTTCATTACGTGATTGCTAATATGCACTTGTTGTCTAGCAAGACACGTCTTGCTGTTTGCGCATTTTTCATTGCCTTAACAGCAAATATCGGCATGAATACCATGACCGACAGCTTTAGAAGTGCAACGGAGCAATGGTTAAATCAAAGGCTTTACGCGCCTTTCTACCTTTATACCGACGCGCCACTTAGCAATATAGAATCACTATCGGACAATTCACTATCACCATTGGCCGTAACGCCTTTGCTAAAAGCTGACGGTAATGTGTTACGTTTAAATGGCACAGAAGAAGTTAGTAAAGTAAATGCCCTCCCGCCTACTTACATTTCTATTAGTAGCTACCCTGTTCACCAAAGTGGTCAAGAGGGTCTGGTCCTCGATAGTGTGATAAAAAATGACCTTAGTGCAGCTTGGCGGGCGTTCGAAGAAGGGAAAGGGGTATTTATTAATCAGCAACTCGCCTTCGCGATTAATGCTGAATTAGGTGACACGCTAAATATAGCTGATATAAGGTTTTCTAAAGCTATAGATGGAAGTAGTTCGAACGTTACTCAACCCACAAACCCAACAACCGTTCAGGCTGAGGGGACAAAAGCCAGTTCTGTCAACAACTTGCC